>CAZWDD010000013.1:0-36712 GCA_964632345.1 uncultured Solibacteraceae bacterium | reverse complement strand
GGTTGCGCGGCTGTGCGGGGAGCGGTTGGAAGTCCGCAATCTGGGCGAAGAGCACGAAGAGACGATCGCCACATTCTCCGAGGACCCGCAGGGAAACCTGTGGATGGGAGGCCGTTGGGGAAATCTGTACCGTGTGAGTCCGGCGGTTTTCCGTACCTTTACCCGGCGGGAAGGGTTGCGGGAGAGCCACCTCACCGGCGTTACGGTAGACTCCGATGGAGCCGTATGGGGAAGCCTTCGCAGTTCGGGGCTGGTCCGCCTTGTGGATGGCCGCGTGGAGACTTCCGTACAGGCGCCGGAGCTGGCCGAAGTGCAGTCGCTGCTCCCATATCCTGATGGCGGGGTGTTGGCGGCGACGGCGCAGGGGCTGTTTACCGTCCGGGCCGACGGGGCTGTCAGTCCGCTGGCGACGACGGAGGCGTTAGAGGCACGGACCCTCCCGGCGTTGTATGCGGAAGGGGCAGATCAACTGCTGTATTCCAACATTGCGGCAAGTTACCGTTTGTCGCGGACCGCTTCGGAGAAGAAATGGCGGGTGGACCGGCTGGAGGGGCCGCCTCGCATCCGGCATATGACAAGGGACCCGAACGGGCGCGTGTGGGCGCTGGCGCAGTACCAGGGCCTGTTCCTCCTGGATGAGCGCGGTTTTGGCCCCGCGCTGAATGCGGAGGCGTCACGCGCGCGGTCCTGGTACAGCATCAGCGCGGACGCGGAGGGATTGCTGTGGATAGGGACAACGGAAGGACTGGAGATCTACTCGACCAAACGGAACCGGTTCCTGACGGAAAAGGCGTTGCTTGCCGGTGATCAGGTATTCCACATCACTCCCGACCGCTTTGGCAAGATCTGGTGCGCAACACGGTCGGGCCTGCTGCGTTTTTCGCGGGCGCAGGCTCTATCCGGAGAGCCTTTGTTTGCGGAGCGATTCGGCGAGGAGCAGTCGCTTCCGACGACCAACTTTGGTTTGGTCACTTCGGCAACCGGGGCAACGGACCGGGAGGGACGTTTGTGGTTTCCGGGTCTACGAGGACTGGTGTCGGTGGACCCGTCCGGCTTCGAGCGTGATCCGCGGCCACCGGTGGCCCTGCTACTGGCTGTCTCCGCCGATGGAACGCCTCAGGAATTGAATGAACCTTTGTCCATGGTGCCGGGTACGAAGAAGGTGGAGTTTCTGTTTCAGACGCTGCGTCAGGACCCGCTGGGCGGAGACTTCTGTCGCCAGCAGATGCAGGGATTCGACCCCGCATGGCTTCCCTGCAACGAAGCGAGGACTGCCCAGTATACGAATCTGCCGCCGGGTAACTATGAGTTCGTCCTGCAGACATCGAGTGCCCTGCAGGTCTGGAACGGCCGCTCGCTGCGTGTGCCGGTGGAGATTCGGCCGGCCTTCTACCAGGTGGGGTGGGTGCGTGTACTTGGCGGACTGGCCGCACTGGGGGCGGCGGTCGGCTTCATCCGGCGCCGCCACTCCGGGTTGCTCAAGCAGAACCGGTTGCTGGAAGCGAAGGTGGACGAACGCACGGTGGACCTGGAGAAAGCGATGTTGCAGGCACAATCGGCCAATCGCGCGAAGACCGAATTTCTGGCGACGATGAGTCACGAAATCCGCACGCCGATGAACGGCGTCCTGGGGGCGGTGCAGTTACTTGCCGATTCCCGTCTGGACAACGATCAGAGGAAACTGGTGACGGTGATCCGGCAATCGAGCGATGATCTGGTGGGGATCGTCGACGACATCCTGAGTCTCTCCAAGGTGGAGGCCGGCATGCTGACCTTGGAGAAGACGCCGATCGAATTGCGCTCGCTATGCGACAACCTTCTGTTACTGTTCCATCCCAAGGCGCAGGCCAAGGGTGTGGTGATCTGGCTGACCTGGGATCCGGGTGTGCCGGTTCGAGTGATGGGCGATCCCCAACGATTGCGGCAGGTGTTGCTGAACCTGGTGGGCAATGCCGTCAAATTCACCGAGCATGGCGCCGTCCGCTTGCGCGTCAGCGTGGCGGGTGAGGGGCGAATCACCTTTGAAGTCTCCGATACCGGGATAGGGGTGAGCGAGGATAAGCTGGCAACGTTGTTCGACCCCTTCGTGCAAGCGGATTCGTCGACCACGCGCCGTTTTGGTGGCAGCGGGCTGGGATTAGCAATCGTGCAACGTTTCGTCAACGCCATGGACGGCACGATCACCGTCGAGAGCGAACCTGGGCGTGGGTCTATTTTCCGGGTCACGCTGCCGCTGGCCGAAGCGGTAGACTCGACCGGCGTCTCCCCGCCGCCAATCGATCAGTTGGGAACGCCCGGAGTGGGGACGACGGTGCTGCTGGCGGAAGACAACCGCGTCAATCAGATGGTCTTTCAACGCATGCTGGCCCGACTCGGCTATCAGGTGCGGTTGGCAAATCACGGGGCCGAGGCGCTGTCAATACTCCGCGACGAGCACGTTGATCTGGTTCTGATGGATTGCCAGATGCCCGAGTTGGACGGTTACCAGACGACGAAGGCATTGCGTCAGTGGGGTGGCGCATACAGCGACCTGCCGGTGATCGCCCTCACGGCTAGCGCGATGGAAGAAGACCGTCAGGCGTGCTTTGCGTCAGGAATGAATGACTTTCTGAGCAAACCTGTGATTATAGGAGATCTGGAGGAGACGCTAAGCCGGTGGCGGCCGAAGCGGGATCCGGGTGAGGCGGCGATAGAATGATCTGGAATGGCTTCCAGGCACAAGATCGTTTCTCTTGAGATTCTCGATATCCGCTACCCCACCGTACGGCTCGGCATGGCAGGGTCCGATCCCCGCCACCTTGCGCCAAACTACTCCTGCGCGATTCCAGTGCTGCGCACCGATACGGGGTTGGAGGGCCGGGCTTTGGTATTTACGATTGGGGATGGCACGCAGATTCAGACGGCGGCAATCGAGGCGCTGCGGCGATTCGTGGTGGGGCGGGATCTGGAGGAGTTTATTGCGGAACCCGGTTTGTTCGCGCAGTCGCTGGCGGAACATCATCAACTGCGCTGGCTGGCGCTCGGCGCCTATCGGATGGCCGTCGGGGGCATCGTCAACGCCCTGTGGGATCTATGGGCCAAACGCGACGGTGTGCCGATGTGGCGGCTGCTGGTCAGCCTTTCGCCGGAGCGTATCGTGCAGGCGATCGACTTCCATCACCTGCGCGACGTGCTGACGGAAGAGGAACTGTTGGAGATGCTGCAGTCGCGCGAAGGGGCCAAGGCTCGGAACGTCGCGCGAATTGAGCGGGATGGTCTACGCGTCTACAGTACGGCGGGCTGGTCCGGCCGGCCGTTGGAAGAAGTGCGGCAGATCTGCAGCGGGCTTTATGCGAAAGGCACACGGGCATTCAAGGCGAAAGTCGGGCGCGGCCAACAGTACGACCGGCAACGCGCGCTCGATGAGGACCGCCGGATGCTGGACGCGATGCGCGATTCCACCGGCCCCGACGCACTATTGTTGACCGACGCGAATCAGAATCTGGGTGACTGGCGGAACGCCGCCAGCTACATGATGGAACTGGCCGAGTACAAACTGCTGTTTATTGAGGAGGCCATCGCTTACAACGATGTCATGGGCTACGCAAAGTTGCGCGAGGCCCTGGCGCCGGTGGGTATGGGCGTTGCCGGGGGCGAGCAGGCGCCCGATGCCATCACGTTCAAGCAACTGCTGGCCGGCGGCGGGCTGACCCACTGCCAGATTGATGGAGCCCGCGTCGGCGGGGTGAACGAGTTGTTCGCGATTGTGGCGATGGCCGCTAAATTCGGTGTTCCGGTGTGCCCGCATAGCGGTGGCATCGGGCTCGGACAGCTGGTTGGGCCGATGTCGGCATTCGATCAGGCCTGGTTCGGCAGTGACGGGCGATGGCTGGAATACCTGGAGTTCCTGCAGACCGGAGTATTCCGCTATCCGCTGGAGGTGCGGGATGGGCATTATCAACTGCCCGCAGCGCCAGGGTGGGGCCTCGAGATGGAGGAGGAGTTCGTGGCGCGGTATCGTTACCCCGATGGGGCGGACTGCGCCGATAGCTTGGAGGCGGACCGCGTGGCCGCGGCGCAGCCGGGTGCGCCACCATATGCGCGGTATTGGGCTCTCTAGCGCAGTGTGCATTCTCCGTTACCCTTGCAACTCCATGGCGCGTGAGACACTCTACCTATGCGGGGAGCATCGTCTCCCTACCTAGCGAGGAGAAAAAATCCATGGACCTTGAAGTCGTCAAAGCGAAGTACCAGAGCGTCATCGACCTGGCGAAGAAGAAGAACGTCAAGCTGCACAACGTGCATATCGAGAACGGCAAGTTGCTCATCAAGGGCGATGCGCCGAACCAGGATGTGAAGAATGACGTGTGGAACCAGGCCAAGGCGGTGGATCCCGTTCATGCCGACCTCACGCTCGACATCAACATCGATCCTTCCCTGCCGGCTCCGGCGCCCGACGCCGTGACCTATACCGTAGTTGCCGGTGACTCGTTGTGGAAGATTGCCGCCAAGCACCTGGGCAACGGGGCGCGGTTTCCGGAGATCATTGCCGCAAATCCGGGGAAACTGAAGGACGAGAAGTCCGTCATTCATCCGGGCGATGTACTGGTCATTCCCCAGGCCTGACTGGTAGGCTGATCAGAGGGCGGCGGTGCTGCGGCGCCGCCGCTTTCGTTTTCTGTGCGCTATCTTCTGTTCCATAAGCCCTACGGCGTACTGACGCAGTTCACGGACCGGACTGTTCCGCCGCGTCCCACGCTCGCCGACTTTATCCGAGTGCCTGGAGTGTATGCGGCTGGCCGGTTGGACGCCGACAGCGAGGGATTGCTGCTGCTTACCGATGATGGTCCGCTGAAGCACCGCCTGTTGACGCCGGCTTTCGGCCATCGCCGGACTTACTGGGTGCAGGTGGAGGGTGCGCCCGATGCGGCCGCTCTGGCCGCGCTTCGTTCGGGGGTGACCATCCAGGGCGAACGGACCCGCCCAGCTGAGGTGTGTGAAATTGCGGTTCCTGATCTTCCCGCTCGCGTGCCGCCGGTCCGATACCGGGCGTCGATCCCCACCGCGTGGCTGGAGTTGACTCTTACCGAGGGCCGGAACCGCCAAGTACGGCGCATGACTGCCGCCGCCGGGTTTCCCACGCTGCGCCTGGTGCGATGGTCGATGGAAAACCTTACGCTGGCAGGTCTGCAGCCGGGTCAGTGGCGGGACCTTACCGGGACGGAACTGGTTACTTTGAAGCGTAAACTGAAGAGAGGATCATGAAGATTCTCGTCCTGAATTGTGGAAGTTCCTCCCTGAAGAGCCAGGTCTTTGAAACGAGCCCTGAGCAGATTGCCAACACCACTGACCGCGTCCTGGCCAAGGCCGTAGTCGAGCGCATCGGTACACAGGATGCGATCATCTCGGTGACCGCCGACGGGCGGCGGACCCGGTCGACCCGACCGGTTCTGAGCATGGACGATGCGCTGGCCGCCGTCATCGACGCCATTGCGCCGTTCGGTCCCATTGAGGCCATCGGCCACCGTGTCGTTCATGGGGGCGAGACATTCCAGGAGCCGGTTGAGATTAACGAGGATGTGATCGAGCAGATCGAGGACCTCTACGACCTGGCGCCGCTGCATAACCCGCACAACGTCCGTGGTTACAGGGCCACCAAGACCCTGCTGCCGCGCGCGCGTCATGTGGCGGTTTTCGATACGGCCTTTCACCACACCATTCCGCCGCACTCGTATCTATATGGAATCCCCTACAGCTACTACGCGCAGGATGGTTACCGCCGCTACGGGTTTCATGGCGTATCGCACCGTTACATCTCATGGCGCTATGCACAACTGCACGGCCAGCCGAAGGATCACTTCAAAATCATTAGTTGCCATCTGGGTAACGGCTCCTCGATGTGCGCGATCGACCGGGGCCGGTCCGTGGATACCTCCATGGGCTTCACTCCCCTGGAGGGCCTGCTGATGGGCACGCGCTGTGGGGATATCGATGCGTCGCTGGTGTTGCACATGATGGCGATGAGCGGCGAGGGGCCGTCGGCAATGGAAAACCTGCTGACGCGGAAGAGCGGTCTTTACGGGCTATCGGGGCTGTCGTCGGACATGCGGACGTTGTTGAAGCACCGGGATCGAGGCGACTCGCGCGCGGCGTTGACGATCGACGTTTTCTGCTATCGCGTGAGGAAATACATCGGGTCCTACATGGCGGCGCTGAATGGCGCCGACGCGCTCGTCTTCACTGGCGGAATCGGCGAGAACTCGGCGCCGGTACGCGAGCAGATCTGTTCCGGGATGGAGGGGATCGGACTGCGGTTCGATCCGGAATCGAACCACCGGGCCATAGGGCGCGAGGCGCGGATCAGCATGCCAGACTCGCCCCTGAACGTCTGGGTCATCCCGACGAACGAGGAGTTGTTGATTGCGCGCGATACGCTGCGCTGCCTGCTGCGGCTTCCGCCACCGGCGTAGTTATTCGTTCATCAGGCGGGTGCGAGCCTCTTCGAGGGCGAGTTTCTCCTCCTGAGATACGACGGGGAACTGGAGGTTGAGCCGGTTGATGGCCTGCGTCATCACGTTGGAAACCAACGCGCGGGCGATGGCTTTGTTGTCGGCCGGGATGACGTACCACGGCGCCCACTTCGTGCTGGTTGCGTTGAGCGCGTCTTCGTAGGCGCGCATGTAGTCGTTCCAATACTGCCGCTCGTTCAGATCCTGGGCGGAGAACTTCCAGTGCTTTTCGGGATCCTCGAGCCGCTCCAGAAAACGTTTCCTCTGCTCCTGTTTGGAGACGTGGAGGAAGAACTTCAGGATGATGGTGCCGTTGCGCGCCAGGTGACGTTCGAAGTTGTTGATGTCCTCGTAGCGCTCCTCCCAGATCCTCTTGGTGATCAACTGTTCGGGGAGTTTCTGCCGCTTCAGATACTCGGGATGGACCTTCACCACCAGCACCTCTTCGTAATGGGAGCGGTTGAAGATGGTGATCTTGCCCCGCGCCGGGCTGACGCGCATAATGCGCCAGAGATAGGAGTGGTCCATTTCATCGGCCGAAGGCGCCTTGAAGCTGTAGACATCGCAGCCCTGCGGATTCAACCCCGAGGTGACGTGCTTCAACATGCCATCCTTGCCGGCCGCATCCATGGCCTGGAGGATAACGAGGACCGACCAGCGGTCGTCGGCATATAGTTTCGCCTGTTCTGCCGCCAGTTCCTTAAGATTTTCCTCGAGTTGCTGGCGGGCGGAATCCTTCAGCTCCGTGTCCGTGAGATCCTTCATGGATTTGTCCCCGCGCCAGCCCGGGTTGATGTCCTTGAGCCGGAACTTCTTGCCCGGCGTCACCAGAAACTGCTCGAGAACCTTCTTGTTCAGCACGATGCACCCGAAGTTATCACAGAATGAAAGGAGAATGCCGCCTATCCCTCCGCCCCTTGCCGCGGCCGCCGAACCTGCGACGGTCCTTGAACAGGTGCAGGATCTGGCCGAGACTGCGCCGCGCCTGGCCTTTGAGAAAGCGGCCCAGCTACGAGACTCTCTGTTGCGGGAGCGGTTGCGCCGGGCTGCGTATCTGGCCATGGCGCGGACCCGGCCGCGTGACGCCGCCGGGTTGCTCGGCGAAGTAATTCATAGTCGCTGGCTGCCGCAGTTGCACTTTGCACAGGCGCTCGACATCGCCGAGTTCACCGTCCGCACTGAGCCGGAGTTGACGCGCCGACTTCTACTCGCCACTGCTGCGCGCCATCCGGAGGCAGCGTTGCGTCAGGAGCGTCAGTACATCGAACTGCCTTATGGGCCGGCGATCCGTGACGCTGCACGCCGTGCGCTGCCCGCCTTGCCGCCCGAGTTGACGCTGCTGCGCGTGCGGCAGAATCCCGGTTCGGTGCTGTTGACGCCGGTGGAGACGATCAGGCTTGCGGCGGCCGCACGAACCGAGGAGGAGCGGGAGACGGCCGCGAAGTTGCTTCGCCGGTTGGACTGGAGTTCGGCGGCCATTCTCGATTCGCCGCCTGAGGTTCTTCGCGCGGCGCTGTCGCTCTGTACCAGTGGCGGGCCCTTTCCCGTGCTTCCGGCCACGGTCGCCTCCCGGGCTCTTGCTGGAATCGATGATGCGGAGGACCCCCTCGCCGAGGCCGCCCGCGCGGCCACGCTGATTCCATTTGTTCCGCCCGCGGCGATTTCAGGCTTAGCGGCGTCCCCGCTCGGGGAACTGCTGAAAACCTACCGGGAAGCGGCCGATTCAGCAGCGGGCCTGCCGGTGGCCGAACTTTTCCCAGGTGGCGTCTCGGTCCAACGCTATGTATTTCACAACGACGACGACGGGGTGGAATCGTTTGAGAGCTTTCTGGCCGCCTATCGCGGGGATGCCGCTTGGAAGCTCGTTCGCACCGAGGCTATGGTCCACCTTACCGGGCGCGGCGTTGACGGCAGGCGCATAGAGATCCTCGCCAACGTTCCGGTGGATCTCCAGACCCCGGCCCGCTTTCCGCTGCGCGAGACGGCCGCCGAGCGGCAGGCCGTTGTTACGCGAGCGCTACGGGAGCGCGGGTGGGAACCGAGCGTCGTGGTGCATCGTGGTCACGATCATCACTTTCCTCACACGCGCCGGATGCTCCGGCCGTCGGCGCGCCTTGTCTTCCTTGGCAGTTGCCGGGGAATGGAGAGCGTCGAGGATGTGGTGACGCGATGCCGCCGTGCCCAGATGATCGCCACCCATGGCACGGGTACCACAACGGTCAACGACACGTTTCTGCGGGCGCTCAACCGCCTTTTGTTGGGCGGTACGGAGACGATCGATTGGGATGCGTTCTGGGCTTCGCTCGAACCGGTCCTCGGGGCCAACGGCCGGTTCCGGGACTACGTTCCACCGCATCGCAATGAGGCGGCCCGTTTCCTCGCCGCCTGGTACCGCCGCGCCCTGGCTGCGCCATAATGTCCCCCATGGCCTACTCGAAACCGATCGAATATGAGGACGCATCCCCGGAAGTGCGAGCCGTCTTTGACGAAATCATGGCGACGCGCAAAGTGGACCGCGTTAACAATTTCTGGAAGTACCTCGCCAACGATCCGGCGACGCTGCGCCGCACCTGGGAAAGCATCCGCCAGATCATGGCTCCCGGCGCGTTGGACCCGCTTACCAAGGAGCTGATCTATATCGCCGTATCCGTGACCAACGGCTGCGAGTACTGCGTTGCGTCCCATACGGCGGCCGCGGCTTCGAAGGGAATGACCCCGGAGATGTTCGCCGAGATGATGGCCGTCACCGGCATGGCGAACGAAACGAACCGGCTCGTAACGGGTTACCGCGTGGAACTCGACGAAGCGCTGCGCTGACGGAACTTTCGCCGGCGGGTTTACGTACCTGCGGATATGGAACAAAGCCCGCGAGCAATGGACAACGGCCTTATCGGCCCGCTGATGATGATCCTGGTCGGTTGTATTTTCCTGATCGGCCAGTTCGTGCCCGGTTTGGGCTTTCATGAACTGTGGCCGCTGTTGCTGATCGGCGCAGGAGCCGCCGCTCTTTACTCGCGCCGCTGACGTTGGACCCGTAGAATAGGGGCATGGATCGACGGACCTTCCTCTCTTCCACGGGCGGTGCCCTTTTCGCGCAGGCGGGCAGAAAGCCCCGCCGGGTGGGATTGATCGGCGCCGGTTGGTACGGGAAGTCGGACCTGCTGCGGCTGATCCAGGTGGCCCCCGTTGAGGTTGTATCGCTGTGCGACGTCGACAGGCGCATGCTGTCCGCGGCGGCCGACCTCGTTAGCCAGCGGCAGGCTTCGAAGAAGCGTCCGCGGACATACGGCGATTATCGCGAAATGTTGAAGGAGCGCGACCTAGATATCTGCCTGATCGCCACGCCCGATCACTGGCATGCCCTGGCGATGATTGAGGCGGCCAAGGCCGGCTGCGATATGTACGTGCAGAAACCGATCAGCGTTGACATCGTCGAGGGGCAGGCGATGGTGGCCGCCGCTCGCAAGTATGGCCGGGTGGTGCAGATCGGCACGCAGCGCCGTTCCACGCCCCACCTGATGGAAGCCAAGCAGCGCTATATCGATTCGGGAGCGCTGGGAAAGATCGCCTACGTCGAGATCTACTGCTACTACCATATGCGCGCCAAGGACAACCCGCCCGATGCGCCCGCTCCTGACTACCTCGACTACGAGATGTGGACCGGTCCGGCGCCGATGCGGCCCTACAATCCGCTTGTCCATCCGCGCCGCTGGCGCGCGTTTATGGAGTACGGGAATGGCATCGTCGGGGACATGTGCGTGCACATGCTGGACATGGTCCGCTGGATGATGGACCTGGGGTGGCCGGTGACAATCTCTTCCACCGGCGGCATTCTCATCGACAAGGCGAGCAAGGCGAACATTACCGATACGCAGGAGGCGACCTTCGATTTCGGCGACGTGAAGGTGAACTGGGTCCATCGCAGTTGGGGCCATCCGCCGGACCCCAAGTATCCATGGGGCGCCACTTTCTACGGGGAGAAGGGTACGTTGAAGGCCAGCGTGATGAGCTACGATTTTCAACTCTTCGGCAAGGGGGAGGCCGTCCATCGCGATGTGAAGTATGAGTTGGACGAGTACCCGGAAGACAAAACCGAGGCGGAACTGGAGAAGCACGTCGCTCCGGCCATTCGCGGACACATGCGGGACCTGCTGGCGGCCATCGACAAGCGCGGCCGGCCCGTGGCCGATATCGAAGAGGGCTATATCTCCTCGGCTTCCTGTATTCTGGCCAATCTCTCGCAGGAACTCGGCCGCACGCTGCGCTGGAACCCGACTGTGCAGAAGGTGGAAGGGGATGAGCAGGCGAACCGCCTGTTAGCGCGCCCCTATCGGGCGCCGTGGAAACATCCGCGGCCGGAAGACGTTTAAGCTCGAATAATGGAATCCGCACTCGCCCGCCGGGGCTTTCTGCAAGCGGCTGCCGCGGCGGCAGCGCTCCCTGCGCAAACACCTCCGGCGCCCGCCGCCGCTTCCGTCCGCCCCTGGCGCGGCAAACCCACGCTCTTCATTCGGAACAAGCCGGTATACGCCTCTTTTTATGCACTCACCGATTGCGCCGGTGGTCGCTTTTCCTTTGAAGAAGGCCCGCGCCAGAGTATCCGCCAGTTTGTGGATGCCGGCTTCAAGCTCTTCCAGTTGGACCTGTTTCTCGCCGACTGTTGGACACAACCGGGGGGCCTGTCGATCGACCTTGCCCGCCGCCAGATCCGCGGCATCCTGGACGTCTGCCCGGAAGGAGTGGTGGTGCTCCGCTGGCATTTGAATATGCCGAAGTGGTGGGCCGAGGCGAATCCGGATGAGTTGGTCCGCTACGCAAATGGAGACCTGGAGACGCCTGTTCGCACCGTCCCGATCCGTCATATTCAGGACGACCTGATGCGGACGCCGCGCGTCAGCCTGGCGTCGGAAAAATGGCGGCAGACGGCGCGGGAAAAGACGGTGGAACTGTTGCGAGGGTTGAGCCGCACGCCGGAGGCTGCTGCGCTGGCCGGGGTTCATGTGGCTTGCGGGGTTTATGGCGAATGGCACTACTGGGGCTTCATGCGAAATGAGCCGGACACCAGCCAGCCCATGCAGCGGCGCTTTGCCGAGTACCGCCGCAAGGCCGGGCGGGCTCCGGCGCCGGTGCCGTCGGTCGAGGAGCGCCGTGCGCTTGATGATGGTATCTTCCGCGACCCCGCGCGCCGCGAGACCGTCATCGACTACTACCGCTGCCAGCAGGAACTCGTCGCCGGCCTGGTCGTTGAATTCTGCGAACTGGTGAAGCGGACCTGGCGTGGCCCGATTCTCACCGGCACCTTCTACGGCTATTTCTTTTCCATGTTCGACCGGCATGCCACCGGCGGCCACCTGCCGCTGCATACCGTCCTCAAGTCCCCTCACGTCGACTACCTCAGCGCGCCGCAGGCCTACGGTACTCTTTACCGCGACCTCGGTGGCAGCGGCATTACCCGCGCGTTGATTGAGACCATTCGCCTGAACGGTAAACTCTTCCTCGATGAGATGGATCAAACGCCATCATGGAAGTGGTTGAACAACGTCGATACGGCCTTTGCGCTCACGGATCTGGAAGCGGACTACGCCATCATCCGGCGCAATGTCCTGGAGAGTTTCACGCGCGGCGCCGGGCTCTGGTACTACGACTTTGGCCCCTCCAACCAAACCGGCTGGTGGGCCGATACGCGATTGATGGCGGAGATCAAACGCCTGCAGGCGCTGCTGGAGCGGTATCACCAGCGCGACTATAGACCTGCGGGCGATGTGCTGTTCGTCTTTGATACGGAGGTTTACTACTACACCGGCTCGATCCAGGGTACCGATCCTCTCACCGATCCGTTGGCGGTCAACCGCACGCTTGGCGAAGCATGGCGAGCGGGAGCGGCGATCGAGACCATCCATCTGAAGGACCTGGAGACCATCGATCTGGCCCGGTTCAAGGTGGTTGTTTTCGCCAATACCTGGCTGCTGTCGGCTGGGCAGCGGAAGTTCATTCGGGAGCGGGTAGTCGCACCTGGCCGGAATGTAGTCTTCCAGGGCGTTCCGGGTTATCACGACGGCAAGTCGATGAGTATCGAGTATTCGCGCGAGGTCACGGGTTTGCAGTTGCAACCGGCCGAGGGGCTGGCCTTCCGCCCGGCGTTCCGCGTCGGCGAAGCCCCGCCCGGATTGACGCAGCACGGCAGCGTCTGGTTTGCCAGCGCCCCGCCGCTGCCATGGGCTGAGTGGCGCCGCATCTTCCAAGCCGCAGGGGCGCATCTTTACGTCGACGGCGGGGAGGTGATTCACGGCGGCGGCGGACTGCTGCTGATTCATACGAAGGACGGCGGCCAGCGCCGCGTTGCCTTCCGTTCCGGCAAGGCGTTCGACATCACGCTGCCGCCCAAGGCGTCCTGGCTTTTCGATCTGGAATCGGGTGAGCGGCTACTCGACGCGTGAGCCAATTCGCGGGGCGTTCGCGCCTGTCATGGTAGGACGCCCGTGACCCCAATTCTTGCCAGACTGTTCCCTGCCGCCGTCCCAGTCTTCGTCACGACTGAGGCGGCCGGTCTTCCGGAGGCGCGTCTGACGCTCCGCCGGACCGAGAGCACGGAGCGAATTCCGGAAGAGTAGGGCATGGAAGCGTTGATGGCGCCCGCCGTTTCGCGCTGCGGCGGGCGCCTGTAGCCGTTGGATGCGTCCGAGCCGGCGACATCGATGTGTGCTGTGATATCTTGGCGCGGTGATTCGAAAGTCCTTCCTAACCCTGTGTTCATTGGTTGCCGTCGCGTTCGCGCAGCCGCCCGGCCAAGGTGTCAACACCGATGTCCATTACCGTCTTGGCCCCGATTCGCTCGCCCATGAAGGCGTGCCGAAGGGTGTCATCAAGGGTCCGTTTCAGATCCCGAGCGAGGCCTATCCGGGAACGTCGCACACCTACTCGGTGTATGTGCCGGCGCAGTATGATCCGGCCGAACCGGCGAATCTGATGGTCTTCAACGACGGCCCGGCCATGATGGCGCCCGAAGGCGACGCCCGCGTGCAGAACGTACTCGATAACCTGATCTACCGCCGCGAACTGCCTGTGATGATCGCCGTCTTCATCAGCCCCGGCCGCCGGCCGGACCAGCCCGAAGCAACGCCGCGAGAGTGGGGGGACCGCACGACCAACCGGCCCACCGAGTACAACTCGCTCGACGACCGCTACGCGAAGGTCATTTGTGACGAACTGATGCCGGTGCTCCATAAGGAGTACAACATCTCCAGGGATCCCGAGCATCGAGGCATCGGCGGAGCGAGTTCCGGCGCCATCGCGGCGTTCACGGTTGCCTGGCACCGGCCGGACCAGTTCCGCAAGGTTTTGAGCATCGTCGGCAGCTTCGTCGACCTGCGCGGCGGACATCAGTATTCCGACATCATTCTGAAAAACGAGAAGAAGCCGATCCGAATCTTTCTGCAGGACGGCCGCAATGATAACCGCGGGTTGCGGCCAGGCGGGCAGTACAACCAGGATCGCGACTGGTTCTACCAGAACGTCCGGATGGTGAAGGCGTTGACGGCGAAAGGGTACGACGTGAACTATACATGGGGCATCGGCCGCCACGGCCAAAAGCAGGGCGGGCCGATGATTCCGGAGATGATGCGCTGGCTGTGGCGGGACCACCCGGTTTCCACCGACGTCAACGACATGGTGGAGCGCTCCTTCCGCGAACCGAAGCCGAAGGCCCAGTAAAACCTACTCTCGCAGGCCGAAGGTATAGAGCGTGTGGCCGACGGCGATGGTGAACCGCTGCTGCCCGTTGACCAGGTAGGTGACGGGGGAAGCGGCGGTCTGCCCGCCGAGGTAGATGTTCCACAGCAGCTTGCCGGAGGTGGCGTCGAGCGCCAGGACGTGGCCTTCGCGATTACCTGTGAACAGAACGTTGGAGGCGGTGGTGACAATACCGCCCTCGCTGACGTCCGTCATCCGGAACTCCCACACCTTTTCGCCGGTGTCCGGATGCAGCGCTCGCACGGCCCCATAGCCGGACTTCGGATCCCGGCGGGCCAACCGGTCCCGCCGCGTCGACTGCACTTCCGCCTTCACACCCCCGCCCGCGTACCACTTACCCTGCTCGTATTCCTGGTCCCAGGAGAAGTAGATGCTGGAATAGTCATCCCAGACGTTCAAGTAGAAGAGGTTGGTCACCGGGCTGAAAGATGGCGCCATCCAGTTGGTGCCGCCTTGCACGCCGGGGAAGATGACTGTCCCTTGCGGCGTCGGGCTCTTCCCTTTGACGAGCATCGGCCGGCCTTTGGCGTCCAGGCCCGTGGCCCAGTCGAGCTTCACAAACGGCGTGCCCTGCAGGAACTCTCCCGTCGCGCGGTCAAGCACGTAGAAGAAGCCGTTCCGGTTGGCCCAGAGCAGTAGCTTGCGCGGGCGGCCTTTCCATGTCCGGTCCACCAGCACGGGTGTCTGAACCGAGTCCCAATCCCACTCGTCGTGCGGAGTGAATTGGAAGTGCCATTTCAGCTTGCCCGTATCGGCATCGAGGGCAATGGCGGAACTGGTGTAAAGGTTGTCGCCGGGGCGTACTTTGGCGTTCCAGTCCGGGCCCGGGTTGCCTACGCCCCAGTAGGTGAGATTGAGATCCGGGTCGTAGGAGCCGGTCAGCCAGATGGGGCCGCCGCCATGCTTCCAGGAGTCGCCGCCCCAGGTGTTGTGGCCGGGTTCACCGGGTTCGGGAATGGTCTTGAAGCGCCAGACCTCCTTGCCCGTAGTGATGTTGTAGGCGGCCAGGAATCCACGAATGCCCAGTTCGCCGCCGGCGGTGCCAACCAGTACTTTGTCCTTGATGATCAAAGGGGCATGGGTCAGTGCGTAGCCCTTGCGGTAGTCGACGACCGTCGTCTGCCAGCGGAGTTGTCCGGAGACCGCGTCGATTGCCAGCAGTTTGCCGTCGAGGGTCCCCATGAATAAGGTTTTGTCGTGAATCGCCAGTCCGCGGTTCACCTTGCCGCAGCAGGGATAGGTGACTTCCGGCAGTTTGTGCTCATAGATCCAGAACTCGCGGCCGGTGGCGGCGTCAAGGGCGATGACGTTGTTGGGGGCCTCGGTCAGATACATGACGCCATCGACCACGAGCGGTGTCGCCTCGAACTTCTCAAGGGACTGCGCCTGGAACGTCCACTTCAATTCCAGGTTTTTCGCGTTGACCGGGGTGACCTGGCGCAGTGAGCTGTGATGATGACCGGCATAGTTTCCGTGATAGGTGGTCCAATTGGTGTCCTGCGCGAACATGGCGGCGGACAGAAGCAGGAGGGCGGGTTTCATTGGGCGTCTCCCTTGCACGTGGCGAGATAGGCGGCGAGGTCGTTCAACTGCGCGGGCGTGAGTTTGCCGGTGAAGGAGGGCATGGGCGAGCGGCGTTCGAGCGATTGTGTTGACAGGACTGCCTTCGGTACGGAACGAAGGCGGCCGGCCGCATCGCGGATCTGCAGGGAGAAGGTGTCCTCGTTGAGTCGAAAGCCGCTGATGGTTTCGCCGGATTGCAGAGTCCCCTGCCATGGCCAGTATTCGGGAGCTACCTCGGCCGAGGGGTCTGTCAGCGCCAACCGGAGTTCTGCTGGGGAGAGGCGCGCGGCGATACTGGAAAGATCGAGGCCATGCGGAGCACCCTCCCCGCGCAGGGAGTGGCAGTTCAGACACCGGTTGGCGGTGAGCAGAACGCGGCCGGCAACAGGGTCGCCTGCCGGGCCAGCGCCGGCGCGAGTGGCGCTGAGAGAGCGCACGAAGGCGACGATTTGCCAGATCTCGCGTCCATTCATCGAAAATCCCGGCATAGACGTGCCGGGGATGCCTCGCGTAATGACCCGAAACATGGCTTCGTCGGAAGCGGCATGACGGAAGGCGCCGGAGGCCAGGCTCGGGCCGGCCGCCCCGCCCTTGCCGTCCACGCCATGGCAGGCGGCGCACTGCGAACGATAGAAGCTGCCGCCCTGCTCCCGGTCGCGCGGCGAGCGAAACGGATTTGTGAGCGCAGTCTCACTGTGCTGCGCGGCAAGCGAGGCTGCGCAGAGGACGGTCAACAGCAAGCGAGATCCCATGGCGAGAGAGTATATCGTTCCCGCGTCTTGGATGGCGAGCCCGTTTTTCACGTCCCTTATTCGCGGGGACAGGGCATACAATACGGGGAGCCATATGCGAACGATTCTTTTGGGTCTGCTGCTTTCCCTGTCGGCCGCCGCGCAACGCGAACCGCTGCAGTTTGACATCGCCTGGGTGAACCCGCCGAAAGATGCTCCACGCGGTGTTACCCATCACGTGATTCGGAGCGCGGCCATGCAGGCCGACGTAGGGTTCAATATCTATCTGCCCTCCGAGTACGCCTCCGCACCGTCAAAGTGATATCCGGTGATCTACTGGCTGCACGGCGCCGGTGGACATGAGTCGCAGGGATTGGCACAGGCCGCGCTGCTCGACAAAGCCATTGCGGCCGGTCTCATGCCGCCGGTGATCATGGTGATTCCGAATGGTGGCAAGCGGTCCGAATACCGGGACTGGAAAGAGCAGAATGTGCTGGCCGAAACGATGATTATCCGGGAATTGATTCCGCATATCGACACGAATTACCGCACCCTGCCGGCGCCGATGGGCCGTGCCATCGAGGGGATGTCGATGGGCGGCAACGGATCGTTGAAGCTTGCCTTGAAGTATCCGGAGATGTTTGGGAGTGTGCTGGCGATTGCCGGCACCTATGGACGAATACGGCTGGATGGCTATTTCTTCCTGGGCGTGCAGCCCGAGCAGCAGAAGTGGGTATCCAAGCTGGCGCAGTGGTATTCGGAGGAGGACGACGTCTTCGAACTGGCGCGGAAGAACTACAACCGGCTGGGGCATCTGGCGATCCGCCTCGTCATCGGCACGCAGGATGTTTCATTCCCGGACTCCGAGAAACTGCATTCGCATCTGCGGGACCTGGGGGTTGCTCACGAGTACGAAATCCTGCTCGGCGTCAGCCACAATACGCAGCAGTACTATGACCGCGCCGGCATCCATGGCTTCCAGTTTCAGGCGCGGGGGTTCACGCGGGCGCAACGCTAGAAGGGCAGAGGCGGTAGGCTTTGAAACCAAGCCTTACGGCGTGTCCGCCAGCGCGGCCGCAGGGTGTACTCTTCGTGGTCCCGGCACATGGAATAAAGCCATGCCGCCGTATCGCAGAAGCTCTCACAGGCATACTCAGCGAACCGGGCGGGCAGATGCTGCTTGCGCCATTCGCTTGACCACCCAAGTTCGCCCCGTGCGCCGGCGGCCAGTTCCACCTGCAGGAGCGCCTTCCACTCCGAGCGCCGTGGATTGCCCAGCCGCACCCATGCAAAGTGAAACAGTTCGTGGGTCAACACCCGGCTGTATTCATCGGGGTTGTCCCGCAGACACGGATGGAGATGGATTTCCCGACGGCGGATGTCCGCCCCGGCGAGCGCTTCGCGCCGACCGTCGCGAAGCGCCCCGTTCCAGATAATGCCGACCGGCTTACTGCTCGATGGCGAGAGGCCCGAAGGCGGGTACGCCCATGTCGAGTTCATCATTGAGGTTTACATACGGATCGCGCCCCGCTCCATAGTGAAGGGTCGCCCCGGCCGGGAGTTTGCCGCCGATGTGCAGGAGGATCGAGTTGCTGTCCCGCGGGTCGATCTCCGCATGGAAGATGGCCGGCACCGGCGCCCCATCGGGCCCGTGAATCGAAAAGCCGGTCACTCGTCCGGTGGCCATCAGCTTGCCATTGACTTCCGCGAACAGAACGCGTAACTCTTGCCCCTCCAGTTTCGCGGTAACCGGCCGGGGACCCCGTTTATAAGGCTGGAACTTCGGCAGGTCCGGATGCAGATCGTGACTCACCTGATTGGCCAGGCGAACCGCGATCCGCTTCAGGTCCGGCGTGCTGATGTGGATACCGTCATGAAGCGAAAGATCGACGGCGGGGACCATGCCTACCTTTGGTACCCGCGACTCCAACTTGCGTTGCGCCTCCTGCACCGCATTCCATTCGGCCTGATTCGTGTATGCGACGTGGCGGCCGATCTGGACGTAGTAGAACGGTAACTCGGGCTGCTGAAAGTCACTGCGGAAGGCGGCAATCAGCTTTTCAAACTTCTCGGCGTACGCCCCAACCACTTTCGGGTTGGCGTCAGACTCGCCCTGGTACCAGAGCACACCGCGAACCTTGCCGCCCGCCGCCAGGACGCGCCGATAGGTCGCCCCGTAAAGGGAGTCGCCCATCTTGTCGCGAAGCTCGGGGTTCCACTGATCCATGGACGTTCCACCATGCGCATTCGGCAGCAGGCCGATCGGTACACCGGTGCGCTGCAGCATCGCCTTGGCGAATGGAAGGCCTAGGCCTGCGCCCTTTTTTCGATTCGCGACGTACTGTTCCAACTCCTGGCCCTCCAGCTTGCGCGGGTTGCCTTCCTTGTCTTTGTTCCAATGCACGCGATCGGCGGCATTGACAAGCGTATGGAGTGGTTCGGTGGCGAGCACCCAGCGATCTGCCTGATCAAACGAGCGAATCCGCGGATCGGGTTGCTCAAGGTCAGTCAGGTTGCCGACGCCCTGCATGTTCGACTGGCCAACGAGCAGCCAAAGGTCTCCCACCAGCAGGTCCTTTACGGAATCGACCGTCGTGGTGCCGGCCACGCGGACCTCAATCGCGTACGGGCCACCTTGCGGGATCCCAGCCAGGGTGCCGGACCAGCCGGCATTGCGCACCCGCTCCAGCGCTTTCCAATCGAAGTTCGGCAGCGGCTCGCCGGCCTCGTTAACGACGCGAGCCTCCACGAACTTGTTGTTCGAGGCCCTTGGAGCAGAGCCGGCGATCTTGACATCCGCCCGTCCCTCGGCGTTCCGTTGCAGAACGGAGCCGGCGACGGGGCCGAGGTTGATCTTCAGGTCCTGTGCAAGGAGCGGGATTGTGAATAAAGCTATAAAGGGAAGTGCCCGGGGCAGCATGCCCATGATGGTATCAAAATCATTGAGATTTATTAGGGAGGGAGCGCGGATGGATCGGCGGACGTTTCTGACTGGGATGTTGATTGCGCCTGCGGCGGCTGCTGGAATCGCCGGGCCGGTGCCGATGGGGCTGAATACATATTGCCTGCGGGCGCTCCGGTGGAACGATGCCCAATTACTGGACTACTGCGCTTCGCAGCGGCTGGACGCCATCTTTCTGCAGGACTCGCTCGACGCGAAGCGAGATGACCCGGCCCACTGGAAATGGGTCCGATCCAGGGCAAAGGAGTTGGGCCTGCACCTGGAAACCGGCGGGAGTTCGCTCTTGCCGCGCAATCCCGTCGAGATGGACGAGAAGATGCGGCAGTTGCGCCGCAACATCGAGCGAGCGGCCGGAATGGGGTCGCCGCTGGTTCGCACGCTGCTCGCTTCGGACAGGGCGAGCCTGCCGCCGGGCCCCTTGGAAAAGCATTTGGAAACAGCCATCGGAATGCTTCGCGCGGTGCGGACGCAAGCGATGGACGCCGGAGTGAAGCTGGCCGTCGAGGTGCACAAGGACTTTCAGGCGCGTGAGCACCGGACGATCATTGAGACCGCGGGCAGGGAGTATGTCGGCAGCTATCTGGACACCGGTAACCCGGTCTTTATGCTCGAGGATCCGCTGCAGACCGTCGAGGTGTTGGGGCCGCTGGCCTTGACGCTCCATCTACGCGATTCCGTCGTCTACGAACATCGGGACGGCATTGCGGTGCAGTGGGTCCCGCTGGGTGAAGGGACGGTGGACTTCCGTGCCATTGTGGCCAAGGCAAGAGAAGTCTGTCCGCCATTGCGCGTCTACATCAAGCCGATAACCGGCCGGCCGCCCCATGTGCACCGGATTCATGACGATACCTTCTGGACGGACTTTCCCGAAGTGAAGGCGGCCGACTTCGCGCGTTTTCTGGCACTGGCGAAACGGGGCCGGCCGTATGACGGGCACGTGGTGATTGAAGATCTACAAGGACGGCAGATCCCCCCGCATTTTTTGCCGGCCATCCAGTTCCAGCAGCGGGATCACATGGAACGCTCTATCGCGTATGCCAGGAAGGTGCTGGGGTTGGGCGTGCGTGGCTGATCCGCTCAGCGCGGCTCGGACCGGGTGACGCTGACCCGGCGTGAGGCGGACAGTTTCGACCGTGCGGCAGCCCGCGCCTCGTCGGAGATCTGAATGTTGTTGACCACCGCGCGCGCGCCAGCAGTCCTGGCCATCCGGGTTGCGGCGCCCTTGTGCTGAATGACGTTGGCCTTGCCCTCAATCGTGGTGACGCCGTTGACGGTGGTGAACTTGAATCCGTTCCGGCCGATCTTGGACTTCGACAGTTTTGCCTGAATGCGCGACTGGATCTGGGCGTCCGTCAGATGGGGCTGTACGGATGCCGGCCGGTCCACGCTGCGGGCGCGGGGCTGGGCGAGCAGCACCGCCGCCGAGAGAAAAAGGATTGCCAGGAGTCGCATTTCACTGAGGTAGTGCGCGGCTGAGGGGAAAGTTCTCCATGTAGAATTGGATCAAACGATGCGGTACACCCTATTCTTCCTGCTGGCCGGGACGGTGATCGCGGCTGACGGCAAATTGCAGTTCAACCGTGACATCCGGCCGATTCTCTCCGACAAATGCTTTGCCTGCCACGGGCCGGACGCGAAGACCAAGGGGATCGCACTGCGGCTGGACAGCGAAGAGGCGGCGAAAAGGGATCTCGGCCGTGGAAGACGAGGGATTGTCGGCGGAGATGCCGCGGCCAGCCTGGTTGTCCAGCGCATCACGCATGCACGGCCGGCGCTGCGAATGCCTCCAGCCGCGTCTGGTGTCACCCTAACCGACACCGAGATTGAAACTCTGAAAGCCTGGATCACACAGGGCGCCGAGTGGGAAGCGCATTGGTCCTTTATTCCGCCTGTGAAGAAGGCTGGCTCGATCGACAGCATCGTGAAGGAACGCCTGGCGCGCGAAGGGTTGTCGATGTCGCCACCGGCGTCAAGAGAAACGCTCATCCGCCGGGCGACGCTGGACCTGACTGGGTTGCCGCCCACGCCCGCGGAGGTTGACGCCTTTGCAAGCGGGGGCTCCTATGAGAAGCTGCTGGACCGGTTGCTCTCCTCGCCGCGGTTTGGGGAACGAATGGCGGCACGCTGGCTTGACGCGGCTCGCTACGCTGATACGAACGGATATCAGTACGACGGTGAGCGCGTCATGTGGCGCTGGCGGGACTACGTCATCGAAAGCTTCAACAAGAACAAGCCTTTCGACAAGTTCGTAGTCGAACAGATCGCCGGCGACATGTTGCCCAACGCAACGTTTGAACAGAAACTGGCCACCGGGTTCAATCGCAATCACCGCGGCAACACGGAGGACGGCATTGTGGACGCCGAGTATGCCGTTGAGTACGTCGTGGACCGAGTCGAGACAACCTCGGCCGTTTTTATGGGCCTTACCATGGGCTGCACGCGCTGCCACAACCACAAGTACGACCCCTTCACGCAGAAGGAGTTTTACCAGATGTACGCCTACTTCAATAATGTGCCCGAGCGAGGCCGGGCGATGAAGTATGGCAATTCTCCTCCGCTGATGGCCGCTCCGACGGCTGAACAGCAGCAGAAACTGGCCTCGATGAACGCCCGGATTGCGGCGTTGGAGGCACAGGTCCCGGCGGCGTCACCCCGGCAGGTGGAGTGGGCCCGGACCGCGGGCGCGCGCACTGTCTGGGCGCCGTATGGGGAGCGACTGGCCGCGTTCCCGTTCGATGATGGCGGCGACGTCGGCCGCATCGCCGGCGCGAAACGGTTTGATGGGGAGACGGTTGTAAAGGCGCCGGAAAGTCTCGCCCAGTTCGATATTGAAGACCGGTTCACATTTACCGCCTGGGTGAATGGTGCCGGTACAGTTGTCACCCGGAAGCCGTCGGACTCCTACAAAGGGAAGGGAATCGGCCTGCTGGTCGAGGACGGCAAAGTGCATTTTCATATTTCCAGCCAGTGGGAGAGCGACTCGCTGAAGGTGGAGACAGAGGCGCCGATTGGCGAAGGCTGGCGCCATATCGCCGTCTCCTACGCCGGGTCCAAAATGGCCGAGGATGCGCGGATCTATGTGGATGGAAAGCTGGTGAAGACGAAGATTGTGTCCGACACGCTCTACCGGCCTTTCAAGAACGCCGGTGCGAAGTATTCGGCCGTGGTGACCGTCGGCGGCGGCGCGGGTAAGGAGACGCGGTTCCGCGGACTTCTCGATGAAGTGCACGTCTATGCCCGCGAGCTGCAGCCGGATGAGGTGGCGATGATGGCCGTGGCTCGGCCGTTGGGCGAACTTGTCGCAAAGCCGGAGTCTCAGCGGTTGGAGGCGGAGCGAATCCAGTTGCGGCTTGCCTTCCTTGAGCACGGCTCCCCCGAGCCGGTTCGCAAGGCTTGGACCGAAGCGCAGGACCTGCGCGTGGAGCGGGCGCGATTTGAACGGACCTTCCCATCTGCGATGGTCATGGCCGAGTCGCCCGTACGGAAGAAGACGCATCTGTTGATTCGCGGCGCCTACGACAAGCCCGGCGACGAGGTGGAGCCGGGTCTGCCCACCGTGTTGCCTCCGCTTCCTGAAGGGGCGCCCAACAACCGCCTCGGTTTTGCGATGTGGCTGGTCGACAAGCGCAATCCCCTGATGGCCCGCGTCACTGTAAACCGGCTCTGGCAGTCTCTGTTCGGGACGGGCATCGTAAAGACCGCCGAAGATTTCGGACAGCAGGGAGAGTGGCCTTCGCACCCGGAGTTGATCGATTGGCTTGCCGTCGACTTCATGGAAAATAACTGGGATGTGAAGGCGCTGCTGAAGAAGATCATGTTGAGCGAGACCTACCGGCAGAGCGCAAAGGCGACGCCGGAACTGATTGCCAAGGACCCGGAGAACCGGCTGCTGGCGCGCGGGCCGCGCATTCGCCTTTCTGCTGAAATGGTGCGCGATGCGGCGTTGTTCGAAGCCGGCCTGCTGCATGAGCAACTCGGCGGACCTTCGGTGAAGCCCTACCAGCCCGATGGGTTGTGGAAGGAAGTCATCATGCAGGACTTCGACTATGTGCAGGCCAAGGGGCCGGACCTCTATCGCCGTAGTCTCTACACGTTCTGGAAGCGCACGGCCGCGCCGCCCATGATGATGAACTTTGATGCGTCCCAGCGCGAGGCCTGCATGGTGCGTGAGAACCGCACGAATACGCCGTTGCAAGCCCTGAACCTGATGAACGATGTAACGTTTCTTGAAGCGGCGCGATTCATAGGACAGCGGATGATCCTGGAAGGCGGCCTGGACCGGGACGCGCGGCTGCGTCATGGATTCCGGATCGTGACGGCGCGGGTGCCCACGGGGAAGGAACTTGGCGTTCTGAATGCATCGCTTGCGTATCACCTGGATCATTTCGCGTCGAACGCCAGGGAGCGGGATGATTATCTTTCCTACGGCGAGAAACCACCGGCCGCGAACGTGGACCGTAACGAACTGGCCGCCTACATGGCGGTGGCGAGCCTCATCATGAATACCGATGAGGCGATTACGAAGGAGTGATGGGCATGTTTACGCGACGCGGATTTCTCTTCTCGACGGCGCTCGGCTCCCTAATGGGAGCCCCCACGGCGGGTTTGCCCCATCACAAGGCGAAGGCCAAACGGGTCATCTTCCTGTTCCAGCATGGCGGGCCCTCTCAGTTGGATCTGTTCGATTGGAAACCGAATCTGGCGAAGGTGCGCGGCCACGACCTGCCGGAGTCGGTTCGCATGGGGCAGCGATTGACGGGCATGACGGCCTACCAGGCCACTTTCCCTACCGCGCCGACGATCTTCAAGTTCGCCCGGCACGGACAGTCCGGCGCCTGGATGAGTGACCTGCTGCCACACACGTCGAAGATCGCCGACGAACTGTGCATCATGAAATCCCTCCACACCGAGGCCATCAATCATGACCCGGCCGTTACGTTCTTTCAGACCGGTTTTCAGCTCGCCGGTCGGCCGTCGATCGGCTCCTGGCTTGCCTATGGGCTTGGCAGTGAGAATCAGGACCTGCCAGGCTTCGTTGTTCTGATTTCACAGGGGCGCGGCAACTCACAGGCGCTCGCGGACCGGATGTGGGGAAGCGGGTTCCTGCCCACCAAGTACCAAGGTGTGAAGTTCCGTTCGGGCAAGGACCCGGTGCTCTATCTTTCCAACCCCGATGGCTATGGCGCCGGCGCGCGGCGGCGCTTCCTCGACGACCTCGGGCAGTTGAACCAGATGCGGATGGACGAGTACCAGGATCCGGAGATCGCCACGCGCATCGCGCAGTATGAGATGGCATTCCGCATGCAATCCAGCGTGCCGGAGTTGGCTGACCTGTCGAAGGAGCCGGAATCCACGTTTGAGATGTACGGGCCCGATTCCCGCAAGCCCGGATCGTATGCCGCCAACTGCATCCTGGCACGCCGGTTGGCCGAGCGCGGCGTGCGGTTTATTCAACTGTTTCACCGCGGATGGGATCAGCACGGCTCGCTGCCGAAGCAAATCCGGTGGCAGTGCGAGGACACCGATCAGGCGTCCGCCGCGCTGATTCTCGATTTGAAGCAGCGCGGCCTGCTTGAGGACACCATCGTGGTGTGGGGCGGGGAGTTCGGCCGCACCGTCTACTCCCAGGGAGAACTCTCCGAAACGAACTACGGACGCGACCATCATCCGCGCTGCTTCACCATGTTCGCGGCCGGCGGCGGCTTTAAGCCCGGCTACACACACGGTGAGACCGACGACTTCAGCTACAACATTGTGAAGGACCCCATGGAGGTGCACGACCTCAACGCCACAATGCTGCACCTGCTTGGCGTTGATCACACGAAGCTGACGTTCAAGTTTCAGGGCCGCCACTACCGCTTGACCGACGTGCACGGCAAGGTGGTTCGCGAACTGCTGGCGTGATATTCTTCCGCAAAGAGATGTCTTCACGCAGAACGTTCTTCATGGCCGCTGGTGCGGCGGCTGTTTCCTCGCAGAAGCGAGTGCTGGCGAATTCGAAAGTGCGCATTGCCGTGCTTGGTTTGAACGGCCGGGGCAAGGACCACATTGCCGGCTTCGGAAACGTTCCCGAGGCGGAAGTGGCGTGCCTGTGCGATCCGGATCTGCGCGTGGCGCGGAAGACACTGGATGCCTTTGAAAAGCGCTTCGGACGGAAGCCGGCCGTCGAGCAGGATCTGCGAAAGGTCTTCGAGCGGAAGGATATCGACGCCGTCTCCATCGCGACGCCGAACCACTGGCACTCGCTGGCCGCCATCTGGGCGTGCCAGGCGGGCAAGGATGTCTACGTCGAAAAGCCCGGCTCGCACAACATATGGGAAGGCCGCAAGATGGTGGAAGCGGCACACAAATATAAGCGAATCGTGCAGCACGGCGTGCAGTTACGTTCCAGTGAAGCGCTGCAGGAGGCCGTTGCGCATCTGCGGAACGGCGCAATCGGCAAGGTCTATATGTCCCGCGGCCTCGTCTACCGCTGGCGCCCCAGCATCGGCAGGAAGCAGCCATCCCCGGTGCCTGCGGAACTGAATTACGACATCTGGCAAGGTCCGGCGCAGGAACGGCCCTTCTCCGAGCGCCACGTCCACTACAACTGGCACTGGCACTGGGAGTACGGCAATGGCGACGTCGGCAACCAGGGGATTCACGAGACGGACATGTGCATGTGGGGCCTGGGGGTCGACACGCTCCCGTCGAAGGTTACCTCGATGGGCGGCAAGTTCCTGTGGGATGACGACAAAGAGACGCCAGAGGTCCAGACCTCGCTTTATCACTATCCCGACCAGCAGAAGATGATCCAGTTTGAGGTGCGCCACTGGTGCACCAACGACGAGCATGGCGCCTCCGTCGGGAACATTTTCTATGGATCGGACGGCTACCTGGTGGTTTACAACTACGACCGGTACGCCATCTTCCTGGGCCAGAAGAGGGAGCCGGGGCCGTCGCGCAAGGCTGGCGGTGACCACTATGCGAACTTCGTCAAGGCCGTGCAGAGCCGCAAGACATCGGACCAGAACGGGCCGGTGGAGACGGCGCACAACGCCTCCGCGCTGGCGCACCTCGGCAACATCTCCTATCGTTTGGGACGCCAATTGACGTTTGACCCCAAGACGGAGACCTTCGTCGGTGATGCTGAGGCCAACCAGTTCCTGAAGCGCAACTACCGCAAGCCGTACGTCGTGCCCGAGAAGGTGTAGGCATTGCGGCGGCGCACGTTCGCGACCCTGCCTCTCACGGCCTTCGCGCAGTCGGCGGCACCGACGCGGTTTCAAGTGGCCTGCATGACGCTGCCCTATTCGGCCCATCCGTTCGAACGAGCGTTGACCGGCATCAAGTCGGCCGGCTACGACTACGTCGCATGGGGGGTGCAGCATGAAAAGAAGGCGCTGCTTGATGTGCTTGCGCGAGAAGCGGAAGCGGTGCGCATCGCCCGGCGCTGTGGCGATATCGGGCTGCGGCCCATCATGATGTTCACAACCGTGCATCTGGAGGCTGCCGGCGCGCTTGACGCGCACCGCCGCCGCATCGCACAAGCCGCCGCGGCGAAGATCCCGTACCTGCTGACGTTCGGCAAAACAGGGCCCGGCGAGCGGGATGTCTTCGTCGAAAACTTGCGGAAAATGTCTTCTGACGCGGCCGCCGCCGGTGTCATGATCGTTATCAAGCAACATGGCGGGAACACTGCGACCGGCGCCGATTGTGCCCGTATCGTCCGCGAAGTCGGCTCGCAATCCGTGCGGATCTGCTATGACGCGGGCAACGTGCTCGATTACGAAAATCATGATCCCATCGCCGACATCGCCACCTGCGCCGGCGACATTCGCGCCTTTGCCGTCAAGGACCATCGCAACTGGCCCAAGGACGAGGACTGCGGTCCGGGGTTTGGAGAGATCGATCACTATCGCCTTTTGCGTCCCGTGATGCGGACCGGGTTGGAGATGCCGCTGGCGTGCGAGAACATCTTCGAGCCGCTGGCGCCCCGGCCCTCAACTGCGGAGGGAATAGACGCGCTGGCGCGGCGCGCCCGCGAGTATGTAGAGACGGTAGTTCGCGGTTTATCGACAGTGATATAACCGGAGCATGGAACGCCGAACTTTCTTAGTGTCTTCCGCGACGGCCGCGCAGGCCGTGATGGCGCAATCGCCGAACGAGCGGGTGGGTACCGCCGTCATCGGGACGGGCAACCGTGGCGCCTATCTGCTTCAGGGGGTGTTGGCCCAGCCGGATGCCAAAGTGACGGCGGTTTGTGATTTGAAGCCGGACCGGCTCGACAAAGCCGCCAGCGCCGCGGCGAAGGACAATCCCTTCGTGACGAAGGAGTGGCGGAAAGTGATCGAGCGCAAGGACGTGGATGCTGTGTATGTCGCCACCCCGCCACATCTCCACGCCGAAATGGCCGTGGCCGCACTCGAAGCCGGTAAGCACGTCTACTGTGAAAAACCCATCGGCGTCACCCCGGCCCAGGTGCGGCAGGTGGTCCGGGCGGCCCGCCGGAGCAAGAAGATTTTCGTCGCTGGCCAACAGCTTCGGTCCATGGTGCAGCTAGGCAACGCTGTCGGCAAAATCCACGGCGGCGTCCTTGGCGAGATCTACATGATCAAGGCGCAGCGCCATGCCACGGCCGATCTTCCTCATGACGGCTCCTCGGCTGACTGGTACTTCGACGTCACCAAATCCGGCGGCTATCTCATCGAGCAGTCCGTGCACAACCTCGACCTCTGCAACTGGGTGATGAACGCTCATCCGGTGCGGGCCTGTGGCTTCGGCGGCAACATGCGTTACAAGGGGCAGCCCGCCGGCCGGACGATCTACGACAACGGCAGCATTGTTTACGAGTACGCCAACGGCGTCAAGATGACCTTCACGCAGAACGTCTTCCACCCCCGCCAGATGCCCGGCGGCAATCAGTTGGTCTACATCTTCGGTGAGAAGGGCGGCGTGGATCTGATGTACTCCACCAACTTCTATCCGCATGTGGCGCAGGGCCAGACCGGTGAGGTGGTGACCCTGGCTGAAAAGGTGGCCGAACCGCCGCACGCGCACACGCGGGCCTTTTATGAATTGATCGCCGGACGGGGCAAGAACCCGGCCGATATCTCGATCGGAGCGGCCGCCGCATTGACGGCGATTCTCGGTCACGAGGCGATGGCCAAGCAGCGCGTCGTAACCTGGGCGGAACTCGGCGTGGACGTGTAGCGTCCTGAATCTGTGCGCCATTTTCTGCTGCTTTTCCTTGTGACCGCCGTCGCGCAGGAGGTCAGTTTCCGCGCGACGGTCCCGGTTGTCGTTTCTCCGGTGACCGTGACCGACGGCAAGGGCCAGCTGGTGGACGGCCTGGAGACGGAAGACTTTCAGGTGGCCGACAACGGCCGTCTGGTCGCCTTCCGTCTGGAAACCGTCGATGCTCTCACCAGTCCACTGGCTCTAGCCGTGGTGGCGCAGACGAACGATGTGTCGGCCAATGCGCTGCTGAAGATCCGGAAGGTAGGCGCGATGCTGCAGCCGCTGATCGCCGGTGAGCGTGGGGCAGCGGCCGTGGTTACGTATGCGGAACGGACGGAGGTAGCGCAGGACTTTACGCAGGATGCCGGGGAGATGACAAGAGCGATGGCACAACTGCGGGCTGCTCCCGAACGTACCGCCCGGATGCTCGATGCCGTGAGCCTTGCCGCCGCGACGCTCGCCGCGCGACCGGCCGGCGAACGGCGCGTCATCCTTCTGCTAGGGGAGAGCCGGGACCGGGGGAGTGAAACCGCACTCGAAGCCGTACTGGAACAGTTGCAGCGTTCCAATATCCAACTCTATGCGGCCACCTATTCGACGACGAAAACTCAGTTCACGACAAAGGGATCAGAGATGCCGCGGCCGTCGGGCGGTGGGCTTGATCTGATCGGTGGTCTCGGCGAGTTGGTACGCCTCGGTAAGACGAATACGGCCGAGGTGTTGGCCGCGCATTCCGGTGGCCGGAAACTGCCATTTTCGACGTTGCGCGGTCTGGAATCGCTTCTGACACGTGTCGGCGCCGAACTGCACGGGCACTACGTGATCAGTTTTCCGGCCACTGGGCCGGAGGGCTATCACGCGCTGGAGGTAACGCTGAAGGAGGCGCGCGGGCGCTCGGTTGTAGCGCGGCAGGGCTATTGGGCCGTGGCGCAATAAATCGCATATTGACGCAACGGAAGCGCGCCCGGAACAATCGATATACTGAGAGCGAAAAGGAGTTTTCTGTGCGAGTTGCCCTGACAATGACGGTGACCGGAGTGTTGGCGATGGCGGGATGCGCCGTTGCTCCGGAGGCCGTTGGTGCTGCCGTGAAGGCAGAGTCGGCCCGGAAGCCGGCGCCCGATTTTGAATTGAAGGACGCCGACGGGAAACCCGTCAAGCTGTCGGATTATAAGGGCAAGGTTGTCTTGCTGAACTTCTGGGCCACCTGGTGCGGGCCGTGCAAGATTGAAGTTCCCTGGTTCGTCGAGTTCGAGCAGAACTATCGCGATCAGGGCTTTGCCGTACTTGGCGTTTCGATGGACGAAGAAGGCTGGGACGCCGTGAAGCTGTTCGTTGCCAGGGCGAAAGTGAACTATCGAGTCGTGATCGGCGACGATATGACGGCGCAGAAATACGGAGGCGTGGAGTCGCTGCCCACTTCGTTTATCGTGGACCGTCAGGGCCGTATTGCCGCCGTGCATGTCGGGCTGGTCAGCAAAAAGGATTATCAGAATGAAATTGTCGAACTGCTCAAGGACCCCGTGGAGAAGCGTGCTTCTGTTGCTGGCGCTGCCGCTGGCGGCGCAGAATAACGTCCTGAGCGTGGCCCCGGCCGGGCAGGTGGGCGGCAAGCGGGGCGAGGGTTTTCAATTGAAGACCAGCCTGCAATTGCAGAACGGCTACCACCTGAACTCCAACAAGCCCGACGATCCTTACCTCATCCCGCTGAAGCTGACCTGGGATGCCGCTACCGTCGAAACCGTCTCGGTCTCCTTCCCGGAGCCGAAGAAGGAGCGGTACGCCTTCTCCGACAAGCCCCTTTCGGTCTTCACCGGCGACTTTGCGATCACCTCGACACTCAAGCCGAAAGTGGCCGGCTTCACCGTGCTCACGGGGAAACTCCGCTACCAGGCGTGTAATCACAACGCCTGTCTGCCGCCGAAAACCATCGACATCAAGATCCCCGCCGATTTCCGGTGAAACGGAAGACGCTACTGATCCGCCCCGGCGCGATTGGGGACTGCATCCGGCACTTCCCGGATATGGAGTTGTTGCGCGACGCCTATACCGAGGTCTGGATCCCCCGTCCGGTCGTCCCGCTCGTGCGCTTTGCCGACCGCGTTCGCGCGCTTGCCGATACGGGCATCGATCTCGCCGGCCTTTCCGGCATGCCGCTGCCGCCTGTGCTGGCTGAGTTTGACCGGATCCATTCCTGGTACGGAACGAACCGGCCCGAGTTCCGTCAGGCCGTGGCCCACCTGCCGTTCACCTTCTACCCGGCGCTGCCGTCGGAGCCGCCGCGTTACGTCCCGCGCGTTCCGATCACCGGGCCGCCGCACGGCGCAATTGTTCTTCATCCCTTCTCCGGCGGTGCGAGAAAGAACTGGCCGCTCGCCCATTTCCACGCACTGGCGGCGATGCTGCCGGGACCGGTGGCCTGGACGTGCGGGCCGGAGGAGGTTCTGGCCGGAGCGGTGCGCTTTGCTGGTCTCGACGAACTGGCCGTCTGGCTCGCCGGTGCTCGGCTCTATATTGGCAACGATAGCGGCATCACACACCTCGCCGCCGCTGTGGGAACGCCTGTCCTCGCCCTTTTCGGCCCCACCGATCCCTCCATCTGGTGCCCAGCCGGGGACCACGTCCGGTGGATGCGCTTTTCCTCACCGGACACCGTCGCGCAAATGGCCGGAGAGATTCTGGCGGCGTTGTAGCATAGTGGGAATGCCTGCCGCGGGTGACACGTTCGGACCCTACAAGCTGGTGGCGCCGCTTGGCGCCGGCGGCATGGGCGAGGTCTGGAAGGCCACCGACGCAAGACTCGGCCGCTCCGTGGCGTTAAAGATCCTCCCCGAGGGGTCGGCGGGCGACCTCCGGCAACGCTTCGAGCTGGAGGCACGCGCTGCCAGCGCTCTGCAGCATCCCCACATCGTCGCCATCTACGATGTCGGAGCCGAGGCCGGCATGCCGTTCATCGTCAGCGAGTTCGTTGAAGGCGAAACGCTGCGAGCCCTCATGAGCCGTGGGGTGCTTCCCCTTCGCAAGGTGTTGGACCTGACTTCCCAGATCACTGAAGGCCTCGCCGCCGCGCATGCCGCCGGCATCACCCACCGCGACCTGAAGCCGGAGAACATCATGGTGACGCCGGACGGCCGCGCCAAGATTCTCGACTTCGGCCTCGCCAAACGCACCGCGCCCCTCGCCGGCAAGGCCGATGACAACACCACCGATACCTTCCTCAGCACCCCCGGAACGATCCTCGGCACTGCCAGCTATATGAGCCCTGAGCAGGCGCGAGGGCTCGCTGCCGACTCGCGTAGTGACCAGTTCAGCTTCGGCGTTTTGCTGTACGAACTGTTGAGCGGCCGGCAGCCCTTCAAACGGGACAGCGCCGCGCAGACGCTGGCGGCCATCATTGCCGAGGAGGTCCCCGCCCTCGGCCCCGCCGTTCCGGTGCCGTTGAAATGGGTCGTCGAGCGATGTCTGGAAAAGGAGCCATCGCTTCGTTACGGCGCCACGGCCGATCTGCATCGTGACCTGCGCCACATGCGCGAGCACATCTCTGACCTGTCGGCCCATGCCGTTGCGCCGCCGTCGCGGACCCCGAAACCCGTGTGGGGACTGGCCGCGCTCGGCGGGTTAGCGGCCGGTGTGGCCCTGGCATTGCTTCTCGCGCGGGGCGCCGGAGAGATTGACCCCGTCGACCTTATCCCCTTTGCCATGGAGCCGGAGAGCGAGACCAATCCGTCCTTCTCGCCCGACGGCAAATCGATCGCCTATCTCAAGGCCGGCGGCCAGATCTGGCTTCGCCCGGTCGATAATCCCACCCCTGTGCTGTTGGCCGAAGGTGCCGTCGGCCGGCCCCTCTGGTCGCCTGACGGCAATCGCGTCTGCTACAAAAGCGGGCGCGAGTTCTGGTGCGTCAGCGCCGCCGGGGGCGCCGCCCGCAAGATTCTCGATGACGCCGGCATGAGCGGCCAGTTCACTCCAGATGGCAAGGGCCTTGTCTTCCTTCGTCCAAGCGGCGACACACCCACCCAGCTCTGGATCAGCGAACCCGTTGGTGACCCGCCTCGCCAGTTGGCCGATGTGAAGCTACCTGTCCGCACCGATACCCTTTTCCCCTTCGCTCCCGGCGGCGGAAAACTCGCCGCACGTACCGTGACACAGGAGATTTGGATTGCTCCGTATCCCGCTGGCGAGGCGCGCCGATTCCCTCACGGTAAAGGCACAGCTTTCGACTGGTTCCCCGATGGCCGCCACGCCGTGCTGGCCGCCGAACGCGAGGGCCTGCAGGCTCTTTATATCGTCGACACCGAGAGCGCCGCCCAGCGGCTTCTTCTGCGCGGTTCCACGCAGGTGACGGCTACCTCCATGAGCCCGGACGGCCGCCAGCTTGCCTACTCCACCGGCCTGGCCGATTGGGACATTGTCGAGTACGGTATGGATGGGCGGCGTGTTCGCTCCCTAGTCGCGACAACAAGCCGAGAGTTATACCCCGCCTGGTCGCCGGCGGAGGAACGTTTTGCCTATGTCAGCTACGCTGGCCGCCACCCGGCGCTGTGGACCCGCGGCTCCGATGGCGGAACGCCGCTCGCCTTGCATGAGGTTGCCGATGCGCCGACTGGTCCCACCGTGCCCGTCTACTCTCCCGATGGCCGACGCATCGCCTTCTGGTCCCGGCAGGCGCTGCAGACCATTCCTGCCTCTGGCGGCCAACCCGTTACCATCGCCGAAGCGCGTGCGCCGGTGAACGAAGTCTGCTGGTCTCCAGATGGCGAAACCATCTGGTACTCCCAACCTGGCCGCTTGATGAAAGTGTCCTCCCTGGGCGGGGAACCATCGCAGTTGAAAGCCGCTCGCGGCTCGCAGATCGCCTGCTCTCCGGATGGGCGCTGGGTCACCTATCCGGCCGAGGACGGTCTCCATCTGGTCTCTCCGGACGCCACCCGGGATCGCGTCCTGATCCCTGCCCCACTTGCTCCCGGCGGGCGTGTGCAGTTCGGCGACGGCGGCCGCGTGCTCTATCAGCTCGATCCCGAAAACGCGGAACTCGTCACCTGGGATGTGGCCAGCGGCCGTCGATTGCGCGCCGTCGGACTTCAATTGCCAGCCGGGGGCATGGTGGCCCGTTTCGATGTGCATAGGGACGGCCGCCGACTGCTCTTGCAGACCGGGCGTCTCGCATACGACCTTTGGATTGCGGAAGGTTTCGCGCAACCCGCTCCGGCCTGGCGGCGCTGGCTTCGTCATTGGGAGATTCCCTTCCATCCGCTGCTCCCTCGGCCCGAGCCAATCTGAAAGCGTTTTCATCTCCCCTGCGTCGTGATAGACTCCCGAGTAATGTGGAATCGTGTACTGATGCCCGTCATGGTTGCCACTTTGGCGTGGGGCGCCGAGTGGAAGATCGAGACCATCGCGGGAAACGGGAAGCCGGGTTATGCCCAGGATCAATTGAATAACCCGTACGGACTGGTCATCGGCCCGGACGGGGCCCTCTATATCTGTGATATCGATAATCACGTCGTCCGTCGCCTCGATCTCAGGACGCGTCAGTTGACAACGGTCGCGGGCAATGCGCGTATGGGCTATACGGGAGACGGCGGCCCTGCCACGCAGGCGCGGCTGAATCAGCCGTATGAAGTCCGTTTTGACAAGGCGGGCAACATGTACTTTGTCGAAATGAAGAACCACGTGGGGCGCCGCGTGGATGCCCGGACGAAGATCATCACAACCGTTGCCGGTACCGGCAAGCCGGGGTTCTCGGGTGATGGCGGGCCCGCCGCCAAGGCCGAGTTGTCCCAGCCGCACAGCATTCAGTTTGACCCCGATGGCAACCTGCTGATCTGCGATATTGCCAATCACCGCATCCGCCTTGTCGACATGAAGTCGGGCATCATCTCGACCTGGGCGGGCACCGGCGAAAAGAAAGCGACGCCGGACGGCGCGCCGCTTGCCGGGACCCCTCTCTATGGGCCCCGGGCCATTGATGTCGACCCGAAAGGCAATCTCTATCTCGCTCTGCGCGAGGGCAACGCCGTCTATCGCATCGACTGGAAGGTCAAGACGCTCCACCATATTGCCGGCACAGGCGTTAAGGGGTGGTCTGGCGATGGCGGCCCTGCCACGCAGGCCGCCCTGAGCGGGCCAAAGGGGATCGCCTGGTCCAAGGACGGCGGCATCTATATCGCCGACACGGAGAGCCACACGATCCGCCGCATCGATCTGAAGACCGGAATCATCACCACCGTCGCGGGCACCGGAAGCCGGGGGGACGGTCCTGAAACCTCGCCGCGCGACTGCGCGATGGCCCGCCCCCACGGCGTGTTCGTCGATGCCGCGGGAATGGTGTACATCGGGGACAGTGAAGCGCACCGCGTGCGGCGCCTGATGCTTAAGGCGAAGTAGCCGGAAAGCCCGCCGCTGCCAGGATAAGGCCCAGGCGGCGTGAATCGCCCGCGGCCTGGAACGTCTTGTCAATCGTCAGTACCAGTTGAACGTCCTCACCTGCGGCGTTGATCGGTGGCGTAGTCAACGTGTGGGCCCCCGGTCCGGCCAGCGTCTGCGCCAACACCGTACGGCCGTCGATTGCGACCGTCACCGCCCGGCCCGGCGCCTGTTCCGGAAGGTAGATCTTCACCTCCACCGGCCCCGGTTGCTGCGGCCGCTTCAGCAGGAGTACTGCCCGCCCATCGGCCCACCTCCACTGCTGGTCCTCCAGCGCATAGACGCCGGAGACAATTTGGGAGGTCGCCTCCGGCGAACCCATTTCGAGGTACGAGAGCACCGGTTTGCGCGGGATCACCGTCACCGTGCGGACGACATCGATCGGACCCGCCGACACGTCAAACGGCCGCAATCCCCGCGCCGCTGTCGAATAAGCGGACTGCGATTCGAGGCCGATGATCCGCAGCGGGATCGGGCTGCCAATGACATGCTCGTCGACGGGTGCCGCTACGCCACCGCCGGTTGTGAAGTCGATCGAGTCGGCAATCCGGCTGGTCACGACGAATTCCCCAGGTTGCACCGATTGGCCGCGCAGCAGCGGGAGTGCCCCGCGGGATTCCAGATAGAACCGCAGTCCCCACTCGCCATTCACCCATACCCGCTGATCCTGGGGGATTGTGCCCGCTATACGCCGGTAGGCGTCCCAATGCTGGAAATTGACGGTGGCCAGTGCCAGTCCCAGCACTGCGTTGGCAGCTACCGCCGAGTACCCGGTATGTTCGGAGACCAGAATGCAGACCGGCAACGCTAATGGCAGCAGATACCGCGCCGACCCTGCGAAGAACAGTACCAGCGCGGCGGCAAAGAAGACCAGCACCCACTGCCCCAGCCAGCGCTCCCGCCGCATGCCGGCCAGTATCAGCGCGCCCGTGAAGACGGATCCCCAGCAGAGAATGTTCGCATCGAACCACGCCGCCAGCGCCGCCGGGGCCAGCGCCCACAGCCACTCCCGGCGGTAGGCCAGAATGGCGGCAACGGGGGGTGTGAGCCAGCCCAGATGCGCCGTCAGCGCCGCTGCGTTGCGAAGTTTGTTCTCCAGTCGCTGCAGTCCGTAGGTGTCGAAATAGCCCGTCAATACCTGTGCCGGCATCGCGCCGATCGTGGCCCGTTCCCAAAGTTCCCACGCGCCAAGCGTTACCGGGATCACCGCCATCGTCCAATGCGGACGGCGGTGGAGCAGGAACAGCACGGGCGCCAGCACCACGCTCTGGTAGCCGCACATCGCCGCAAGCACCATCGCTGCTGCCGCCAGCCCCATGCGCCCGGCCAGAAATAGCGCCGTGGCCAGCAGCCAGAAGGCTACGAGCGGCAGGTCACTTTCGAGCGAGGTGCCGTTGATGATGAACGAGGGGACCGCGCAGAAAAGTAGCGTCGCCAGTAGCGGGCGCGATGCGTAGCGGCGGGCGATGGCCAGGGCCGCCAGCGCCGCAATCAGGGAAAACGGTAGATAAGCCCCATGAAACAGTGCCTCATCAACATCACCTGCCAGTGCCAGAACTGCGCCCAGATACCAT
>CAZWDD010000012.1:24872-36931 GCA_964632345.1 uncultured Solibacteraceae bacterium | reverse complement strand
CCCGCAACCGGGTAGACTCGAAAAGAACAGACGGCGCATCGACTTTTTCCGACCCGGCGTCGTCTGAACGAACGAGAACACCCGCCTTGATCTTCCGAGAGGTAGAAGACCGCGACTTGATCCTGAAGGCGCAGCGGGGGGATGTGGACGCCTACAATCTCCTTGTTTCGCGATGGGAAAAACGTGTGTTCAATTACCTGCTGCGGCTGGTCCGGAACCGGGAAGACGCGCTTGATCTTTGCCAGGATGTCCTTTTGAAGGTCTATCAGAATCTGCGGAAGTTGGAGGATCCGGGACGGTTTGCGCCGTGGATGTACCGGATTGCGCACAACGAAGCCTATTCGATGCTGCGGCGGAAGAAGCCGGAGGACGATTTGGAGACATCCGGGTACGACACACCTTCGCCAATGGGCGGGGGGATGCTGCCGGTGGAAACGGCGCTCGCGGTGGACGCGGCGCTGCGGCGGTTGAGCGAGGAACAACGGGAAGCGGTGGTCTTGAAGGTCTATCAGGGGTTCAAGTTCGAGGAGATGTCGGAGATTCTGGGGTGCCCGCTATCGACGGTGAAGTCGCGGTTGTATACCGCGCTGGAGCTGTTGAAGGAGACGCTGGCGCCGGCGGGAGTTCCGGGGAGTGGGTCATGAAAGTCACAGCGGACATTTTGAAAGATTACGTGTTCGGGGAGCTCGACGCGGCCGGGCGGCGGGAGGTGGAGGCGGCGGTGGCCGCCGACGCGGGGCTGCGGGAGGAGCTGGCGCGGCTGCAGGTGACGCAGTCGGCGATGTTCGCGCTGCGGGAGGAGGAGCTGCCGCGGCGGATTGCGTTCGTCTCCGATAAGGTTTTTGAGCCGACGTGGTGGCAGGTGTGGTTGAACTCGGGGCCACGGATGGCGTTTGCCTCGGCGGCACTGCTGGCGGGGGCGATTGTCTTCCACGGAGCGGCGGCCGGGCCGCCGCCGGCGGCGGCGCCGGTGGTGCAGACGGCGGCGTTCGATGAAAAGCAGTTTGAACAGCGGGTGCGGGATGAGGTGGCACGGGTGCTGCCGGCGGCGCTGGAAGCAGCCGAGCAGCGGCACCGGACGCAGTTGGCGACGGTGTTGAAAGAGGCCGAGGGGAAGTATCAGCGGCTGCGGCAGGATGACGTGATGGCGATGGAGGCCAGCTACTCGCTGTTCCGCGAGAAGCAGGCGGCGATGCTGGTATCACTGGCGCAGAGCGGGGCGGGAGGGGCGCAATGAAACGAGCGATTCTGCTGACGGTACTGGCGTGCACGCTATTTGCGGCGCCGGTGAGCCGGAGCCTTGTGGCGAGCGTGGAAGTGTCGATGAACAAGCGCATTGAGGCCTTGTTCCCGGGCGAACAGTATCTACTGCTGGGGCACACGCACGGCGTGTACCTGGAAGGCTACGGGTGCGTGTTCACGACGCGCGTCAACCTGGCGGAAGGGCCGGGGTTGAACCCGTTCCGGCCGAAGCTGCCGGAGACGGAGCGGGCGGCGCTGCGGAAGAAGAAGCTCGACCGACTGCCGGCGCTGCGGACGGCGATGCGGGAGATGCTGATCAGCGCCGCGGTGGTGATGGACCCGGTGCCGGCGCGCGAGAAGATGACGCTGAGCGTCTCCCTGCTGCACATGCCGCATGAGGATGTGAGCGGGCTGCCGACGCAGATTGTGATGCAGGCGGAGCGACAGACGCTGGCGGCGTTCCTGCAGAAGGGCGTGGACAAAGCGGCGCAGGAAGCCGCGATACAGGTCCGGGAATACTAATGCGCCTGGGCGAGATCTTGATGGCCAAGGGCCTGATCCAGCAGGACGACCTGGACCGGGCGCTGGAGCTGCAGAAGGAACGGGGCGAGAAGATCGGGAAGCTGCTGGTGGAGCTGGGCTTTGTGGCGCAGCGGGACCTGCTGGCGGGGTTGAGCGAGCAGTTGCGCGTGCCGCTGGTGACGATTGACGGGGAGACGTTCACGGCGCCCGAGACGGACGGGCTGGCGGCGCGATTCCTGCGGCAGAGCCGGTGCCTGCCGGTGGGGCTGACCGAAGACGGGCTGACGCTGGCGATGGCGGACCCGCTGGATTTTGAGACCATCGCGGCGGTGCGCGGGTTCACGGGGCTGCGGGTGACGGCGGTGCTGGCGGCCGAAGGGGAGATTGCCGAGGCGATCGACAAGCACTACGGACAGGCGGCGCGGAACGAGGCCGAAGCCGACTTCGGCGACGGCGCGGGCGGCAACGAAGACCTGGAACACCTGCGGGACATGGCGAGCGAAGCGCCGGTGATCCGCATGGTGAACGCGACGATTGCGGCGGCGGTGGAGAAGCGGGCGTCGGATATTCATATCGAGCCGTTTGAGAAGAGCTTCCGCATCCGGTTCCGGATTGACGGCGTGTTGTATGAACAGGAACAGCCGCCGAAGGAGATGAAGGCCGCGCTGATCAGCCGCGTGAAGCTGATGGCGAAGCTGAACATCGCCGAGAGGCGGCTGCCGCAGGACGGCCGCATCAAGGTGAAGACGCTGGGGCGGGAAGTGGATTTGCGCGTGTCGACGCTGCCGACGCTTTATGGCGAGAGCGTTGTGATGCGGCTGCTGGACCGATCGGCCGGGGAGCAGTTCTACGATCTGCGGAAGCTGGGGTTCACGGACCGGATGCTGGAGCGGATGGAGCACTATACGCAGTTGCCGCACGGGATTATGTTTGTGACGGGGCCGACGGGATCGGGGAAATCGACGACGCTATATTCGGCGCTGAAACGGATCAACGGGGTGGAGCGGAAGATCATCACGATTGAAGACCCGGTGGAGTATCAGATGGACGGGATCAATCAGATCCACGTGAATCCGCAGATCGGGCTGACGTTTGCGAGCGGGCTGCGGCATATTGTGCGGCAGGATCCGGACGTGATCATGGTGGGCGAGGTGCGTGACCGGGAGACGGCGGACGTGGCGATCCGGTCGGCGCTGACGGGCCACTTTGTGTTTTCGACGCTGCACACGAACGACGCGCCGAGCGCGGTGACGCGTTTGACGGATATGGGCGTGGAGAATTATCTGATCTCGTCGTCGGTGGTGAGCATCCTGGCGCAGCGGCTGGTGCGGAAGATCTGCCCGCACTGCAAGGCGCCGGGCGCGCCGCGGCTGCGGCCGGAGGGAGTGGAGGTGCCGACGTGGAAGGGGCGGGGGTGTGAGCGCTGCTTCGGGTCGGGGTATACGGGGCGCGTGGGGATCTTCGAGCTGATGGAGCTGAACGAAGAGCTGCGGCGGATGATTACGCGGAACGAGGACGCGGCGGTGCTGACGGAAGCGGCGCGGCGGAACGGGATGCGGACGCTGCGGGAAGACGGTTGGGACAAGGTGGCCGAGGGAGTGACGACGCCGGAAGAAGTGATGCGGGTGACGCAGGAGTTCTAATGGCGGCCTCCTTCTACTTCCGCGCCGTTACCGCCGATGGGAATGCGCGGACGGGCACGTTGACGGGCGAGAGCGACCGGGAGGTGGCGCGGGAGCTGCGGAAGCAGGGATTGACGCCGGTCTACGTCGGCCTGGAGCAGAAGAAGGGGCTGGAGTTTGAGCTGCCGGACATCGGCGGCGGGCGGAAGAAGGACGTGCTGTTCTTCACGACCGAACTGACAACGCTGCTGAACTCCGGGATACCGGTGGACCGGGCGCTGCAGATTTCGACGGAGCTGACCGAGCAGGCCGAGTTCCGGATGGTGATTCTGGACGTGCTGCGGGTGTTGAAGGGCGGCCGGTCGCTGGCCGATTCGCTGGCGACGCATCCGAAATACTTTAACGACCTGTATGTGAACATGGTGCGGGCGGGGGAGGCGTCGGGGTCGCTGGGGGTGGTGTTTGAGCGGCTGGCGGAGTTCGAAAAGACGCGGGATGAGCTGCGGGGGTACATTATCAGCTCGCTGGTGTATCCGGCGCTGCTGTCGCTGGTGGGGGCCGGCAGCGTGTTCGTGTTGATGAACTTTGTGGTGCCGCGGTTTGCGGCGGTGTTTGAGCAGGGCAATATTCCGATGCCGCTGCCGACGCGGATGATGATTGAAGCGAGCCGGTATACGCAGGCGTATGCGCCGGTGGTGCTGGGTGTGCTGGCGGTGGCGTTGATCGGGTTTCAGGTCTATATCCGGACGGCCGAGGGGCGGATGTGGTGGGACGGGTTCCGGCTGCGGATTCCGCTGTTGGGGGATGCGCTGCGGAAGGCGGAGACGGCACGGTTTGCGCGGGCGATGGGAACGTTGATTGCGAACTCTGTGCCGCTGGTGCAATCGCTGTCGATTGCGGGAGCGATTCTGAATAACCGGCGGATTGCGGGATCGCTGGGCGCGGTGGCACAGGGGGTGAAGCGGGGGGAGGGGATCGCGGCGCCGCTGAAGCGGACGGGGGAGTTTCCACCACTGGCGGCGCACCTGTTGAGCGTGGGCGAGGAGACGGGCAAACTGGATCAGATGTTTCTGCGGATGGCCGATGTTTATGAGGCCGATACGAAGGCGGCGATCCGGCGGTTCACGTCGCTGTTCGAGCCGATCATTATCCTAGTGATGGGACTGATTATCGGCGCGCTGGTGATCAGTCTGCTGCTGGCCATTTCGAGCATCAACGAAGTGGCGATCTAAGGGAGAGGAAGAGAGATTATGCCGAGAACGATATCGCAACGCCGCCGGCGGCAACAGGCGGGCCTGACGTTGATAGAAATGCTGGTGGTGGTGACGATCATCGCGGTGTTTGCCGCGGTGGTGGGGCCGCGGGTGTTGCAGCGGGCCGATACGGCGAAGAAGACGGCCGTGCGGCAGCAGATCAACTCGTTCAACACGGCGCTGGGTGCCTACAAGCTGGACACCAGCCTGTTTCCGAGCAACGAGCAGGGCCTGAACGCGCTGCGGGTGAAGCCGGAGGGGGTGAACGGGTGGCAGGGTCCGTACCTGCCGCAGGAGGTGCCCACCGATCCGTGGGGCCGGCCGTACGTCTACAAGTATCCGGGCGAGCACGGCGATGAGCCGGACATCATCAGTTACGGGGCCGACGGGCAGCCGGGCGGGACGGACATGAACGAAGACATTGTGAGCTGGAAATCGAAGTGAAGCGGGAGCGGCGGACAACGCAGAGCGGTGTGACGCTCATGGAAATGCTGATCGTGGTGGCCATCATTGGCGTCATGATCGGCGTGGCGTTTCCGTCGATTACCGCGGGGATTGAGTCGCTGCGGCTGCGGCAGGCGAGCGATGAGATTGTGAGCCAGGTGAACGCGGCGGTGAACCGGGCGGAGCGGCGGCAGGTGGCGGTGGAAGTGATCGTGAACCGCATGGAGGGGCGGGTGACGTTTGCGAGCGCGGACCCGGGCTACCGGCGGGAGTTGACGATGCCGGAGGGGGTGACGATCGAGCGGGTGCTGCCGGAGATACCGAACCTGGACGACCATCTGCCGCGGCAGTTTCTGATCCACCCCGGGGGTACCGCGCCGCGGATGGCGCTGGAGTTGAAGAACCGGAAGAACGCGCGGCGGCGGGTGTCGGTGGACCCGATTACGGGCGCGGCGCAGGTGACGGAGCTATGAGGCGGCGGGGTGGATTCTCGCTGCTGGAAGTGATGGTGGCCACCTTCATCATGGCGGTGGCGGTGACGGCGCTGCTTTCAAACCTGACGACGTCGCTGCGGACGGCGTCGCGGCTGACCGACTACGACCGGGCGGCGCTGCTGGCGAAGCACAAGATGGACGAACTGCTGGTGACGCCGCGGCTGCCGCTGCTGCAGGTGGTGGAGGGGCGCTTCGACCCGTTGCAGACACAGGGGCTGCAGGCGGGGTGGCGGGCGCGGGCGACGGTGTTTGAAGCGCCGCCGGGCGCGGGGCCGGGGGCGGAGGTATTGGAACGGATCGAGCTGCGGGTGGAGTTCGAAAACGGAGGGAAGCGGAAGTCGTTTTCGCTGGAGGGATTCCGGCGGCGGATCCTGTTCCCGGACGACCCGCCGCCGGTACCGTTTGCAGGAGCGCCGTTATGAGGAGCGGCGAGCGCGGGGTGACGCTGCTGGAACTGCTGATTGCGGTGGCCCTGATGTCGTTCCTGAGCCTGGGCGTGTTGTATTCGATGCGGGTGGGGATCGACGCGATGGAGAAGACGAACGACCGGTTTCTGAAGAACCGGCGGGTGCTGGGCGTGGAGAAGGCGCTGGCGGCACAGGTGGCGGGGATGATGCCGGTGTGGGTGGAGTGCGGCGGGGGCGGGGGGAAGGCGGCGATGTTCCATGGCGACCCGCAGTCGATGCGGTTCGTGTCGAGCTACTCGTTGAACGAGGGGGCTCGCGGGCGGGCGCTGCTGCTGGAGTTCACGGTGATACCGGGGCAGGACGGGAAGGGTGTGCGGCTGGTGGTGAACGAGCGGCCGTGGGCGGGGCCGAAGAGCCTGCGGGGCCTGTGCGTGGGAGCGCAGGCGGACCCGGCGACGGGACAGACGGGCCCGCTATTTCCGCCGGTGATGACGGGGCCGGACTCGTTCATCCTGGCCGACCGGCTGGCGGGGGTGCGGTTTCTGTACCAACAGAAGATGCCGCCGCCGCTGCTGGAGCGGTGGACGCCGAAGTGGATGGCGAATCAACTGCCCACGGCGGTGCGGATCGAGATGGTGCCGCTGGAGCAGAAGGCGGCGGACCTGCAGGTGATGTCGGCGACGCTTCCGGTGCGGATTACGGCGAACCCGGTGCTGGTGTATTCGGATTAGGTGTATGCGGATGAAAGGGCACGAACGGGGCGGGGCACTGCTGCTGGTGCTGTGGCTGACGGCGGCGTTGACGGCCATTGCGTTTTCCGTGGCGACGGCGGTGCGCGGGGAGACGGAGCGTACGTCGACGCACATTGAACAGGCGCGGGCGTACTACCTGGCGGCGGGGGCGGTGGACCGGGCGCTGTTGTGGATGCAGTGGGGCGGGGGACACCGGCGGCCGGACGGACGGCCGATGTTTTATGAGCCGGGGATGCCGGTGTTTCAGATGGCGTTCCCGACGGGTGTGGCGACGGTAGAGATCATCCCGGAGTCGGCGCGGCTGAACGTGAACCGGGCGACGCCGGTGGAGTTGCTGCGGCTGCTGGCGGCGATGGGTGTGGCGCCGGACCGGGCGATGGTGGTGGCGGAGGCGATTGTGGACTGGCGGACGGAGAACCCCGGGGGATCGCCGCTGGACCAGTTTTATCTGTCGATGGGGCCGACTTTCCTGCCGCGGCATGCGTCCTTAGAACAGATCGAGGAGCTGCTATACGTCCGCGGGGTCACGCCGGAACTGTTTCATGGGACATGGGCGCGTGATGCCAACGGGGTATTGTCGCGGCTGCCGGGTTTGAAGGACTGCCTGACGGTGTACGGGATCAACGACGCATACGACATCAACACAACGCCGCTGCCGGTGCTGCTGGCCATCGGAGTGCCGCCGGACGTGGCGGCGATGATCGTGAGGCGGCGGATGGAGCGTCCGTTCCTGACCGCGGGGGAGGCGGCGCCGGTGCTGGCGATGGCGGGCGGGAAGCTGCGGCTGGGCGGGAACTCGACGTACACGCTGCGAGCGACGGCGACGCTGCGGACGCAGGCGCCGGCGATGGTGAGCGATCTGCGGCGTTCGGTGGCGATGGTGGTGAAGTTCAATCAGAACATGAAAGATGACCTGACGCCGTACTGGATACTGCGCTGGCATGACAATGCGGGGACGAACTAGATGATTCCGTTGGCGGTGCGGAAGTGGATGGCAGTGGGGACGGGGGTGGGAGTCGAGATCGGCCGGGCGGAGCTGACGGTGTCGGTGGTGCGGATGCGGCCATCGGGAGCGGCGGCGCTGGGGGTGGAGACGATTGAGAACTTCCGGGAGCGGCCGGCGGCGGAGTGGGGGCGGCAGTACGCGGAGTTTCTGAAGAAGCACGGGGCGGCGCATGTGGCGGCGGTGGTGCTGGCGCCGCGGCAGGAAGTGATTGTGCGGACGGTGGCGTTTCCGGGGGTGAAGGACGCGGAGCTGGCCGGGGCGGTGAACTACCAGATGGACGCGCTGCACCCGTATGAGGAAGACGATGCGGTGCTGGGGTGGGCGCGGCTGGACGCGGTGCATGTGCTGATCGGGGTGATGCGGCGGCAGCTGTTCGAGCAGTATCTGGGGCTGTTTGCCGAGGCCGGGGTGAAGGTGGCGAGTTTCACGTTTTCGGCGGCGGCCATCCGGTCAGCGCTGCGGCTGGTGAACGATCCGCCGGCGGCGCTGTTGAGCGGAATGCCGACGGCCGACGGCTTTGAGATCTATGGCGAAAGCGAAGCAAAGCCGGTGTTTTCCGCGGTGTTCGACATGGAGCCGGAGCGGGCCTACCGGCTGGCGAAGGCGGAGCTGCGGCTGACGGAGGAGACCGAGCCGCGGGAGTTGGGGATGGGGCTGAGCCAGGCGGCGGCGATGGCGAGCGCATGCCCGGGCCTGTCGATCGACGCCAACCTGCTGCCGGAGGCGCAGCGGCGGACGAGTTCCCGGCTGCGATATGTGCCGACGGCGGTGCTGGGCGTGATCCTGGCCGGGCTGTGCACGGCGATCGCGCTGCATAAGCCCTACGAGGAAAAAGTGTACCGGGAAGCGCTGCAGGCCGAGCTGGAGCGGACCGAGCCGTTGTCGTCGCGGGTGGGGAATCTGGACCGGAACCTGGAGAAGACGCGGCAGCGGGTACTGTTGCTGGATGCATTCCGGAAGCGGACGCGGGAGGATCTGGACCTGATACTGGAGCTGACGGCGACGTTCCCGCCGCCATCGTTTCTCTCGGCGATGGACCTGACGCGGGACACGGTGACGATAACAGGGGAGACGGAGCAGGCGGCGCCGCTGCTGCGGCTGCTGGATGAGTCGAAACGGATGACGGGGAGCGAGTTCATTACGCCGATCGGGCGGGTGGCGGGCGCGGAGGTGTTCCGGATCCGGAGCCGGCGGGAGGGTGCGCAGTGACGAACCTGTCCGAGCGCGACCAGAAGGCGCTGAAGCTGCTGGCCGGGGCGCTGCTGGTGGCGGCGGTGATCTACTTCTGGCCGGAGGGTGGCGCGGCGGAGGAGACGGCCGGGGGCGCCAACGCGACCGAGGTGTTGGAGAAGCGGCTGACGAAGGCGCGGGCGCTGCTGCTGCAGGTGCCCGACAAGCAGGCGCTTTTGAAACAGGCGCAGGCGGACCTGGCGGCGCGGGAGAAGGGGATGCTGCCGGGCGACACGGCGGCGCAGGCGCAGGCGCAGCTTTTTCAGATTCTGCGGCGAGTGGGCCGTGCGCAGGGACCGCCGATTGAGGTGCGGGCGAACGAGATCGGGCAGGCGCGGGCGTTCGGCGACGACTATGGAGAGGTGACGGTATCGGTGTCGTTTGAGTGCGGCGTGGAGCAGTTGGTGAACCTGCTGGCCGACCTGGGGGCGCAGCCGGAGCTGCTGGCGACCAATGAGATCCGGGTGGGGCAGGCGTCGGGGCCGGAGAAGCTGCTGCCGGTGCGGCTGAGCATTTCCGGGATCGTGCCGCGGAAGCTGATTCCGGAGAAGAAGGGGCTGGGATTCTGATGAGCCGGCTGTTTCTGTTGAACGTGTTGCTGTTGGCGGGGATCGCGATGGCGACGCTGCATCTGCTGGAGCTGCGGGACGAGGCCGGGCGGCGGGAGGAGATGGTGCGCGAGAGCGCGCCGAAACTGCCCGCGGCGAAGGGGACGACGGCGGCGCCGCTGCCGGAACGTACGGTGGCGGCAAACTATTTGGACGTTGCGGCGCGTCTTCTCTTTTCGAAGGACCGGAATCCGACAGTGATCATTGCCCCGCCACCCGAAAAGAAGCAGCCGGAGTTTCCGCTGGCTTACGGCGTGTTGATGGTGGCCGATCCGCCTATCATCATGATGTCGGCCAGGAAGGGACAGGCCCAGAAGGGTTACCGGATGGGGGACAAGATCGGCGATTTCCGGATCGTGAAGTTCGACGCGCGGACGATTGTGCTGGATTGGGACGGCGAGAAGATCACGAAGAATCTGGCCGACCTGGCGGACCGCGACGCGCAGACGGCGGCGCTGCTGGCCGGAAAGAGTGAACAGAACGTGGCGCCGGCGCCGGCGCCCGGGGCGGGCACGCAGGTGCTATCGCAGCCGGCGGCGGCCGAGGCCAAGCAGAGCGGCCCCGGCGTGGATACGGGCGGCGGCGTGAGGGCGTGCGCGGCGGGCGATACGACGCCGGCCGGCACGGTGCAGGACGGGTACCGGAAGATTGTCAGCGAGACGCCGTTCGGCAAGGTGTGCCGCTGGGAACAGGTGAAGTGAGGAGCGAGATGAAGATTTCCCTGATCGTGGTGTTTGTGTGCCTGGCGGCGCTGGCGCAATCGAAGGAAGCGGCGCAACGGCCGGCCGGGGTGCCGGCGGGAGCGGTGGCGATTGAGGGCCACACGTGGCGCTGGGTGGACAAGGCGGGGAAGGCCTGGCTGTACCGGGCAACGCCATTCGGGATGATGAAGAGCGAGGAGCCGAAGCCGGCCACGGCGGGAAGACCCGAAGGGGTGCCGGCGGGAGCGGTGGCGGTGAGCGACGGCGTGTGGAAGTGGACGGATCCGCGCGGCAAGGTGTGGATGTATCAGGAGACGCCGGCCGGACTGATGAAGACCGAAGAGGCCAAGGGCGCGGCGGCGACGAAGGGGCCGACGGGCATAGACATGGGCGGGACGCCGGCGGATGCCGCCCTGGCGCAGATAACGGTGAAGGAGGAGGGCGACCTGCTGCGATTCTCCAAACCGGGACCGTTCGGGACATATTCCTGGACGAAGAAGAAATCGGAATTGGATAAAGACGAAGCGATCGTGTGGGAGCGCGCGCGGACGAAAGCCGCGGCGAAGAAGGATTAAGGCCGAATGCGGATGGTGACGAACGGGAAATTGACCGCGATTCTGTGCGCATGCACGGTGATGCTGGCGCAGGCGCCGCCACCGAAGCCGCCGCCCGGGTTCGGGCCGAGAATCGAGACCCCCCCGGCCAAGCCGGCGGCGGGGCAGGCGGCCGCGGCGGCTGACGCTGCAGCAGCGGCAGGACGGACGCCGCCGGAGTCCACAACGCCGGCCGCGCCCGTGGTGGGCGGCGGCACCGGCGGGTTGCAGTTGGAGAACGCTTCGCTGACGGCGGTGATCGACATTCTGGCGCGGCAGTTGAAGATCAACTACATTCTGGATCCGCGGGTGAAGGGCGGAATCATCCTCAATACTTACGGGGAGACGAAGTCGCTGAGCAATCGGGAACTGCTGGACATGATCCTGCGCATCAACGGATTCGCGATGGTGCAGGTGGGCGATATTCACCGCATTGTGCCAATGGCCGAAGCGGCGCGGCTCCCCATCAAGCCCTCGATCAACCAGCGCGAACTGCCGGATAGCGAGCAGATCGTGCTGAACCTGATCTTCCTGAAGTACGCGAACGTGGACGAACTGACAAAGCTGCTGGATCCGTTCATGGGGGAGAACTCGAAAACGTGGGCGTACCCGCCGGCGAATCTGCTGTTGATTCTGGATTCGGCGCGGTCGATGCGGCGGACGATGGAGCTGATCTCTCTGTTCGACAACGACACGTTCGCCGGCAGCCGGGTGCGGTTGTTTGAAACGACGCATGCGCGGCCGTCGGACCTCTCCAAGGAGATCGACACGATCTTCAAGGGCATTTCGTTGAACGAAAAGCAGTCGCCGATCAAGTTCATTCCGGTGGACCGGATCAATACGATGATCGCGGTGGCGGCGAATCCTTCGGCGTTTGAGGAAGTGGAAAAGTGGGTGAAGAAGCTGGACACGCCGGTGAAGATCACGGCGGGGGCGATTGACAACTACGTCTACCGCGTGAAGTACGGCCGGGCGGACATGATGGCGATGGCGATCATGATGCTCTACGGGGGCGGCTTCGGCATGGGTGGATTCGGCATGGGTGGCTTTGGGATGGGCGGATTCGGGATGGGCGGATTTGGCGGCGGCATGGGCGGGTATGGCGGCGGCATGGGCGGGTATGGCGGTGGCATGGGTATGGGAATGCCTGGCATGGGCATGATGGGCATGCCGGGAATGGGCATG
>CAZWDD010000012.1:0-24772 GCA_964632345.1 uncultured Solibacteraceae bacterium | reverse complement strand
ATGGGCATGCCGGGAATGGGCATGAGCGGGATGATGGGTATGGGCGGAATGAATCCGACGATGATGGGCGGATACGGCTTGGGGCCGGGAGTCACGATGGCCTACAACACCGGAGCCGGCGCGGGCTACGGCGCGGCGCCGGGGGCGGTGCAGAGCGGCAGCATCCCGCCGGTGGGCGACGGCACGGGGACGTATCTGGGCGCGCAGGCGGGGATGGGCGGCATGGGAATGCGGATGCCGCGCGTGGTGCCGAATCCGATGGACAATTCCCTGATCATTCAGGCGACGCCGGCCGAGTTTGAGGGCATCAGCAAGATCCTGCGGCAGCTCGATATTCCGCCGCGGCAGGTGTTGATCGACGCCAAGATCTACGAAGTGTCGTTGACCGGGGCGTTTGCCAACGGGATTGCCGCCTACATTCAGAACCGGAACGCGCCGACTGCCGGCGCGCCGACGCTGGCCTCGCGGATGCTGAGCGGGGCGCTGGCGGGCGGCAACGTCACGTTGACCGCCGGAGCCCTGGTGGGGCAGAGCCGGGAACTGCTGGCGTTCATGTCGTCACAGGATGTGGAGACGCGGGCGCGGGTGATTTCGGCGCCGTCGGTGATTGCGACGGATTCGATCTCGGCCTCGATCAACGTGGGTACGGAGGTGCCGACGCTGGCCTCGCAAGCGGTGACCGGAGCGCAGTCAAGCGGCAACTCGCTGTTTGCGAATACGATTCAGAACCGGCAGACGGGGGTGACGCTTTCGATTACGGCGCGCGTAAACCCGAGCGGGGTGGTGACGTTGATCGTGAACCAGGAAGTGAGCGCGCCGCAGGCGGCTGCGCCCGGCGGGATTCAGTCGCCGTCGTTCTCCAAGCGGTCCGTAAATACCCAGGTAACGGTGGAGGACGGGGACACGATCGCCATCGGCGGCATCATCAACGAGAGCAACACGTATTCGTCTGCCGGGATTCCGTTCCTGCACCGCCTGCCGGTGGTGGGCGCGGCGTTCGGGAGCCGCTCCTACAGCCGGGAACGGACGGAGCTGATCATCTTCATGACGCCGCGGGTGATCTACGACACCAACGAGATCACCGAAGCGAGCGAGGAGTTGAAAGGACGGCTGCGGCGGCTGCGGAAGTATGTGAAAGACTAGTGGCGGGTGTGTCCGGGCGACGCAGGGTTGGGACAATCGGACCCGGCCGGGTGGTGGGGCGCCTGGGCCGGACCCGGGGGCGCGGGGGGGCGGCGCGGCAAGCTAACCAATTGAAAAACGGCAATTTGGGCCGAAAACGCGCGTTGGGGGCGGGGTTGCAAAAAGCGACTGGAAATGTGGCGTGACAATTGCTTATAATCAGTGTGCGGAAGAGTCCCTTCTGCAGTTAGGCGTAATCACCGCCGCAAGAATCCAGCGGCCTAACAATAAGAAAAACAAAAAACAACATCTGCCTAGTCCGAACACTCCTCATCGCAACTAACCCGGCTCGAAGCCGGACCGGCCGGTGAAGGGGTGGCGAGATCGGGCCAAAACTTTGGGTTAAGTAACTTTTCAGTTCGAGTTTTTAAAAATGTTAAGGAGAAGGAAATGGTAGATTTCCGCAAATGGTTCCCTGCTTTGGCAGTGGCCGCGCTGGCCTTTGGCGCAGCGTCCACGGCTAATGCACAGCAGGTCGCCGCGTTCTCGTGCGTCGGGAATGCTGGCGTCCCGCCCATCGTTCGGGCAGAAGGGCTGACGGAGCTCGTCGGTGACCTGGTTCTGAACTGCAACGGTGGCACGCCCACCGCTTTGGACGCCCCGGTCCCCCAGGCGAACGTTCAGATCTTTTTGAACACCAACGTAACCAGCCGGTTGACGAACAACCCCTGGAGCGAAGCGCTCCTGATGATCGACGAACCCGGTCCGGCCGCGCAGCGTTACTGCTCGGTCAACGGTGGTTGTGCGATCTCGGGTGTTGGCGCGACTGACCCCGCCGGCGACGGCGCGGACGGCGTTGACTATGACCAGACCGGTACGACCGGTGTGCCGAACGTGTACCAGGGCCGTCAGTCGGGTGCAAACTCGATCGTGTGGCTCGGTGTGCCGATCGACCCCCCCGGCACGAACCGCACCCGCATCATCCGCATCACGAACGTTCGCGCCAACGCGAATCAGCTGGGTGTGTCGAGCACGCTCATCCCGACCCAGATCGTGATGTTCATCTCGGTGACCGGTACGACCTCTGTGCCGATCAACAACCCGCAGCAGACGGTTGCCTTCATCCAGCCCGGCATGACCTTCTCGGTCCGCCAGGTGGTGAGCAGCTACCTGCAGTGCGTGTCCTTCAACGCCGCCGCCGCCACGGATAGCAGCCGCACGCTGAACAACGGTCTGGGCACTGTCGTCCGCTTCACGGAAGGCTTTGCTTCGTCGTTCAAGCGCCGCAACGTTGCTGCCTACATCAACGGCGACGAGTCGCCGGAACCGGTTGCGCAGAACACGCCGGGCGCCATCTACAACACGGAATCCGGATTCTACAATCCGACCCCCGTGGTTGTGCAGGGCAGCGCCAACGGTCTGTCGTCGGCTGGTCTGGCCTCGCACGGCACGCGCCTGATGGCTCGCTTTGCTAACGTTCCGGCCGGTGTCGCCCTCTACGCGACGCTGTACCCGGTTGGCACCTGCTCGGATTGCGGCATCAGCGGCCGTCCGGCGGTGACCAGCGTGCAGTCGTCCTCCTCGGCGTCTGCCCGTCTGGTGAACACCGATGCGAACGGTGCTGGCACGTTCTCCGCCGTCACGGGTACCAACTCGTCGACGGAAGGCGCCGCCACCGCTCCGATCGCTCTGAACAACGGCGCTGGCATGGCCGTGTGGGAAGTCCTCGCGGCTGACCCGCTCATCGCCACCACGTTCGAGTTCGGCATCGGCGTTTCCTACGTTGCCAACACCTCCAACAACCTGCCTGGCCTCGGCACGGCGACGGTTGCCGGCAGCTTCGCGCCGCTGAGCACCGTTACCACGGCCTCCGGCTCGGCTCCGATCCCGCGCTTCGCTGACACCAGCGCCGCCCGGACGATCTTCACGATCAGCGCCTGCACCACGAACCTCCTGTTCGTGTTCCTGACGAACCAGGCTGGCTTCGACTCCGGTATTGCCATCAGCAACACCTCCGTCGATCCGTTTGGTACGGCTCCGCAGAGCGGTCCTTGCAAGCTGAACTACTACGGTGAGACCACCGGTGGTGGCGCTGCCCCGGCAGCCCAGACCTCCGCGGTCGTGCCCGCTGGTAAGCAGCTGCTGGCCGTCCTGTCGACCGGTGGTAACTATGGAATCGCGGCTACGCCGGGCTTCCAGGGTTACATGATCGCTCAGTGCCAGTTCCAGTACGCTCACGGCTTCGCCTTCATCAGCGACGTCGGTGCGAACCGCGTGTCCGAAGCCTACCTCGCGCTCATCCTCGATAGCGCGCTGCCGGCTCGTACGCTGTTCCAGAGCGAAATCCTGGGCCACTAAAGCGGTCGCCGTTCAGGCGTAACCATGGTGAAGGGGGAAGCTTCGGCTTCCCCCTTTTCTTATTCCAACCCGAAAATGCTGCCCATTCGCCTCGCGCAAGACGTAAATATCTGAGTCTTTTGTTCAACTTCCCGCTACTCAGCCGAAAATTATGGTGCTAGAATAACGTGTGTCCGCTCCCGCGTCTTTCTGGCGTACCCCCGCTTCCCGCGTCCCTCATTTCACTCCCAAAGAGGTCTTAATGTCCTTCATCCGACGGACCCTGCCGTTGAGTGCCTGTGCCGCGCTCGCCGCACTGACTGCGATTTCCCAAGTTCCGACGAACCTCTATCTGCTGCCGAATTCGTCCGCGACTACGCCAACAACGACGTCCTTCCGGACCGATCCCTTCAGCTCCTTCGGCTCCTTCCCGGTACAGCCCGGTTCCTCGTTCCTGCTCATGCATCCGAACGGGCAGAAGCTCTATTCCGTGGCGCGTTCGGCGTCCGATACTTTGTGGGTGCTGGATGCGGCGAACCCGGCCACGGTGTTGGGCCGGCAGAGCCTGGGGCAGGCGGAGGCGGCGGTGCTGTCTCCCGACGGCCGGCGGCTGGTGATTGCGGCCGGCGCTCTCCACATCATCGACACCACGAGCGATACGCGGCTGGCGGAGTTGACCACGGCCGGCAACACGCCCACCGATGTGGCTGTTGCACTCGATGGCAGCCGGGCCTTCGTGCTCAGCCCTGCCTCGCGCACTCTTACCGCGGTGGACCTGAACACGAACACGGTGACGGGCAACCCTATCACAGTCCCGGGCCTTTCCAGCGGTGTTGCTGTCGGGCCTGATGGCCTGGTCTATGTCTCCACTGTCAACTTGATCCAGATCATCGACGGCCGCACGATGACCTTGCTCAAGGAGATACAAGTGAACGCGAGCCCCGGCAAAATGGTCTTCACGCCGGATGGCTTGTACGGCCTCGCCGTGAACAAGACGCCGATCACCGGCACCTCGCTACTGATGTTCGACCTGCCCGGGCAGAAGCTGGCCGGCTCGATTCCGCAGATTCAGAACGTCACGATTGACCGGCTGGTCTATGCGGCCGGAAACCGCATCTACGGCATCTCCAATCAGTCTGCCACGCTGTACCAGATCACCACCAGCCCGCTGAACATCAACCCGCCGGAGTTCGGCGGCCTGTCCACGCTGAACAACGTCACCGACCTAGCCGTCTCCGGGGAAGTGCCGAACAACCGATTCCTGTTCGTCTCCACGCCGGGCAGCATGTACCGCTTTGACCTGTCGGCGAATCCGGCGCTGGCCTCCGGACAGGTGGCGATCCCGGTGCAGCCGGGGCCGCTGGTCCACTTGAACCCGCAGTCCACCGGCACGCCCACCGCGATGCTGGCCTACAATACGGCGCAGACCACCACGCCCGGCGGCACCTTCCTGCCGCTGGTCGCTCGCGTCACCAACTCGGTGGGCCGTCCCCTGTTCGGCGTGAACGTGACGTTCACCACCGATAATCCGAACGCAACCATTCAGGGCGCTACGGTCACCACCAACGCCGAAGGCTGGGCGCAGACGGTGGTGGTGGCGCCTGCCACCGCCGGTACCTTTAACGTGACGGCGACGGCCGGACCGGGCCCCAACGCCCCCACCGCCACCTATGTCCTCACCACCGCGTCCGGCTCCACGGGCGGCACGACCACCGGCCTGATGAGCATCGTCAGCGGCCAGGGCCAGATGGTGTCCGAGCAGTTCCTGCTCACCCAGCCGCTGCTCGTTCGCGTCCGCAACTCCTCCGGCGCGCCCGTCTCCGGGCAGAACGTGACCTTCACGCTCAGCGCCGGCGCCGGCACGCTTTCGGTTTCGACCTTCGCCGGTGAGGTGCTGGAGGGCACCACCTGCTCCGGCAACACCTGTACGGCCGCGACGGATGCCGAAGGCCTGGCCGGGGTCAGCTTCCTGGCCACGGCCGTTCCGCCTGGCTTCTCCTTCACCCAGCAGACCATCACCGCCTCCAACGGCGAATCGACGGTGAACTTCATCGTGACCACGCTGCTGAGCCAGTTGCCCGGCAACGTGGGTTCCGCCGCGCAGCCTCTGGTGGAGCGCCTGAAGCCGACCGACAACCTGCTGATCGCCCAGACCGGGACCACGCTGAACGAAGCGGTGCAGATCCGCATCGTAGCGGCGGCCGGCATCCAGGCCGGTCAGCCGATTCCCAATGTCGCACTGCGCGTCCGTACCGAAAATCAGGACCCGGCGCTCGGTCCCGTGGCCGTCTGCGACGGCGAAGGGGACGTGGCGCTGACGGATTCGTCCGGCATCGGCTCCTGCAACCTCAAAGTTGGCGGCCGGCTCGGCCTGGCCGGACTGAATGTGAATATCGGCGGCACCCAGTCTCTGGGCGGTTCGTCGATCAACCTCGAGGTTCGTGCGGGCCCGCCCGCCGTGCTCCGCATCCTGCAGGGCAACAACCAGAGCGGCAACCCCGGGCAGCGCCTTCCGGTGGCGTTCCTGGTGCAGGTGGAAGACGCCTCCGGCAACGTTCTGCCTGGCCAGGCTGTGAACTGGGAAGTGGTAACCCCGAACTCCATCACGCTCTCTAATATCGTCGCAGTGGCCGATGCCAGCGGCCGCGTCTCGGCGCTAGGCACCCTCGGCAGCGTTGCTGGCCAGAACCAGGTGCGGGTGCGCGCGGGGTCGATTGTCCAGACCTTCAACTTCACGACGAATCTGACCATCAGCCAGTTGAACCGGGTGAGCGGCGACGGACAGACGGCGCTGGTGGGCCGGCCGTTCCCGTCGGCACTGGTTGTGGAAGTGCGCGATGAGCGTGGCAATCCGGTGCCGAACCAGACGGTCACCTGGTCGCTGGTGAACGGCTTCGCAACGTTGAGCAGCGCCTCGACGCCCACCGACGCCAACGGCCGCGCCACCATCACGGCGACGGCTGGCAGCTCCGCCGGAACGGTGGTGATCCGCGCGGCGCTGGGCAGCCTGGCGCAGGCCTTCACGCTCACCGTCACGCCTCCGGGACCGGTGTTCAATGCCGCCGGTATTGTGACGACGGCGCGAAACCAGCCGGGCGTTGCGCCCTGCGGGCTGGCGACGGTCTTCGGCAGCAATATCACTCCGGGCGTCGTTGGAGTGGTAAGTACCAACTTCCTCGGTATCGGCGGACTGCCGATGAGCTACAACGGCATCGAATTGCTGTTCGGTGGGATGCCCGCGCCGATCTTCGCGCTGGCCAACCAGAGCGGCGCCGAGTCCATCATCGTGCAGACGCCGTGCGAACTGGCGCCCGGCACGACCTCGGTCGTCATCCGCATTCCCGGCGCGCAGGCGCAGGTGGATAACGTACAGGTGCTGCCCGCCGCTCCCGGTATCTTTGAAACCCCGGGCAGCGGGTCCCAGCCTTCCTATGCGGCCGTCATCCGGTCCGACGGCAGCTACGTGACGCCGACCAATCCGGCCCGCCGCGGCGAGGTGGTCTACGCCGCCGTCACTGGCCTCGGCCAGACCGAGCCCGGCATCGTGACCAACCGCATCGGCTTCGGCAATCAGGCCGTCACCGCTCCGCTGGTGATCGGCTTGAACGACTCCGGCGTCCGCCTGGTGTCGGCCACCTACGCCAACGGCATGGTGGGCGTCTACTGGATCGGATTCCAGATCCCCGAGGACGCCGTACCCGGCCTGTTCCGCAGCTTCGCGGTTGCCGCCGAGGGCCCCAACGGGCTCATCTTCGGCAACGGCAGCCGCATCGCCGCCATTCAGTAACTCCCGCACGCTGATATTCAGCAAGCGAAAACGGGACCGGCAACCAGCCGGTCCCGTTTTCGTATTTTGACCGCCGAATATAATGGAAAAATGTCGACTCTGGCTGCCACGCCTCCGGATGTGCTCGCGAAGTATGAGATGGTGATCGGACTGGAAGTCCACTGCCAGCTCGCCACGCGCACGAAGATTTTCTGCTCCTGTCCGGTGGAGGTGGGCCAGGCGCCCAACACGAATGTCTGCCCGGTGTGCCTGGGGCTGCCGGGCGCGCTGCCGGTGCTCAGCCGCCAGGCGGTGGAGTTGGCCATCAAGGGCGGCCTGGCGTTGAACTGTGAGATTCAGGCCGAGTCGATCTTCGCGCGCAAGAACTACTTCTATCCGGACCTGCCGAAGGGCTACCAGATCTCCCAGTTCGATAAGCCGTTCGCGCTGCGCGGATGGCTCGACATTCACCTCGAAGACGGGGTGAAGCGCATCGGCATCACACGTATTCACATGGAAGACGACGCCGGCAAGTCGCAGCACGACGGGTTCCGGGACTCCGAACGGTTCACCTACGTGGATCTGAACCGTAGTGGTACGCCGTTGATTGAGATCGTCAGTGAGCCGGACATGCGCTCCTCCGAAGAGGCGTTTCAGTACATGACCGAGGTGAAGCAGGCGCTGCAGTTTGCCGGCGTGTCGACGTGCGACATGGAGAAGGGCCATCTGCGGTGCGACGCCAATGTCAGCGTGCGGAAGAAGGGCGTGGCGGAGTTGGGGACGCGCGCCGAGATCAAGAATGTCAACTCGTTCCGGTTCCTGAAGCAGGCGATTGAATTCGAGTTTGAGCGGCAGGTGGGTATTGTGGAATCCGGCGGGCGGGTGATCCAGGAAACGCGGTTGTACAATGCCGATTCGGGTGAAACGGTCTCCATGCGGTCCAAGGAAGAGGCGCACGACTATCGGTACTTCCCGGAGCCGGACCTGCTGCCGCTGCGAATCAGCGACGAGTGGCTGGAGCGGGTGAAGGCCGGGATGCCGGAGCTGCCGCAGGCCAAGCGGGCGCGGTTTGTGAGCGAGTACGGGCTGCGGCCCTACGATGCCGATGTGTTGACGGCGACGCGGGAGAACGCGGCCTACTATGAGGAGGCCGTGGCGGCGTCCAAGGACCCGAAGGCCGTGGCCAACTGGGTGATGGGCGACCTGGCGGGGATGTTGAAGGCGGCCGGCCGGGAGATTACCGATTCGCCCGTTCCGCCGCGCCACCTGGGTGAACTGGTGGACCTGATCGGCTCCGGCGAACTTTCGGGCAAGCTGGCCAAGGAGATATTCCCGAAGATGTTCGAGACGGGCGACGGCCCTCGCGTGATCATGGAGCGCGAGGGGTTGAAGCAGATCTCCGATACCGGGGAGCTGGAACGGATGGTGGACGAGGTGATCGCCAACAATCCGAAGCAGGTGGAACAGTACAAGGGCGGGAAGACGACGGTGATCGGCTTCCTGGTGGGAGCCGTGATGAAGGCGTCCCGCGGGCAGGCCAATCCGGCCACGGTGAACCAGTTGTTGGCGGAAAAGCTGAAATAAATAGCCATTTCCGGCGCAGTGCGCGATAGTGGAGAAAGGGCGCCGCGGCGCCCCCTGCCCCTCCATGACCACGGAACCACTGCGATGCTGGACCACTTGTTCTTCACCGAACTCGTCGGGCTCAAGGTCTATGACCTCAAGGGCCGCAAGCTGGGCCGTATCCGCGACGCGGCCATCGTCCCGCTGGTCGACGCCAATCGCGTAGACCGCTACCTGCTGGGCGGCGGCTGGGCGTGGCTCACCATCCGTCACGATCAGATTCAGACCATCTCGCTCGACGGCGTATGGCTGCGCGATGAGCAGTTGACGCCCTATCACCGGGACGACTACATGCTGCGGCTGGAACGGGACCTGCTGGACCAGCAGATCATCGACGTGGAGGGCCGCAAGGTGGTGCGGGTCACCGACGTCACCTTCCAGCGCGTGCAGGTCAACGGCCACGACGAACTGCGCGTGCACGAGGTGGACATCGGGTTGCGGTCCATGTTCCGGCGCCTGGTGCAGGGCGTGGCGCCCCGGCGGCTGGTGCGGCGGCTGATGATGCCGATTCCAGTGAGTTCCATCCGCTGGGACTTCTGCAACATTGTGGAAAGCGATCCGCAGCGCCGGCTGCGGCTGAATATCTCCACCCGTGCGCTCGAAACGATGCACCCGGCAGACCTGGCCGACATCGTGGAGGAGTTGGGCCCGTCGGACCGCAACGCCATCTTCGGATCGTTGGATAGTGAAGTGGCGGCCGAGGCGCTTTCGGAGGTGGACCCGGATCTGCAGGCCAGCATTCTCGAGTCGTTGAGCGAGGAGAAGGCGGCCGAGATCATCGAGGAGATGTCGCCGGACGAAGCCGCCGACGTGCTGGCCGACATGGAGGAGGCCAAGTCGGAGGCCATTCTCGAGGAGATGGACGATGAGCCGGCCCACGAAGTGGAAGAGTTGCTGGTGCACCGAGAGGATTCGGCGGGCGGGTTGATGACCACGGAGTACGTGGCTGTGGCCGAAACGTTGACAGTGGGAGAGGCGATTGCAGCGGCGCAGGGCAACGATTACGCGCTGGAGACGACCAATACCGTTTACCTGGTGGACGCCGGCGAGCGGTTGACCGGGGCCATTCCGCTGGCGCGCCTGTTCCTGGCCGATACGCAGCGGCCCGTGGCTGGGCTTTGTTCCGAACGCCTCGTGTCGGCGCCGGTCACGCAGCGGCAGGACCGCGTAATTGAGGCCTTCGACAAGTACAACCTCGTGGCGCTGCCGGTGGTCGACGGCGCCGGGCGCCTGGTGGGCGTCATCACAGCCGACGATATCATCGCGGTGCTGCGGCAGGGATAACGATGTTTAAACGCCTGAAGTACCACATCGCCGTCTTCTTCGCCGTCATTGGGCCGGGGTTCATTACGGCGGTGGTGGATAATGACGCGGGCGGCATTTTTACCTACTCGCAGGCCGGCGCCAAGTACGGCTACCTGCCGCTGTGGACGCTGCTGCCCATCATGGCGCTGCTGATCGTGACGCAGGAGATGTGCTCGCGGATGGGCGCCGTGACCGGCAAGGGGTTGAGCGACCTCATCCGCGAAGAGTTCGGCCTGCGGACCACGTTCTTCATGATGCTCGCGCTGATCGGCGCCAACCTGACGAACGTGATGGCGAACTTCGCCGGCATTGCCAGTTCACTTGAATTGTTCGGAATTTCGCGATATTTCACCGTCCCGGCCGGCGCCGTCATCGTCTGGCTGCTGGTGGTGCGCGGTACCTACGCAGGCGTGGAGCGTATCTTCCTGTTCGCCACTGCAATCTATGTCTGCTACATCGTTAGCGGCGTGCTGGTGAAGCCGGACTGGAAGGAGGCCCTGCTCTACAGCGTGCGCCCGGTGCTGCTGTTTGAGCCGGACTACATCACGCTGATGATCGGCATGGTGGGTACCAGCGTGGCCCCGTGGATGCAGTTCTACCTGCAGGCGGCCATTGTCGAAAAGGGCGTGACGGCGAAGGAGTACGCCGAGTCGCGGCTGGAGGTCATCGTCGGCTGCATTGTGATGACGGTCATCGCCTTCTTCATCATCGTGGCTTGCGCGGGCGCCATCTGGAGCGTGGCGCCGCGCGACATCCGGGACTCCACCGACGCCGCGCTGGGCCTGAAGCCGTTCGGCGAGTATGCCTATCTGCTGTTCTGCGCCGGGCTGCTGAACGCCTCCCTGTTTGCGGCCTGCATTCTGCCGCTGTCCACCGCCTACACCGTGTGCGAGGGGCTGGGCTTTGAATCCGGCGTCAACAAGAACTGGAACGAGGCGCCGGTCTTCTATTGGCTGTTCACGCTGCTGATCGTGGTGGGCGGGGGCGTGATTCTGATTCCCCAGTTCCCGCTGGTGAAGATGATCCTTCTGTCACAGGTGCTGAACGGCGTGCTGCTGCCCTTCGTGCTCATCTATATGACCATCATCGTGAACCGGAAGGCCATCATGCAGGAGTGGACCAATTCGCGCCCCTATAACGTCGTGGCGTGGGCGGCGGTGGCGATTATGATCGGCTTGACCGTGGCCCTGGTGGGCATCTCCCTCCGCGACATTTCCGGGTGAGATTGTCACCGGCGAAGTGCGCTACACTCACGCTTGCCCCTGATGCCTGAGACTGTCGATATGAATTTGCCCGCCCGCGACGTCATCCGTCATCTGACGCATGAACTGCGCCAGCCGCTGAGTGCCCTGGAATCGATTGCCTTCTACCTGCAGATGACCGCGGCGGACCGGCCCGCCGACATCGTCGCGCAGGTCGGCCGCCTGCAGCAGATGGTGGAGAATGCCAACTGGGTGCTGTCCGACGTGATGCACATGATGCAGATGGCCCCGCCGCATGCCGTGGCCGTGGACGCCGCCGAAGTGATGGACGAAGTGCTGGCCGAAGGCTGGGTGGTGGAAGGGCTGCGCGTGCGCGCCGAATGTGCCGCCGAGATGGGCGCCGCCTGGGTGGACCCGGAGCAGTTCCGCCACCTGCTGCGAAGCCTGCTCTACTTCCTTCGCCGGCGGACGGCCGCGCCCGGCGAGGTGGAACTCTTCTGCGGCGAGGCGGAGGGCCGGCTGCGCCTGGAGGCCCGCGCCATCGCGCCCGGCGTGGTGGCGGCCGATGTGTTCCATCCCCTGGAGCCCAATCAGTTGTTCACCTGCCGGCGCATCGCCGAGAATCACGGCGGCCGCTTCCAGGCGGAAAACGACGAGGCCGGGCAACTGCGGCTGCGCTTGGAACTGCCGCTGGCCGCCCGCAGTTAGCCGGCGCCTTCGTCCAGGCGGCGTTCGAGTTCGCGGACCCGCGCGGCCAGTTCCGGAAGCGTGGAGACGTGGGCCAGCTGCCGCAGATACTCCTTCAGCGGCCGTGCCGGCGTACCCCAATAGATCTCGCCGCCCCGGACGATCTTCGATGTCAGCACGCCACTGCCCGACCCAAGCACTGCGCCGCTTTCGATGCGCACCTTGTCGCCCATGCCAACCTGCCCGCCGATCACCGCCCCGGCCTCGATAATGCAGCCGCCGGACATGCCGGTCTGCGCGGCGATGACAACATGATCGGCGATGCGGCAGTTGTGCCCGATGTGGACCATGTTGTCCAGCTTCACGCCGTTGCCGAGCCGCGTCACGCCGAGGGCCGCGCGGTCGATCGTGGAGTTGGCGCCGATCTCGCAGTCATCGCCCAACTCCACCGTGCCGACCTGCGGAAACTTCTTGTAGGCGCCCCCGGTATGTACGAACCCGAAGCCATCGGCGCCGATCACCGAACCGCTGTGCAGCACCACTCGTGCACCTATGCGCACGCCGTCGTAAATGGTGACGTGGGCGTGCAACAGTCCGCCCGGCCCAATGGATACGTTGTCGCCGATTGCGCAGCCGGCTCCCACCACCGTGCCGTCGCCAATCGAAGTATTCTCGCCGATCACCGCGTGCGGGCCGACATGAACATCCCGGCCGAGCGTGGCCGAGGCCGCCACAACCGCCGTTGGATGAACGCCGGCGGCATAGCGCCGCGGCGGGTAGAGCAGCGTCAGCGCCAGCGCGAACGCCGTGCGCGGGTCGGCCGCCCGGATCAGCGTCCGGCCCCCGGGGAACGCGTCGTCCACAATCAGGCAGCCTGCCTCGGAGCGTTCCGCCATGGCCACCGCCTTGCGCCCCGCGGCGAACGCCAGGTCCGCCGCGCCGGCTTCTTCCAGCGACAGCGCCCGCTCGATTTCCAGTTCCCCGTTGCCCTCAAAGGGCGCCTGCAGCCGTTCGGCGAGATCACATACACGCATGCTTTGTATGATACGAATACGCATGCCCATCGATCCTTCCGCACGTATCGCTTCGACGGCCATGGTCCATCCCGGCGCGCAGATCGGACCGCAAACCGTGGTCGGCGAGTTCTGCATCGTGGAGGAGGATGTCGTCCTTGGCGCGCGCAACGTGCTGGAGCCGTATGTGTTTCTGAAGCGCTGGACCACTCTCGGCGACGACAACGAGATATCGGCCCACACCGTACTCGGCACGGACCCGCTCGACAAAGGTTTCGCCGGCGACCGCAGCTACCTCCGCATCGGCAGCCGCAACAAAATCCGCGAGCACTACACCATCTCCCGCGGTTCGAAGCCGGAAACGGCCACCGTCATCGGCGACGACAACTTCATCATGACCTCCGGCCATATTGCGCACAACGCCGTCATCGGCCACGGCACCGTGATCGCCAGTTGCGCGCTGGTGGCCGGTTACGCCGAGGTCGGGGATCAGGCCTTCCTCTCCGGCGGTGCGCTGATTCACCAGTTCGGAAAGGTGGGGCGGCTGGCGATCATCAGCGGCAACACACGCGTCAACCTCGACGCGCCGCCGTTTTTCACCTACGCCGGTTTCAAAATTGCCCCCTGCGGGTTGAACCTCATCGGATTGCGCCGCGCCGGCATCGCGGCGCCCGAGATCCAGCAGTTGAAGAAGGCATACCGGATCATGTATCGTAGCGGATTGCCACTGGCTGCCGCGCTATTGAAAATTGAGACGGAACTGCCCGGCCCATTGACGGCGCACCTGGTGGAATTTGTGCGAAATTCCAAACGCGGCATCTGCCGCGAAGCGGGCAAGAACCAACCCGAATGAGATTTGCCGTCATTGTTGCAATGCCCCTTCTGTGCCTGGCGCAAGAAGGGAAGCTGACCTTCAAGGAAACGGTGCAGCGGGCGGCGGAGCGCTATCCGTCCATCCAGGTGACCCGTGCGCAGGTGGCCGAAGCGGCGGCGTCCGTGGCGCTGGCGCGCAACGCCTTTCTACCGCGCCTGGACGGCGTGGCGCAGGTCAACCGCGCGACCGCCAACAACGTTTTCGGCCTCATGTTCCCGACGCCGGTGATCCCGCCCATCTCGGGTCCGCAGATCGATGGAGACCAGACGCGCAACGTCTTCGGCTCCTCGGTCGGCCTGTTGGTCACCTGGGAGCCCTTTGACTTTGGCCGCCGCAAGGCGGACGTCGACATCTCCGCCGCCGCGCGCGCGCGGGCCGAAGCCGCCGTGGCGCGGACGAAGCTCGATGTCTCCGCGGCCGCTGCCGACGCCTATTTGACAGCTCTTGCCGCCGAGCAGGCCGTGGCCGCCGCAAAGGCCGGCGTCACGCGCAATAAAGAGTTTGAGAAGGTGATCGAAGCCTTGACCAGGGCCGACCTGCGGCCCGGCGCCGACCTGGCCCGCGTGCAGGCCGAGATCATCCTGGTGGAGACGCAGGTGGCCCGCGCCGAACAGTCCGTCGCCCAGGCGCGCGCGCTTGTTGAGCAGTACGTCGGCGCGCCCGTCCGGGAGATGGATGCCGCGCCCTTCGTCAGTCAGGCTCCGGCGGAGAGCGCGCCTGCCGCCGGCATCGCCGCCACCCATCCGCAACTGCTCGAACAACAGACGGCGATAGAGGAGATCATCGCGAAGTTGAAGGCCGTCGACAAAGGCTGGTACCCGCGCTTCGCCATTCAGGGCGCGGCGTTCGGGCGCGGCTCCGGCGCGCGGGTGTCCGGTCCATTCCCCGGCGGCGGGCGCGGACTCTATCCGGACCACGGCAACTGGGCCGTCGGGTTCACGGCCACCTTCCCGCTGCTGGACTTCAAGAACCAGAAGGCGATTAGAGAAGTGGAAGTGCAGCGCCAGACACGTGAACAGGCGCGGCGCGAGTTGGTGGAGCGGGAGCTCAGCGGCCGTCTGGCGCAGGCCAAAGCGCAGTTGGAAGGCGCGCGGCGCATCGCCACGCTGGCGCCGCAGCAGGCCACGGCGCTGCAGGTGGTGCTGGAGCAGACGCTGGCCCGCTACCGCGCCGGCCTCGGCACGCTGTTGGAAGTGGCCGACGCGCAGCGACAGTTGACGCAGGCCGAAATTGACGCAGCCCTGGCACGTCTGGCCGTCTGGCGCGCCGAACTGGCCGTCGCCCACACGCAGGGCGATCTGGAACCTTTCCTGGCGAGGTTGCCCTAACCATGTGGCTGGTACTGGCGGCACTCCGGCGTCCGGTATCGGTTCTGGTGGCCGTGCTTGCGGTGGCGATGGCCGCTGCCCTTGCCGTCCGGCGCATGCCGGTCGACATCTTCCCCTCGCTCGGCGCCCCCACTATCTATGTCGCCCAGCCCTACGGCGGCATGGACCCCGCTCAGATGGAGGGGTACCTAACCTACTACTACGAGTATCACTTCCTCTACATCGCGGGCATTGAACACGTCGAGTCGAAGAACATCCAGGGCACCTCGCTCATGAAGCTCGTATTCCATCCGGGCACCGATATGGACCAGGCAATGGGGCAGGTGGTGGGCTACGTCAACCGCTCACGGGCATTCATGCCGCCCGGCGTCGTGGGGCCGTTCATCACGCGCTTCGACGGCGGCAGCCTGCCCGTCGGCCAGCTCATCTTCTCCAGCGCCACGCGCACTCCGGCCGAAATGCAGGACATCGCGCTCAACCGCGTGCGGCCGCTGTTCGCCACCCTGCCCGGGGTCTCCGCCCCGCCGCCTTTCGGCGGTAACCAGCGCGCCATCGTCGTGCGGCTGGACCCGGACAAGATGCGCACGCACGGCATCTCGCCGGAGGAGGCCATCCGCGTCGTCAACCAGGCCAGCAGCGTGCAGCCGGCCGGAAACGTCCGCATCGGCGACTTCAACAATCTCATGCAGTCCAACTCCGCGCTGGGCGGAAACCTGCAGGAGCTCATGTCGGCCCCCATCCGCCCCGGCGAGATGCCGCCCGTTTTCCTGCGCGATATTGCGGTCATCGAGAACGGCACCGACATCATCACCGCCTACGCCCACGTGAACGGCAAGCGCACTGTCTACATGCAGGTGACGAAGCGCTCGGAGGCCTCGACCCTCGACGTCATCCGCCGCGTCCGCGAGAACATTCCGGCCTTCAAGGCCGTCTGCCCGGAGGACGTCGATGTGCGCGTGGAGTTTGACCAGTCGCGTTTCGTCACCGCTGCTCTGAAGTCGCTGGTGAACGAGGCCGTCCTCGGGGCGCTATTGACCGCCCTCATGATCGCCCTCTTCCTGCGCGACTGGCGCAGCAGCCTCATCGTTGTCGCCACCATCCCCGTGTCGCTGTTGGCCGCCGTCATCGGGCTCTGGGCCTTCGGGCAGACGTTGAACATCATGACGCTCGGCGGACTCGCCCTCGCCGTCGGCATCCTTGTCGACGAGGCCACCGTCGAAATCGAGAACATCCATTCGCACATGGCCGAGGGGTTGAGCCGGGCGCGCGCCGTGGTGGACGCGGCGGCAAAAACAGCCCTGCCGCGCCTCCTCTCGATGCTCACCATTTTGGCCGTCTTCCTCCCGTCGTTCTTCATGAGCGGCGTGGCGAAGCAGTTGTTCGTGCCGCTGGCACTGGCCGTCGGGCTGGCCATGGTTGCCTCCTACCTGCTCTCCTCAACGCTGGTGCCCGTGCTCTCCACCTGGATCATGCGCACCGCCCATGCCGGCGAGGCCTCCGGCATGAAGGCCGCCTACGGCCGCTATCTGGAGGGGGTCCTCGCCAACCGCTGGCTGGTGGCGCCCGTGTTCGTCGTGGCGTCCGCCGGCGTGGTCTGGTGGCTGCTGCCATCGATGGGCAAGGAGATCTTCCCGCTTGTCGACACCGGCCAGTACAAGCTGCGGCTGCGCGCTCCCACCGGCACCCGCATTGAGCGCACCGAAGAGGTGGCCATTCGCGCCCTCCGCGTCATTGAGCGCCTCGTCGGCAAGGAGCACATCGCCATCACATCCGGCTTCATCGGCGTGCAGCCATCCAGCTACCCCATCAATACGCTCTACCTGTGGACCTCCGGCCCCCACGAAGCCGTCATGCAGATTCAGTTGAAACCCTCGGCCACGCTCCGCGGCGAGGAGTTCAAGGAGAAGGTCCGCGAGTACTTCGCGCGGGAACTGGCTGGCACCTCCGTGACCTTCGAGGCCGGTGACATCGTCTCCGAGGTCTTCTCCTTCGGCTCGCCCACGCCCGTCGAAGTGGCCATGCAGGGCCCCGCGCTCACGGCCAACCTGAACCATGCGCACAAGGTAATGGCGGAGTTGAAGAAGATCCCCTCGCTCCGGGACATCACCTTCGGCCAGCCGCTCGACTATCCCACGCTGAAGGTCAACATTGACCGCGAACGCGCCGGCCAGTACGGCCTCACCATGCAGGATGTAGCCCGCTCCCTGGTGGCCGCCACCTCGTCCTCCCGCTTCACCGATCCCAACTACTGGCGCGACCCCAACAGCGGCAACGCCTTCCAGATCCAGGTGGAGATCCCGCAGTACCGCATGTCGTCCGTCGATGATCTCTCTAACCTGCCCGTCATGAACAACCGCCAGGCCCGCCCCGTGCTGGGCGACGTGGCCACCATCGAGAAAGGCGAAACGTTCGGGCAGGTGGAGCGCTACAACATGCAGCGGGTCGTCTCCATCACGGCCAATGTTCACGGCCGCCCGCTCGGCGAAATGGAAAGCGAAATTCAGGCGGCCATCGCCCGCGCCGGCCAACCGCCGCGCGGTGTCACGGTCAATGTTCGCGGCCAGTTGCCACCGCTACGGGAGACGCTCGACGGCCTCCAAACCGGCCTGTTGATCGCCATTGCGGCCATCTTCCTCCTGTTGACCGCCAATTTCCAGAGCTTCCGCCTGGCGCTGGCCGTCGTACTCACCATGCCCGCCGTTCTGGCCGGGTCCCTGTTGGCGCTCAAGCTGACCGGCACCACGCTGAATGTCCAGAGCTTCATCGGAATGATCATGGCCACTGGTATCGCCACGGCCAACTCCATTCTGCTGGTGAGCTTCGCCAACATGTCTTTCCGCCAGGGCAACACCGCGCCCAACGCCGCGCTCGAAGGCGCCCGCGGACGCCTTCGAGCCGTGCTGATGACCGCGCTCGCGATGATCGCCGGCATGTTGCCGATCGCCTTCGGCATCGGCGAAGGCAGTGAGCAGACCGTGCCGCTCGGCCGCGCCGTCATCGGCGGCCTTGTCGTGGCCACCTTCACCACTCTTACGCTTCTCCCCGCGCTCTACGCCATCCTCCAGGGCCAGGGCACGGCCACCTCGAAATCGCTGGATCCGAACGACCCCATGAGCAGCTACTATGAACGCGCGTAACCTGATCTGCAGTCTTCTTCTGGCCGCCTCCGCGCTGGCGCAGGAGACCACGCCTGTCGTTGTCAAGGTGCTCGACCGCCGCCTGAAGCTCCCGGCCGAGATCATGGCCTACCAGTCGGTGGAGATTTCGGCCCGCGTCCCGGGCTTCGTCGAACGCGTGCCGGTGGACCGTGGCAGCATCGTCAAAAAAGGCGACCTGCTGGTGGAGTTGTCCGCGCCGGAGATGAAGGCGCAGTTGAGCGAGCACGAGGCAAAGGCGCTGGCGATTGAAAGTCAGAAGGCCGAGGCCGAAGCACGGCTGGCCGCGCTCGAAAGCACCATGACACGGCTGCGCGACGCGGCCAAGACTCCCGGTGCCATTGCCGCCAATGAAATTGTGCAGGCCGAAAAGGCCGTCGATGCGCAGAAGGCGCTCATCCGCAGCATCCAGACTCAGGCCACCGCCGCTCGTGCCGCCGCCGCTGGCCTCACTGAAATGCTGCAGTACCTTTCCGTAACGGCTCCGTTCGACGGCGTCATCACCGAACGCAAAGTACATCCGGGCGCCCTCGCCGGACCCAGCGCGGGTTCGCTGCTGCGGCTCGAACAGATTTCGCGGCTCCGCGTGGTCGTGGCCGTGCCGGAAGCGGAAGTCTCCGGCATCCTCCGCGGCGCGCAGGTGCCCTTTCAGGTGCAGGGTGGGCTGTCTGGTGCGGGCACGGTGGCGCGGCTTGCCCGCAGCCTCGACGCGCGGACCCGTACCATGGCCGTTGAACTCGACGTGAACAACGGCGCCGGCACGTTCGCCCCTGGCATGTACGCCGAGGTGACCTGGCCCGTGCGCAAGTCCAAGGGCTCCATCCTCGTCCCCCCTTCGGCCGTCGTCACCACCACCGAGAAGGTCTTCGTCATCCGCAATAACAACGGCGTGGCGGAACATGTACCGGTGTCCAAGGGCTCTTCCGCCGGTGACCTCATCGAAGTGTTCGGCAATCTCAACAATGGCGATCTGATCGTGAAGCGCGGCTCTGATGAGATCCGCGCCGGCGACCGGTTACAGTAGGGAGTGCTCATGCGTCTACTCGTTGCACTACTGTTTGTGCCCCTGCTCGGCGCGGCGGACAACCCGTTCGTCGGCCGGTGGAACTTCAATATCGGCAAGCGCGCCTCCTGGCTCGGCATCACCGAGAAAAACGGGCAGATGGAGATCTGGTACCAGCCCACCGGCGGCAACGTCTATCAACTCCATGGTTTCCGGCGCGAGGGCAACCACCTGTGGCTCACCGTCGTCGAAGCCAATGAGCGGCGGCCCGGCGTCGTCTGGGAGTTGGACGCCGCGGGTGGAAAACTCATGGGAACCCAGATGCGGGAGGAGAAGCCGACCCCGCTCCTCGGCCTCCCCGCGCCCAGGCTGGACCGTCCCATGCCGAAGCAGTGGACGAAGCCCGAGCCCCTGTTCAACGGCCGCGATCTCACCGGCTGGGAGCCGATGGGCGATCCCTCCAAGAGCCACTGGGTAGTCAAGGACGGACTGCTGGTGAATGAGGACCACGGCGCCAATCTCCGCTCCACTCGCACCTTCAACGACTTCCGTCTCCACTTCGAAGTGCTCTGCCCGGACCACGCCAACAGCGGCTTCTACCTGCGCGGACGCTACGAGGTGCAGCTCGAGTATGAGCCGCTGGCCAACAATCCGCCGGAGCGGCGCATCGGCTCCGTCTACGGCCGCATCGCGCCCGAACGCGAACTGCCGCGCCGCCCCGGCCAGTGGGAGACGTTCGATGTCACGCTGGTGGGCCGCACGCTCACCGTCGTCCGCAACGGCGTCACCATCCTCAACGGCAGGGAGATCGATGGCATCACCGGCGGCGCCCTGGACGCCAATGAAGCCGACCCCGGCCCCTTCTACATTCAGGGCGACCACACCGGCGGACTGAAGTTCCGCAACATCACCGTTGCCGTGCCGGCAAACCAATAAGGTCCATCGAAATTTTTTCGTTGACGAGCCGCGCCGCGATTCTCTATTCTTCTAGAAATTCGCATTCTCTCGCGTTGGGGAACGAATGCAGGCGCCTTGCGTGCGCACCCCCCTCTCTGTCTGAGCCTTTGCGCCTAGTAGCGGCGTAACGTTCCATCCAGGGGGATCCACCAGTGAATCGTATTTCCGCACTCGCGGTAGCGGCCCTATTGCCGTTGGCCGCGCAGACCAGTTCTTTGCAGGGCGTCGTGACGGACCTGCAAAGCGCCGCCATCGCCGATGCCGTCGTCAGCCTGATCAATCAGGAGACCTCCGCGCAGCGCAAAGTCCTCGCCTCGCCCGTAGGCGCCTACAGCTTCCCGCAGGTGCCGCCCGGCACCTATCGCGTGGAGGTCCAGAAGCCGGGCTTCCGGACGTTCACCTCGCAGGTCCGCCTGCAGATCAATACGCCCGCCACGCTCAATGTGCAGCTCGAAATCGGTCAGGTCACCGAGACCGTCAACGTCTCCGAGGAAGCCGTGGCCATCAATACCCAGAACGCAACTATCGGCAGCCCCTTCACCGAAGTGCAGGTGCGCCAGTTGCCGCTGCAGACCCGCAACGTCGTGGAGTTGCTCGCGCTACAGCCCGGCGTGACGTCCACCGGCCAGGTGCTCGGCGCCAAGGCGGACCAGAACAACGTCACCCTCGATGGCGTCGACGTCAACGACAGCCAGGGCGCCAACGGCTTCGTCGCGGTGCTGCCCATCCCGCTCGATTCCGTCCAGGAGTTCCGCACCACCGTCGCCGGCCAGGGCGCCGACCAGGGCCGCTCCGCCGGCGGCCAGGTCTCCGTCGTCACCAAGTCCGGTTCCAATCAGTGGCACGGGTCTCTCTATGAGTTCCACCGCAACGTCAAAACCGCCGCCAATAACTGGTTCTCCAATCGCGCCGGCATCGCCCGCGAAAACCTCATCCGCAACCAGTTCGGCGCGTCCCTTGGCGGGCCCATGGTCAGGAACCGTGCGTTCTTCTTCGTCAACTGGGAGGACCGCACGGACCGCTCCGCCGCCGCGCAGAGCCGCGTCGTTCCCACCGAAACCTACCGCAACGGTATCATCCAGCTCCGCACCAACAATGGCATCCAGCAATTAACACCGGGTGAAATCCGCCAGATCGATCCCCTCGGCATCGGCGCCAGCCCCTTCATGCTGGAGCAGTTGAAGAAGTACCCGCTGCCGAACGACCTGCTCAACGGCGGCGACCGCGGCCTGAACTTCGCCACCTTCCGCTTCAACGCGCCCTACAAACGCGACGACCGTGCCTATGTCGCCAAGATGGATTTCAACCTCGACCGCTCCGCCATGCACACCCTGAGCGTCCGCGGCACCCTCACCAATAACGTCCGCGACGATCTCAACAACCTGGCGCAGTTCCCCGGCCAGGAGGCCGCCTCCAAGCTGCTCGAAAACCACCGCGGCCTCTCCCTCCGCTACACCGGCGTCCTCACGCCCACCCTCGTCAACGTCTTCAACTATGGCCTCACGCGCCTTGGCTCCCAGCAGTCCGGCGTCAAGGGCGCCGCGGTGAACTTCACGCCCGCCAACCTCACCGCCTTCCCCCGCGCCATCACCCGCATTCAGCCCACACACAACTTCGTCAATGACACCACCTGGACCAAGGGCGCCCACTCCGTTCAGTTCGGCATCAACTTCCGCCTCGTCACCAACGACCGGCAGCAGGACAACAACTACCCCAGCTACAGCTACGGCCGCAATACGCTGAAGGGCCTCGGCTCCGACATCAACACCGCCGCCCGCGACTTCCTCCGCGCTCGCACCGGCGCCGGGAACCTGGCCCTGTCAGAAGCGACACTCGCCACCAACTCCTTCGGCACGCTGTTCGGCATCATCAACTCCTACAGCGGCACCTATCAGTACAAAGTGGATGGCACCACCGTGCCCTTCGGTGAGCCCGTCGTCCGCGTCTTCGGCAACGAGGAGTACGAAATGTACATCCAGGACGCCTGGAAGGTGCGCAAGGATCTCACCGTCACCGCCGGCCTCCGCTACGGCATCTATCAAGTGCCCTATGAAAAGAACGGCGTTCAGGTGGCCACCACCACGGGCATCGATCAGTACTTCGCCGAGCGCGTGGCGGCCTCCGCCGCAGGCATCGCCGGCAACGCCATGCCGAACGCATTCCTCACCTTTGCCCTCTCCGGCCCAACACGCAACGGCCCCGGCTACTACCGGCGCGACAAGAACAACTTTGCCCCGCGCCTGTCCATGGCCTGGGCCCCGGTCAGCGACACGTTGGCCGGCCGCCTCTTCGGCAAGGGCAGCGTCCTGCGTCTTGGCGGAGCCATGGTCTATGACCGTTACGGCAGCGCCATGGCCACCAGCTTCGCCGCCTCCGGTTCGCCCGGCCTTGCCACCACGGTGACGCAGCCCTCCAACACCGACTTCACCGATTCCTTCCGCTACTCCGGCGGCGCCCTGCCCGCCCTGCCCGCCGCGCCGCAGGGCGGCTTCCCGTTCACCCCGCCCGCCGTCGCCGGCGGATTCGGCTCCTACTCGGCCGTCAACCCCAACCTGGTCGCGCCCTACTCCATGCTGCTCAACCTCAACTACGCGCGCCCGCTGCCCGGCAAGATGACCATCGAACTCGGCTACATCGGCCGCCTCTCCCGCAAAGGCATCCTGCGGCAGGACTACTTCCAGCCCCTCACCCAGTTCCGTGACGCAGCATCCGGCATGACCTGGACCCAGGCCTCCGGCATCCTCCGCGACTTCCGCGAAAGCGGCATCACGCCCGCCCAGGTCCGGGCCAATCCGGCCATCCTCCCCGTCGTGCCCTTCTTTGAAAACCTCTTCCCCGGCGCCGCCGGCACCGCCGCTGGCACTCGCGTCGCCAACGCCAGCGCCACGGCCAACTACTTCTTCACCGTCTACGGCACTTACGCCGGCAGCGACCTCGACGCGCTCCACGACTTTGACCGCGTTCGTCAGGCCGGCACCGGAACCTGCTTCAGCGCCTTTGGCTGCAACACCTTCTTTGCCCGCCAGAACGCCGGCATGCTCGCCTGGGTCAACGCCAGCAACCCGGCCTTCCACGGCGGTGAACTCGTGCTCCGCCGCCAGGTCACCAGCGGCTGGGGCTTCGACTTCAACTACACCTTCTCCAAGTCCATGGATATCGCCTCCGGCTCCGAATCCGGCGGCACTTCCACCATTCAGGACGCCTTCAATCCCGGCGCTTCGCGCTCCCTTTCCGATTTCGACATCCGCCACAACATCACCGCCAACACGGTCGTCGAACTCCCCTTCGGTAAGGGCAAGGCTTTCGTCCACGACATCCCCGCGTGGGCGAATCAGATCATCGGCGGCTGGCAGGTTTCGGCGTTGACCAAGTTCCGTTCCGGCCTGCCGCTGACGATCTCGACCGGTGGCATCTACCCCACCAACTACCTCAGCTCCTCGCTCGCCATCCTGAAGCCCGGCGCAACACTGCCGCGCACGAAGGTCGGTTTCAACGAGATCGGCGTGCCCGGCGTTTTTCCCGATACCTCCGTCGTTAACAACTTCTACGGCCAGTATCCCGGCACCGTCGGCGCCCGCAATCTCATCCGCGGGCCGCGTCAGTTGAACACCGACCTCTCGCTCGGCAAACGCTTCGGCCTGCCGTGGGAAGGCCACAGCGTCCAGGTCCGCGCCGAAGCCTTCAACGCCTTCAACCTCGTCAACTGGGAGAACCCGTCGTCCCTGACGCTGGCCAACCCCACCACCTTCGGCCAGATCACCGCCGCCGCCGAGGCCCGCGTCATGCAGTTCGCCCTTCGGTACGAATTCTAAATCCGGGGTATTCCGGCACCGCGTCGTGTCGGGTATACTGTTGGGTATCCGCGTAGTCGCCGCAGGCTTCGCTGCCTGCTTTTAGGGTCCCTGTTCCACCCTGCTTCCGTTTCCCGTTGCGCCCCAAACCGGCGCAAGTGCTTCTATTCTGGTTCGCGAAAAAAGGAACTGTATGCGTAGGATGACTGGACGTTGTCTGGCCGCGGCTGCATTGGTTGGCGTGTCGCTTCAGGCGCAGGGTACGGACCCGGCCTCTCCCGATTTTTTTGAAACGAAGATCCGGCCCGTGATGGCCGCCAGCTGCTTCGGCTGCCACACGGAAAGCGCCATGGGCGGACTGCGCATGGACTCGCCCGAGGCCCTCGCCAAGGGCGGCAAGCGCGGCGCGGCCATCACGCCCGGCGATCCGGACAAGAGCGTGCTCATCACGGCCATCCGCCACACCGATCCCAATCTGAAAATGCCCATGGGCAACAAGCTCAAGGACGCGCAGATTGCCGACTTCACCGCCTGGGTCAAGGCCGGCGCCGTCTGGCCGAAGACCGCCGTCTCCGCCGCTCCCAAGTCCAGCGACGGCAAGTACCTCAT
>CAZWDD010000011.1:0-38680 GCA_964632345.1 uncultured Solibacteraceae bacterium | reverse complement strand
GGGGCGCCGACTGGGAAGCCCTGGCCAGATCGATGTCGCAGGCGGCGACAATTTCCGCCTCCGGGATGCGGCGCCAGCCCTCCAAATGGATCTGCCCGAAGAAACCGCATCCTGCGATCGCGCCGCGAAGGGGAATGTGCATCAGATGCAGATTACCAGAGTCGACGGCGCGAGTTAGCGGCCGGAGGAGAGGCCGAACTGCGGGTAGAAGCGCTCGGGGAGGCGCATGGGTTTCAGGTCGTGATCAAGGAAGAGATGGCGCGAAAACCCTTCGGCCAGTTTCTGGCCGGAGGCCGCATTGCGCATCTCATAGACAAAGTGGACGCCGCGGGGAGTGGCCTTTTCGATGCGGGTTTCGATGACGATCTCGTCATCGTAACGGGCCGGGGCGATGTAGCGGCAGTTGGCTTCGATGACGGCGAGATGGAGAGCGCCGTCGCGCTCCATGTCGCGATAGGAGAGGCCTGCCGCGCGGCAGAACTCGACGCGGCCGACCTCCATCCAAATGATGTAGTTGGCGTGATAGACGACGCCCATCTGATCCGTCTCCGCGTAGCGGACGCGCACGCGGGCCTGGTGAGTAGACATGCGCTATTGCAGGTGGGACTCGACGAACCAGAGGTCTTTGTCGACCTCACGGCTGAAGCCGGTGAACAGATCCGCGGTATCGGCGTCGCCGGCTTCGGTGGCAACATCGATGGCGGCGCGAAGCGAAGCACCATAAGCGGCCAGGCGGTCGGCGATGATGGCGGCGTGTTCGAGACCGTCGCCGGGGTAGACGGGGTATTCGGGGAACGTGGAAGCGGCCGCGGCCATGCGAATGGTTCCATAGGCGGTGCCGCCGAGTTGAACGGCGCGCTCGGCGAAGTCATCGATATGGATATCAATCCGGCCGGCAATGGTATCGAACAGCTCATGAAGCTGCAGGAACTGGCGTCCCTTGACGTTCCAATGGGCCTGTTTCAACTGGCTCTTCAGGTCGGTCGCATCGGCGAGCCGGGCGTTCAACAACGGGACAAGTTTCTCGCGCGCGGCGGGTGGGGTGTTGTTGCGGGTAGGTCTCATAGCACTTATTGTGATGCGGTTGGAAGTCGATTGGAACCAGTCTGGGCAAAAAACAGTCTGTTAGGATGACACTGTGCGAATCAGAGTACTTTTCTTTGGTATTTTGCGGGACTTGACGGGACAAAAGGAGACCGAAGTGGAGCTGGCCGAAGGGACAACGGCGGCGGGGCTTTTCGGGCACTTTGCGGCGGCATTTCCGCAACTGGAAGCGGCGCGGCGCAGCGTGACGGTAGCGCGGAACCAGGAGTTCGCCGATCCGGAGACGGTGCTGGCCGACGGCGATGAGGTGGCGCTGCTGCCGCCGGTGAGCGGGGGCACGGGGCCGTGGATACACCAGATCACGACAGCGGAGAAGGGCAATTTTTACGGGCTGACGCGGCAGCCGATCGATGCGGCGGCGGTGGCGCGGGAACTGCTGCAGGGAGTGGACGGGGCGTTTGTGAATTTTGAGGGCGTGGTGCGGAACAACACGAAGGGCCGGCCGACGCGGTATCTGGAGTACGAATGCTACGAAGCAATGGCCATCAAGATGATGGCCCAGATCGGCGATGAGATAGCGGCGGCGCACCCGATCAGCCGGATCGCGATGGTGCACCGGCTGGGGCGGATGGAGATCGGCGAGACGTCGGTGGCTGTGATTGCGTTTTCGCCGCACCGCAAGCCGGCATTCGAGGCGGCGCTTGATGGCATCAACAAGCTGAAGAAACTGGTCCCGATCTGGAAGAAAGAGTACTTCGAAGATGGAGAAGTGTGGGTGGAAGGCGAGTGGGATGAACGCTTGAAGACGCTATGAAGCTGACGCGGCGGATATTTGTGGCAGGCGGGGGGATGGCTGCGTGGGGGCAGCCGCCGGTGGTATTCCGCACGGAGGTGCGGCTGGTGCGGATGGTGGCGACGGTGAAGGACGCCAGCGGGGGACTGGTGGGGGGGTTGACGAAAGAGGACTTCACGATCAGCGACAACGGGGCGCCGCAGGAGGTGGCGGTTTTCGAGCAGCGGACGGAGCAGCCATTGTCGGTGGCGGTGCTGCTGGATACGAGCGGGTCGGCGGCGAAGGATTTGAAGTATGAGGTGGAGTCACTGCAGCGGTTTGCCAGGGCGCTGTTCGGGGCGGGCAATCCGGGAGACCAGGCGGCGCTGTTCGGGTTCAACCATGAGGTGACGCGGATCAGCGGCTTCACGCGGGACCTGAAGCGGCTGCAAGTGGGGATGCGGCGGATCAAGGCGGAGGCGGGCACGTCGCTATACGACGCGATCCTGTTGGGATCGGAAGCGGTGGGGCGGCGGAACGGCCGGCGGGTACTGATTGTGATTACCGATGGAGGCGACACGACGTCGGTGACGGACTTCCACAAGGCGCTGGAGGCAGCGCACAACAACGATGCGGTGATCTACGTGATTCTGGTGGTGCCGATCCAGAACGACGCGGGACGCAACGTGGGCGGGGAGAACGCGCTGGCGCAGTTTGCGGGCGGGACGGGGGGAAAGGTCTTTCAGCCGACGATCGGGCCAGAGCTGGACCGGGCGTTCGACTCGATTCTGCGGGACCTGCGGACGCAGTATCTGCTGGGTTACTACCCGAAGAATGTCCCGCTGACGCGGAACCGGTTTCACACGGTGAAGGTAGAGACGCGGACGCCGGGATTGCGCGTGCAAACGCGAAGCGGCTATTATGGAGATTCCGTTCCGTAACCTCCCCGGATGGCATCCAAAGGCGCAACTTCGAAGAAAAAGGCACCGGAAACGACGCTGCGTGAGGTGGAGTATTGGAAAGACCTTGTGGAGCGGCAGCAGGCGGTGCGGGTCCGGTTGATGGATAACCAGGAACACACGGGGACGGTGGAGTATTTCGACGCGACGTTCGTGCGACTGACGAGGGTGGGGCAACCGAACCTGTTTCTGTTCAAGCACGACATCAAGTACGTCTACGAAGTTTGAGGCACATGGCATCCTTTCTGGAAACGGCGATCGATATAGCGAGGGAGGCCGGGGCGCTGGTCTCGAACCTGGCGGAGCGGCGGGTGCCGTTTGAACTGAAGGGCGACTTCGATCTGGTGACGGAGGCCGACCGGGCGTCGGAAGCGTTGATTGTGGAACGGCTGCAGAACCACTTTCCGTCGCATACGGTGATCGGGGAAGAGGGCGGGCAGCGGGAGCGGCAGGGCGAGTACTGCTGGTATGTGGATCCGGTGGACGGGACGACAAACTTCGCGCATGGCTTCCCTGCCTACAATGTGACGCTGGGGCTGGAGCGGAACGGGGAGATGATCGCCGGGGTGATATTCGACCCGACGCGGAACGAGATGTTCGCGGCCGAGAAGGGCGGGGGCGCGTACCTGAACGGGAGACGGATCCATGTTTCGCGAGCCGGGCAGGTGGCCGACAGCCTGGTAGCGACGGGATTTCCGAGCCGGAAGCGGCACGAGAACATTAATATCCACTTTTATTACCAACTGGCCATGTTGAGTCACGGCGTCCGCCGTGCTGGCGCGGCGGCGTTGGATTTGGCCTATGTGGCCAGCGGGCGACTGGACGGATTCTGGGAATTTGGACTGAACCCGTGGGATATGGCAGCCGGAATTCTTCTTGTGGAAGAGGCCGGGGGACGTTGTTCGGATATGAACGGCGGCCCACGGCAACTGCGCGGGAAGCACCTTCTGGCCGACAATGGCGCGATACACGAGGAGATGCTGCAGATTTTCAGCGAGGTATTTGCTGGAAGGTTCCGCTATCCGTTGCCGCAAATCCAGGTAACCAAGTAAGCCGCGACGCCATCGGGAACCACGGGCGGGGACGGCCGGGGGGAGGTGTGCGCGGGCGAAAGAAGCTTGTTTGATGGTTTCCTTTCAATGAATTGGCGTGGTACGCTGGAAAAACTGATATGCGAACCGTCGACTTGATAACCCGAAAGCGGGATGGCGAGGAACTTGCCCCGGAAGAGCTTTCTTTTCTGGTAGATGGGTATACTCGCGGGGAAATCCCGGATTACCAGATGGCGGCCTTCCTGATGGCCACTTTCTTTTCGGGAATGACGGACAAGGAAGTGGGGACATTGACGGAGTTGATGCTCCGGAGCGGCGAAACCATCGACCTATCTGAGATTCCGGGGCTGAAGGTAGACAAGCACTCGACCGGCGGTGTGGGAGACAAGACGAGCCTGATTGCGGCGCCGATTGCAGCGGCAGCGGGCGCGAAGATACCGATGATCAGCGGGCGGGCGCTGGGATTTACGGGCGGAACGTTGGATAAGTTGGAATCGATTCCGGGATTCCGGACGAATCTGACAGTGGATGAGATCAAGGCGCAGGTGGCCAAGATCGGTCTGGCGTTCGGGGGGCAGTCGGCGCAGATTACGCCGACCGACGGGCTGGTTTATGCGCTGCGGGATGCATCGGGAACGGTGGAAAGCGTACCGTTGATTGCATCGTCGATCATGTCGAAGAAGCTGGCGGAAGGGATCGACGCGCTGGTTCTGGACGTGAAGGTGGGCGCCGGAGCGTTCATCAAGCGGCAGATTCAGGCGCGGGAACTGGCGCAGATCATGGTGGCGATCGGGCGGCGACACAACAAGAAAGTGGTCGCGCTGCTGACGGATATGAACCAGCCGCTGGGGTATGCCATCGGCAACGCGCTGGAGATCATGGAAGTGTCGCAGACGCTGCAGAACGGCGGGCCGATCGACCTGACGCGGCTGTCGCTGGAGCTGGCGGCGCGGATGATCCATCTGGGCAAGGTGACCGCGACGATCGACGAGGCGCGGGAACTGGCGCAGACGAAGCTGCTGGACGGTTCCGGGTTCCGGAAGTTCAAGGAAGTGATTGCGGCGCAGGGCGGGAATCCGCTGGTGCTGGACCGCTTCGACATGCTGCCGAACGCGACGGGGATGCGGGAGATCGCGACACCGCGCGGCGGATATGTGGCCGGCATCGACGCCCAACTGATTGGACAGGCGGCGACGTTGATCGGCGCGGGCCGGGCACGGAAGGAAGACGCGATTGACCCGGCGGTGGGCGTGATCCTCGATGTGAAGATCGGCGCGAAGGTGGACAGCAACACGGTGTTGTGCCGGCTGTACTACCGCGACGAGACGAACGTGGAAGAGGCGGCAGAGCTGGTGGAAGATGCGTTCCGGATTTCGGCCTCGGCGCCGGAAGACCGAGAGCTGATTCTGGAAGTGGTCAGCTAAGCGCCAGTAAGTCGAGGAGGTCCTATGGAGCGGTTTACCGGTCTTTTGGGACTGGTGGCGATATTAGCCGTGGCGTATCTTTTTTCGGCCGACCGGACGAAGATACAGCCACGGCTTCTGCTTTGGGGGCTGGGAACGCAGTTCGCGCTGGCGTTTCTGGTGTTAAAGACCAATCTGGGATTCGCGTTTCAGGCGGCGAGCCTGGCGGTGAACGCGCTGTTGGAGTACGCGGAAGAGGGAAGTAAGTTCCTGTTCGGGCCGCTGGGCAGCAAGGGTGGTCCGTATGGCGTGGTGTTCGCGTTTCAGGTGCTGCCGATTGTGATCTTCATTGCGGCGCTGTTTGCGGTGCTGTATTACTTCGGCGTGATGCAGGTGGTGATCAAGGGGATGGCGATTGCGATGCGCCGGATTATGGGCGCGAGCGGGGCGGAGTCGACGTGCGTGGCGGCGAGTATCTTCATGGGCCAGACGGAGGCGCCGTTGACGATCCGTCCGTTTCTGGCGGGGCTGACGCGGTCGGAGTTATTCACGATCATGACGAGCGGGATGGCGCATGTATCGGGAGCGGTGATGGCGGCCTATGTAAAGATAGCGGGGGTTGAGATCACGCACTTACTGACGGCGGTGATCATGACGGCGCCGGCGACGATCCTGCTGGCGAAGATGTTTATCCCGGAGACGGAGGAGCCGCAGACGGCGGGGGATGTGAAGATCGAGATCGAGAAGCCTGGGGTGAACGTGATCGACGCGGCGGCGCGGGGCGCCGGGGACGGGCTGCAACTGGCACTGAACATCGGGGGAATGTTGATTGCGTTTCTGGCGCTGATTGCGATGGTGAACGGGGTGATGGGGTGGATACACGGCTGGGCGCCGTTCGTGCCGGAGTCGATGCAGAAGCTGTTCGGACTGGTGTTCGCGCCGATTGCGTGGCTGTTGGGCGTGTCATGGAAAGACGCGGCGGAGGTGGGCAATCTGTTGGGGACGCGGCTGGTGTTGAACGAGTTCGTGGCCTTTCTGAATCTGGGCCCGCTGAAGAGCCAGCTGGATCCGAAGTCCTTCGTGATTGCGACGTTCGCGCTGTGCGGGTTTGCGAACTTTTCGTCGATTGCGATACAGGTGGGGGGAATCGGGGCGCTGGTGCCGTCACGGAAGAGCGACCTGGCGCGGCTGGGCCTGCGGGCGGTGGCGGCTGGTACGCTGGCCAATTTCATGTCAGCCTGTATAGCAGGGCTACTACTATGAATCAGCGACTGATGGTGGACACGGCGGCGGCGGCGATCGTATCGAAGACTGGGATCCGGCCGGCGGTGGGCGTGATTCTGGGCAGCGGGCTGGGCGCATATGCCGAGGAGTTGCGGGAGGCGGTGACGGTGCCGTATGCGGAGCTGCCGCACTGGCCGGCGTCGACGGCAGTGGGCCATGCGGGAAAGCTGGTGGCGGGGTACGTGGGGGAACAGGCGGTGGTGGTGCTATCGGGGCGGGCGCACCTGTATGAAGGGTATTCGGCGCAGCAGGCGGCGTTCGGGACACGGGTGATGGGCTCGTTGGGGGCGCATTCGCTGGTGGTGACGAACGCGGCGGGGGGCATCAACCTCAGCTACAGCCAGGGGGCGCTGGTGGCGATCTCCGACCATGTGAACCTGCAGGGAGCGAACCCGCTGACGGGGCCGAACGACGATCATTGGGGGCCGCGGTTTCCGGACATGACGGAGGGGTATTCGATCGCCTACCGGGCAATTGCGCGCGAGGCGGCGAAGGGGCTGGGTTTTCATCTGGCCGAGGGGGTGTATGCGGCGCTGGCGGGGCCGAACTATGAGACGCCGGCGGAGATCCGGTATCTGCGGACGATCGGGGCGGACCTGGTGGGGATGTCGACGGTGCCGGAGGTGCTGGCGGCCAACCACATGGGGATGAAGGTGCTGGCGATCAGCTGCGTGACGAACATGGCGGCGGGCGTGCTGGACCAGAAGATCGACCACGAAGAGGTGCTGGAGACGGGGCGGCAGGTGCGCAACCGGTTCACGGCGCTGTTGAAGGCCGTGATTCCGCAGTTGAAGGGATAGGCGATGGACGCGCTAGTGGCAGCGGCGCAGGCGGCGAGGGAGAACGCGCACGCGCCGTATTCGCAGTTCCGGGTGGGCGCGGCGGTGGAGACGATGGACGGGCGCGTGTTCACGGGCTGCAATGTGGAGAATGCCAGCTACGGGTTGACGGTGTGCGCGGAACGGGTAGCGGTATGGAAGGCGATGAGTGAGGGGGTGCGGCCGGGGGAGTTCCGGCGGATAGCGGTGTGCGCGGACACGGAGCGGCTGACGCCGCCGTGCGGGGCGTGCCGGCAGATTCTGTGGGAGTTCTGCGGGGACGTAGCGGTGACGCTGGGGAACCTGGAGGGGCGGACGAGGGAATACAGGATGAAGGAGCTGCTGCCGGATGCGTTCGATGAATCGTTGCTGGGTTAGCGTACTGTTGTTGGTGGCGGGGCTGGCGCGGGGGGCCGAGCCGGTGGATTACATCCTGAGCGGGCGGCAGGTGGTGACGATGGACGCGGGCGGGCGGATCATCGAAAGCGGGGCAGTGGCGGTGAAGGGGGAGCGGATCGTGGCGGTGGGGCCGCGCGGGGAGATCGACCGGCAGTACAAGGCGAAACGGCGAATCGACCGGCCGGATGCGCTGCTGACGCCGGGGCTGATCAACACGCACACGCATGCGCCGATGAGCCTATTCCGGGGAATCGCCGACGACCTGCGGCTGCAGGAGTGGCTGGAGAAGTACATCTTTCCGGCGGAGGCGCGGAATGTGACGCCGGAGTTCGTGCGGGCCGGGACGCGGCTGGCGGTGATGGAGATGCTGCTGGGCGGGACGACGACGTACACGGACATGTACTACTTCGAAGAGGTGATTGCGGAGGCGACAGCGGAGGCGGGGATGCGAGGGGTGTTGGGGCAGACGGTGATCGGCTTCCCGGTGCCGGATGCGAAGACGCCGCAAGCGGCGCTGGAGCGGGCGGAGGCATTTCTGAAACGATTTGCGGGGCACCGGCTGATCACGGCGGCGGTGGCGCCGCATGCGCTGTACACGAACAGCGACGAGACGCTGCGGGCAACACGGGCGCTGGCGAACCGGTATGGGGCGCCGCTGCTGATCCACGTGGCGGAGACGAAGCGGGAGTTTGACGAGAGCCGGGAGAAGCGGGGGATGACGCCGGTGGAGGCGCTGGCGCGGCTGGGCGTGTTTGACGGGCGGACGGTGGCGGCGCACGGGGTGTGGCTGACGGATGCGGACGTGGCGACGCTGGCGGAGAAGGGGGTGGGGGTGGCGCATTGTCCGTCGAGCAATATGAAGCTGGCGAGCGGGGTGGCGCCGCTGGGGAAGCTGCTGAAGCGGGGCGTGGCGCTGGGTTTGGGGCCGGACGGGCCGGCGGGATCGAACAACGATTTCAACCTGTTTGAAGAGATGGACCTGGCGGCGAAGCTGCAGAAGGTGACGACGATGGACCCGGAGGCGCTGCCGGCGGAAGAGGCGTTCCGGATGGCGACGATCGGGGGGGCGCGGGCGCTGGGAATGGAGAAGGAAATTGGATCTCTGGAAGTAGGGAAGCGGGCGGACGTGATCGCGGTGAGGCTGGACCGGCCGAACGCGTGGCCGATGTTCCAGGTGTATTCGCAGCTGGTTTACGCGCTGAAGGCGTCCGATGTGAGCGACGTGATGGTGAACGGGAGGCTGGTGGTGCGGAACCGGACGCCGCTGACGCTGGTGCCGGCGGTGGTGGAAAAAGAGGTGGCGCGGTACCTGGGAGTCATACGGAAATCCCTGCAATAGGTTTGTTTTAAGGGACAAACCTACCGAGGGTTTGGAGAGAAAATCTCAAGCAGTTCCTTACTCCTCTAGTGAAGCGACAGATGAGAAACCGGCAGGGCCGCATGCGTGGTCCGGATCGAAGTATTTCTGCGTGGTCGCACAGAGAGGAATCCAGATGAAACGAAGGTTACTTGCCGCCGGGCTGCTGTTGTGGGCCGGGGGAATCTTGCATGGCGCAACGTTGACGTTCTCCGACCGCAGCAACTGGGAGAACGTAGTGGTGGGGTTGTCCAACTTCAATGGGGGCGACCTGGCGGTGGGGACGGCACTGGGGCACTATACGTCGGCGGGGCTGACGACGACGGAACTGCAGATTATCGGCATCATCGACAGCAGCTTCGGGACCTACTACGAAGCGACGCAGGCGAATCCGAACAGTTCGCAGACGTGGTATGAGTGGAACAGCGGGACGATTGTGCGGAGCGCGGACAAGACGTCGAGCACGTCGACGGTGTATCTGCGGGTGATATTCGCGGCGCCAGTGAGTGCGTTCGGGTTCAACTACGGGGTGGGTGGATACGGAGGCGCGCCGGGAAGCGTGACGGTAGCGCCGCAGGGAATGGACGCGGTGAATCTAACGTCGCTGCAGCAGCCGACGTGGGCGTTTTTCGGCGTGACGAGCGACACGCAGACTTTTTCGCAGGTGGACATCTTCATCAACGACCTGAACCGGTATGTGGTGATCGATGACATCGCGACGGCGAGTTTCGCGGCGCCGCCGCCCCCGCCGCCGGGCAATGAGATTCCGGAGCCGGGGACGGCGCTACAACTGCTGATCGGGAGTGGATTGATCGTATTCGCGCGGCGGCGGCTGGCGCCGCGGTCGAACTGAAGCGTTTCTCCGAAGGCGAACCAAGCCAGGTGCGGGGGCCACGGCCACCTGTGCCCTGCCGCGCGAGTCAAGAAGGCTCGCGCGGCGATTTTTTTCTCGGGTTGATAAAATCAGGAACGCATCATGCGAACTGCTCTATCCCTTCTCGTGTTGGTCACTCTTCTGCCCGCGGCGCTCGAGGCGCAGAAGAAGAAAAAGAAGTCCGAGGAAGAGGTGACGCAGACGCTGGAGGCGATACCGGATCCGCCGGCGGCGGTGACGGTGGATACGGCGCGGCTGGAGTATCTGGTGTCACCGCTGTCGGCGAAGGGGCTACTGTCGCAACAGGTAAAGGATGCGTTGAAGTCGCTTCGGTCGCAGGCGGGGGGGCGGCCGATCGTGAAGATCCGGGCGTTCGTAGCGGGGACGGGGGACCAACGGCGGGTGCCGGCAATAGTGGCCGAGACGTTTTCCGATAAGCACCAGCCGATTCCAGCGGTGGCGACGATTCAAGTGGGGATGCTGCCGATGGAGGGGGCGCAGGTGGTGTTGGAGGCGGCGGTGGCGGCAAAGAAGGCGGTGAATCCGAACGGGTTGATCTTCCTGAGCGGGATGGGTGGGAACGGGCCTGGCGGGGCGGAGGCGATAGAGGCGCCGTTGGACAAGGCGCTGCAGGACCTGGGAAAGGCGGCGAAACTGGCGAGCGCGGAGCCGGCCGATATGCTGCGGGTGACGTGCCTGTTATCGTCGCTCGATTCGGTAGGGACGGTGCGGACGAAGGTGACGGCGGCGTTTCCGGGTGCGGTGCTGACGGCGGTACAGGCGCAGCGGCTCCACACGACGGCGCTGGCCGAGTGCGAGGGGGTGGCGCGGCTGCGGCGGAAGCCGGCCGAGGGATTGACGATGTTGAACCCACCGGAGATGAATCCATCGCCGGCGTATTCCAAGGCGGCGCTGATTGGGGCGGAGAAGGTGATCCTAACGGGGACGCAACTGGCGTTCCGGGCGGAGGATTCCGACGTGCAGTTGGCGTTCCAGCGGATTGCGAAGAGCCTGGAGGGGGCGGGATCGTCGATGAAACACGTCGCGTTTTCGAGCCTTTATTCGCTGAGCAATGCGGTGACGGCGAAGATCCGTGCGGTGCGGTTCGACTACTACGACAAGGCGAAGCCGCCGGCGAGCACGCTGCTGCTGTTTGAGGGGTTGCCGTCGATGGATGCGAGTTTTGCGATTGAGCTGGTGGCGGTGCCAAAGTAGAGGGAATGGACGAGAAGCGCGATCTGGCCCGCGAACTGGCGAGGCAGCACTATGCGGCGGGGGATCCGCTGGGATGGTTTGAATCGCTTTACCGGAAGGCGGAAGGCGATTTTGAGACGATCCCGTGGGCGGACCGGGCGCCGAATCCGCATCTGGTAGCGTGGTGTGAACGGACTGGGCTTCCCCGCCCCGGGATGCGGGTGCTGGTGACGGGATGCGGACTGGGTGACGATGCGGAGTACGTGGCGGGGCGGGGCGCGGAGGTAACGGCGATTGATCTGTCACCGACGGCGATTGCGTGGTGCCGGGAGCGGTTTCCAGAGTCGAAGGTACGGTACGAGACGGCGAATCTGCTGGAGTTCGAGGGGCGGTTCGACCTGACGGTGGAGATCTACACGCTGCAGGCGATGCCGGCGGAGTTCCGGGCGGGGGCGGTGGAGAAACTTCGGGAGCTGACGCGGGAGATTCTGATCATCTGCCGCGGCCGGGACGAGCAGGACCCGCCGGGAGAATTGCCCTATCCGTTAACGCGGGGGGACCTGGCGCCGTTCGGGGAGGCGGCGAGCTTCGAGGACTTCGACGACCCGTTCGACCCTGGCAAGCGCCGGTTCCGGGCGCATTTCCGGTTGGTGGGATAGGAGGAAGACGATGCGGGTGATACTGGCCGTATTGTGTGTGCTGGGGTGCGGTGTGCGGGGGCAGAGTCCGCTGCCGCCGGAGATGCGCGCGGCGGTGGAACGGATGGAGCGGTACCGGATTACGCCGAACATCACGTATCAGACCGCGAACGGATTTGAGGCGAAGCTCGACGTTTATCATTACCAGGGCTTGGCGAAACCGAACGCGACGCTTATCTATATTCACGGCGGGGGCTGGCAGGGAGGCCCGTCGAAGGACCACTATTCGCACTGGTTTCTGCCGTTTCTGCACATGGGATGGAATGTGGTAAACGTGGAGTACCGGCCGAGTTCGGTGTCACTGGCACCGGCGGCGGTGGAGGATTGCCTGTGCGCGCTGCGGTGGGTGATCCGGAATGCGCGGCAGTACAACATTGACCCGGCCCGGCTGGTGACGATGGGCCATTCGGCGGGCGGGCACCTGGCATTGACGACGGGGATGACGCCGGCAACGGCGGAGTTGGACCGGCAGTGTCCGGGACCGGAGGAGTTAAAGGTTGCCGCGATTGTGAACTGGTACGGGATCACGGACGTGGGGGATCTGCTGGACGGTGTGAACCAGAAGGCGTACGCGGTGAAGTGGCTGGGGTCGCTTGAGAACCGGAAGGAGGTGGCGCGCCGTGTTTCGCCGCTGACGTATGTGCGGGAGGGACTTCCGCCGGTGATCAGCATTCATGGCGACGCCGACCCGACGGTGCCGTACGCCCATGCGGTGCAGCTGCATGAGGGGCTGAACCGGGCGAAGGTATCGAATGAACTTGTGACGGTAAAGGGCGGCAAACATGGAGGATTCGGGGTGCAGGCGACACAGGATGCGTATGCGGCGATCGTGGCGTTTCTGGCCAAGGCGGGGCTGACGCGGACGGAGTAGGCAGGGAGGCTGCCTCTATCGAAATCGCGCCATTCGGCCGATCTGACGTAAAGAAGACTTAATGCAGTGTATGCAAAATAAATGGTCCGAACCGCCCCCAATTTCGCGTCTATGTAGTGAGGACCAATCCAGTCCTCTTTCCCAAATGTACCTAACCGACATTGCTACCGACCGGTGGCGCGGCCCGATGAGCGAAATGCTCCTCTATACCGAACACCCCCATCTGCCGATCCATGCGGCGCTGTTCATGAACTTCGACGGGACCCAGACCGGGGTAGTGAGCAGCCTGACCGGGACGGACTGTGCAGGCGAGTATTCGGTGTCGCTGTCCTCGGCGTCCGAACCTACGGTGCGCACTCTTGAAATCGTCCTCCGTCCCACGCGGCACAGTCTGTTGACCGAGTCGGTGACCCTAGACGACACCGGAAAGCCGTTTACCGGCATCCGTTTCGAAGTCCGCCCGGAACCCATCGCGGTAGTTTAGCCCCCCGACTCGCGAGGGGGCTTTTTGTTGTGTAGAGACCTGGCGGAGAGCCGGGCGTTCCCCGTGCGGGCAGAACTGGCGGTAGAGTGAGAACTAATGATACGACTCCTGTCATTGGTTCTACTGGTCACGGCCGGCTGGGCGGTCGCGGCTGATTTCGAGATTCTGATCCGGAATGCGCGGGTGGTGGACGGGTCCGGCAACCCCTGGTTCCTGGCGGACGTGGGGGTGAAGGACGGGCGGATTGCGAAGGTGGGGACGCTGCGGACGGCGACGGCGGACCGTGTGATCGAGGCGCGGGAGCGGGTGCTGGCGCCTGGATTCATCGATGTGCACACGCATATTGAGCGGGCGATCTTCACGATTCCGCGGGCGGATGCGTTTTTGCTCGACGGCGTGACGAGCGTGGTGACGGGGAACTGCGGGAACTCGGCAACAGATTTGCAGGAGTTCTTCGGGCGGCTGGAGAAGGAGCGAACGGGGATCAACATTGCGGCGCTGATCGGGCACAACTCGGTGCGGACGGCTGCGATGGGAACGGCGAACCGTGCGCCGACGGCGGCGGAGATGGAGAAGATGAAGGCGCTGGTGGCGGAGGGGATGCGGGACGGAGCGGTGGGATTTTCGACGGGGCTGTGGTATGTGCCGGGGATCTATTCGCGGACGCGGGAGGTGTCGGAACTGGCCAAGGCGGCGGCGCCGTTCGGCGGGGTGTACGCCACGCATATGCGGGATGAGGGAGTGACGGTGGAGGAGGCGATCCGGGAGGCGGTGACGATTGGGAGAGAGGCGGCGATGCCGGTGCAGATCTCCCATTTCAAGATTATTGACCGGCGGCACTGGGACAACTCGAAGAAGACGCTGGCGATGGTGGAGGAGGCGCGGAAGGAGGGGCTGGACGTGGTGGTGGACCAGTACCCGTATACGGCGGCGAGCGCGACGATTGACATCTTTTTCCCGCGGGAGGTGCTGGCGGACGGCCCGTCGGCGATTCAGGAGCGGTTGCGGACGAAGGCGAGCCGGCGGCGGATCGCCAAGCAGATGGCCGAGGAGGCGACGCTGCGGCAGGGGCAGGCGGATTACTCGTTTGCCTACATAGCGGATTTTCCGGCGGACCGGACATTGGAGGGCAAGTCGATCAGCGAGATCAACGTGGCGAAGGGGAAGGCGAAGACGCTGGCGAATGAGATCGAGACGCTGATCGATATGCGGTTGCAGGGGAGGCCGTATATCGTTTACCACGTGATGAGTGACGCGGATGTGGACCGGATTATGCGGCATCCGCTGACGGCGATTGCAAGCGACGCGATCCTGGTGCCGTTTGGGGAAGCGGTGCCGCATCCGAGGAACTATGGAACGAATGCGCGGGTGCTGGCGAAATATGTGCGGGAGCGTGGGGTGCTGCGGCTGGAGGAGGCGATCCGGAAGATGACTTCCCTTCCCGCACGGACGTTTGGACTGCGGGACCGGGGGTTGATTCGGGAGGGGCTGGCGGCGGATCTGGTGCTGTTCGATCCGGCGCGGGTGCAGGACCGGGCGGAGTTCAACAAGCCGCACCAGTACAGCACGGGATTTGATTACGTGGTGGTGAACGGGACGGTGACAGTGGAGGATGGCGCGCCGAACACGGCGCGGCCGGGCCGTGTCCTGCGGCGGCAATGAAAGTGTGGCAAACTCAAACGTTCATGCTCCATGCGCGCCTTCTGAGCATCTTCCTGCTGACCGTAGCGGCGCTCCAATCCCAAACCAAAGAGACGTTTTCGTATCAGGTGGAATGGCGGCTGATCAACGCCGGGCGCACGGACCTGACGTGGACCCATGGGCCGGCGGGGTTTCAGGGGCAGTTGAAGGTGTACTCGGCGGGGCTGGTGAGCCGGCTGTACCGGGTGAATGACCTATACGAGGTAAGCGGGAACGGGGAGCTGTGCGCGGAGCGTTACCGGCTGCAATCGGAAGAGGGGAGCCGGAAGCGGGAGACGAACACGAGGTGGGAAGGGCGGAAGTCGTTCTACCTGGAAAAGGACGTGAAGAAGAACGAGACGCTGCTGGAGCGGGAGCTGGACGTGCCGGCGTGCGTGCATGACGTGGTGGCGGCGCTGGGAAAGCTGCGTGCGATGAAGGATCTGCAGCCGGGGCAATCGGTGACGATCCCGATCAGCGACGGGAAGAAGTTCGCGCAGGCGCGGGTGGAGGCGCATGAGCGGGAGAAGATATCGACGAAGGTTGGGACGTTTCAGGCGATCCGGTACGAGGCGTTTCTGTTCAACGATATTCTGTTCAAGCGGAGCGCACGGCTACTGATCTGGATCAGCGACGACGCGCGACGGCTGCCGCTGCAGGTGCAGGTGCGGATGCGGATCCATATCGGCACGGTGACGTTCCAACTGGATAAAGTGGATCCGCCGACGGAGGGAATGAGGAAATGAAGCGCTGGATTGTGTTGATGGCGATGTGCGTGCCGCTGGCGGCGCAGGGCGAACTGATGCCAACGGGCGAGGCGGCGCAACTGGCCGAGCGGCTGCTGCAACTGGCGGATTCGACGGCGGTGACGGCGCCAGGGCTGGCGCGGGCGGCGGTTCCGATTCTGGAGAATCTGAAGCAGGACAACAACGCGATCAAGATTGCCGGGCGGCTGACGATCTCCACCGCCTACGCGCTGCTGACGGACGCGCGGGCGTACCTGGCGTTGGCCGACGGACTGCCGAAGGCGTATCCGGGGAACGCGACAGGGCGGCAGCAGATGGCCGAACTGCGGGAGGGGGTGGAGCGGCTGGAGATCCACTTCCGGGCGATGCTGCAGCAGACGGAGACGCAACTGCGTGGTGCGGACCGGGACAACCTGCGGCGGTATGCGGAAGCGAACAAGACGATTGGCGCGGCGACGCCGCAGCGGGTGGTGTTTCTGGGAGATTCGATCACCGACGGCTGGCGGTTGAACGAGTACTTTCCGGGGAAGGATTTTGTGAATCGGGGCATTTCGGGCCAGATAACGGGGGAGATGCTGGGCCGGATGCAGGCCGATGTGTTGAACAACAAGCCGGCGGCGATGGTGGTGCTGGCCGGGACAAATGATATTGCGCGGGGCGTGAGCGTCGAGACGATCCAGAACAACCTGAAGATGATCGCCGACCTGGCGGAGAAGCATGGAATCAAGTGCATCTTCGCCTCGATCCTGCCGACATCGGATCATCACAAAGACAAGAATCCGCGGTTCGAAATGACGCGGACGCGGCCGAACGGGGTGATCAAGGAGCTGAACCAGTACATTGCCCAGATGTGCCAGCGGCGGGGATTCACGTATCTGAACTACTTTGATGCGATGGTGGACGCAACGGGGCAGTTGAAGGCGGAACTGGCAAACGACGGGCTGCACCCGAACAGCGAGGGGTACCGGGTGATGGGGCCGCTGGCGGCGGCGGCGATCGAGAAGACGCTGGGGGCGGCGAAAACGCCGCAACAAACGGGCCGGAAGAAGCGTCAATAGACTATGCGGTGGATGGCAATCGTGGTGCTGGCGGCGTTGCCGGTGGTGGCGCAGACGCGGATGAGCGTGGACCAGCTGCGGTCGTTCCTGAAGTCGTCGGTGGACCTGCATCAGCCGGACAAGCAGGTGGCGGATTTTCTGCGGAAGTCGAAGCTGACGCAGCGGCTGGACGCGGGGACGTTTGAAGAGCTATCGACGATGAACGTGGGTCCACGGACGGTGGAGGCGCTGCGGGACCTGCTGACGCTGACGAAGGACCTGCCGGCGGCGCCGGCGAAGGTAACGGTGGGGGCGAGGCCGGTTGGGCCGGTGATACCGCCGCCGTCGGCCGCGGAGCAGAAGCGGATTATCGAATCGGCGCGGGAGTACGCGCTGGGGTATTCGAAACGGCTGCCGGACTTCATCTGCACGCAGGTGACGCGGCGGTACGTGGACCCGTCGGGGCTGGAGTTCTGGCGGAACGCGGATACGATCACGACGCGGCTGTCATTCTTTGAGCAGAAGGAAGACTATAAGGTGATCACCATCAACGGGCGGATGGTGGATGTGCCGTACCAGCGGCTGGACGGGGCGACGTCGTCGGGCGAGTTCGGCACGATGATGCGGGAGTTGTTCGAAGAACAGACGCAGGCGCGTTTTGAATGGCAGCGCTGGGGAACGCTGCGCGGGAAGCGGAACCACGTGTACTCGTACTACGTGGCGCAGCCGAATTCGAAGTGGACGGTGTCCTATCAGCGGACTGACATCACGACGCCGGGCTACCGGGGATTGATCTACATTGACCGGGATTCGCTGGAGGTGTCGCGGATTACGCTGGAGGCGGACCTGCCGCCGAGTTTTCCGATCCAGATGGCGACGACGGTGCTGGATTATGACAGCATGGACATCTCCGGAGCGAAGTTCATGCTGCCGCTGCGGGCTGAGGTGCGGATGCGGTCGGGCAAGGACCTCGTTAAGAACGAAGTGGAGTTTCGGCTGTACCGGAAGTTCGGCGCCGATACGTCGATCACGTTCGATACACCGGAGCCTCTGGCACCGGACCAGACAACGGAAGAGCCGCCGAAACAGTAATGGCGGCTGCGGAGGCCTGATAGAATCTCCGGAACCATGTCGAAAAACTTCAAGGCCGAGTTGGTGGCCTGTTTTGGTCAACCGGTGGCGGAGAACCCGACCGGCGAGATGCAGGAAGCGGCGTTCCGGCAAGCGGGGCTGGCGTGGCGATACCTGACGGTGGAGGTGGCGCCGGAGGGACTGGCGGAGGCGGTGGCCGGGGCGAAGGCGATGGGTTTTCAGGGATTGAACCTGACGATCCCGCACAAGGTGGCGGTGACGGGCCTGCTGGACGGGGTGTCGCGGGAGGCGGCGGTGATCGGGGCGGTAAACACGGTGCGGCGCGAGGGGGACCGGTTCATCGGGGAGAACACGGACGGGAAGGGTTTTCTGCGGGGCGTGCGGCAGGACGCCGGAGTGGAGCCGGCTGGGCGGAGGGTGGTGCTGCTGGGGGCGGGTGGCGCGGCGCGGGCGATTGCGACGGAGTTGCTGCTGGCGGGCGTGTCGGACCTGCTTGTGGTGAACCGGAGCGTGGAACGGGGCGAGGGAATGGTGCTGGACCTGGCAAAGAAGACGGGAGGGCCGATCCGGTTCGCGGCGTGGGAGGGAGTGTATGCGGTGCCGGACTGGGCGGACGTGCTGGTGAACGCGACCTCGATCGGCCTGTATCCGGATGTGGACGCGATGCCGGCGGTGGAGTTGGCGACGGCCGATGAGAGTTGCCTGGTGTGCGACGCGGTGTTCAATCCGCCGGAGACGGCACTGTTGCGGGCGGCGCGGCGGCGGGGGCTGGCGGTACTGGACGGGCTGTCGATGCTCGTCTATCAGGGCGTGACCGGATTTCAACTATGGACGGGCAAGGACCCGGACGAGCGGGTGATGCGGCAGGCACTGCTCGACGCGTTCGCGGTATAAAATAGGCAGAATCATGCATTCCCGCAGGAATTTTTTGGGTAACGTCGCAACCGGACTCGCCGCGGCGGCACAGCCATCGAGCCGTGTCCTAGGAGCCAATGACAAGATCCGGGTGGGCATCATCGGGCCGGGGGCGCGCGGCATGGAGCTGGTGCACCAGGCGATGAAGTGCGCCAATGTGGAGATGGCCGCGTTCTGCGACGTGTACACGGCGCGGCTGGAGGCGGGCAAGAAGGTGGCGCCGTCGGCGAAGACGTACATGGACTACCGGTACATGCTGGACGATAAGTCGATAGACGCAGTGTTGATCGCGACGCCGCAGCACCTGCACAAAGAGCACTTTGTGGCCTCGATCGAGGCCGGCAAGCATGTGTACCAGGAAAAGACGATGGCGTTCAACCCGGAGCACGCCAAGGCGATGCGGGCGGCCTACGACAAGAACCGGAAGCTGACGGTGGCGATCGGGCACCAGCATGTTTCAACGGGGATGGTAGAGGACGCGAAGGCGTGGCTGAAGGAAGGCGGGATGGGGAAGATTACGGCGATTGTGGCCGACCACTGGCGGAACACGCCGGTGGGCAAGCCGCAGTGGGCGCGGCCGGTATACCCGGACATGACGAGCGAGAATATCCTCTGGAATAAGTTCCTGGGCGACGCGCCGAAGAGGGAGTTTGACCCGAACCGTTACATCAACTGGCGGTTTTACTGGGATTACTCGGGCGGCAATGTATATGAGAACATGTGCCACAACCTGAGTATCTGGTACAAGTTGCTGGGGCTGCAGATTCCGCGGCAGGTGAACATGACGGGGGGCCTGTACATCTGGAAAGACGGGCGGGAAGTGCCGGACACGATGACGGTGACGATGGAGCATCCCGACGATGTGCTGTTCACGTGGGTATCGGGGTTCGGGAACGACCGGCGCGGGTTCGCCGAAGACTGCCTGGGAACGGAGGGCACGATCACGCGGGCCAACCAGGTGCGGTACTGGCCGCAGAAGGTGAACCGTCCGCAGGGCGCCGAGAAGGTTGGGATGACGAAGACGAATCCGAACGCGCACATGGAGAACTTCTTCGAGAGCGCCAGGAGCGGGAAGGAACCGAACTGCCCGTTCGAGGTGGGATTCCGGATTTCGGTGGCATGCCGGATGGCGGTGGAGAGTTACCGGCAGGGCCGGACGATCCGCTGGGACGCGGCGAAGGAAGAGATGGTCTGAAGAGGCGCGGAGGCCCCGCATGGAGTTCTCGTACACGGACGAACAACAGCAGTTGCAGCGGGCGGTGCGTGAATTCGCGGAGGCGGAAATTGCGCCGCACGTGCGGGAGTGGGACGAGCGATCGGAGTTTCCGGCGGCGGTGACGGGCAAGTGCGGGGAGATGGGGCTGATGGGCACCATCTTTCCGGAAGAGTATGGCGGGGCCGGGTACGGCTACATTGAGTACGCGCTGGTGGTGGAAGAGCTGGCGCGGGTGGATCCATCGGTAGCGCTGATCGTGGCGGCACATACGTCGCTGTGCTCGAATCACCTGTACGTGGCGGGAAGCGAGGAGCAGAAGCGGAAGTATCTGCCGCGGCTGGCAACGGGGGAGTGGCTGGGAAGCTGGTCGTTGACGGAGCCGGAGGCGGGCAGCGATGCGGGCGGGACGCGGACGTCGGCGGTGGCCGATGGGGATGGGTGGGTGATCAACGGAGCGAAGACGTTCACGACGAACGCCCATTATGCGCAGCTGTGCGTGGCGATGGCGGCGACGGACCGGAGCAAGTCGCACCACGGGATATCGGCGTTTCTGGTGGAGGCGGGGACGGCGGGATTTCGTCCGGGTAAAAAAGAAGACAAGCTTGGGATGCGGGCGTCGGACACGGGGGAGGTGATCTTCACGAATTGCCGTGTGCCGGCGGAGGCGCTGCTGGGGGAGGCGGGCGAGGGGTTCATCGACGCGTTGCGGATACTGGACGGCGGGCGGATATCGATTGCGGCGCTTTCGGTGGGGATCGCGCAGGGCGCCTTCGAGGCCGCGCTGCAGTACGCGAAGCAGCGGAAACAGTTCGGGCGGTTCATCAGCGAGTTCCAGGCGATCCAGTTCAAGCTGGCGGACATGGCGACGGAGATTGACGCGGCACGGCTGCTGGTGATGCGGGCAGCGTGGCTGAAGGACCAGGGGCGGACGGTGAACCGGGAATCGGCGATGGCGAAGCTGTATGCGTCGGAGATGGCGGTGCGGGTGTGCAACGAAGCGGTGCAGATCCACGGGGGTTACGGGTTCACGAAGGACTATCCGGTGGAGAAGTTCTACCGGGATGTGAAGCTGATGACGATTGGCGAGGGGACGAGCGAAATCCAGCGAATGGTGATCGCGCGGCAACTCCTGAAGAGCCGCTAGGGCGCGATTGGTACACTAGAAAATCCGGCGCACGGGAACGGAGCGTGCGGCGGGAACTGACAGCACATGAGCACCCCTAACGCGAAAATCGGAATCATCGGCGGCAGCGGCCTGTACAACATGCCGGGCTTTACAGAGAAGAACGAGGTGCGGCTGGAAACGCCGTTCGGCGACCCGTCGGACGCCTATATCGTCGGGAAACTGGCGGGGCGCGAGGTGGCATTTCTGCCGCGGCACGGACGGGGGCACCGGATCAGCCCGAGCGAACTGAACTTCCGCGCCAACATCTTCGGGATGAAGATGCTGGGAGTGGAGCGGATCCTGTCGCTGAGCGCGGTGGGCTCGCTGAAGGAAGAGCACAAGCCGACGGACTTTGTGATTGCCGATCAGTTCTTCGACCGGACGAAGGGACGCATCTCGACGTTCTTCGGCAACGGGCTGGTGGCGCATGTTTCGATGGCGCATCCGGTGTGCGGGGAGATGGGGCCGCTGGTGAAGGAGGCGGCCGATAAGGCAGGGATCACGGCGAAGCTTGGCGGGACGTATCTGTGCATGGAAGGGCCGGCGTTTTCGACGGTGGCCGAGAGCAATGTATACCGGTCGTGGGGCATGGACGTGATCGGGATGACGAATCTGCAGGAGGCGAAGCTGGCACGCGAGGCGGAGATCTGCTACACGAGCGTGGCGATGGTGACCGACTACGACTGCTGGCATCCGGGCCACGACGCCGTGACGGTGGAGCAGATCATCCACGTGTTGCACACGAATGCCGACAATGCGGCGAAGCTGGTGGCCGAGGCCGTGGCGGCGATGCCGGAGACGCGGGCGTGCAAGTGCGGATCGGCGCTGGCGCATGCGATTCTGACTGACCGTTCGACGGTGCCGGCCGAGACGCGGGCGAAGCTGGAGTTGATCGTTGGCAAATACCTCGGCTGAGGTTCTGGCAGCGCTGCGGGCAGGCCGGCGGCTGGAATCGATCGAGGCGCTGGCGGGGCTGCCGGCCGGGGAGTTGTTCGGGTCGGTGATCGAGCCGCTGTCGGATGCGTTCGACGCGGGGCTGGCGCGGGCGTATGTGGACGTATTTTCGCGACTGATGGAGCGTGCGATGCCCGTTTTCCGGGCGGCTGAACTGGTGGAGCGGTACGCGGCGTTGCGGGAGTCGCGGCCGCGGCTGGAGCCGAAGCGTGTGGTGGTGTTGTCGCGAGTGACGCTGGGGGCGGACGTGGCGATCACCTCCACATTCGTGGCTGGCGCCCTGCGGCGGTGGCCGGGGGCGGCGGTGGTTTTTGCCGGTCCGGGGAAGAATTTCGAGCTATTCTCGGGAGACGAACGGGTATCGCTGCTGGAAGTGCGATACGGGCGCGGGGCAACGCTGGGCGAGCGGCTGCAGGCGGGGCTGGACCTGGCGCCACTGCTACGGGACGAAGAGACGCTGGTGCTGGATCCGGACTCACGGCTGTCGCAATTGGGCCTGCTGCCGCTGGCGGATGTGGAGCGGACGCTGTTTTTCGAAAGCCGGACGGCGGGAGGCGAGACGGACTCGCTGGTGGGTTTGAGCCGCGCGTTCGTGACGGAGACGCTGGGAGAGGAGGCGGGACCGTGGATCCGGCCGCCGGCGCCGGAATGGGTACCGGCGGCGGACGTGGCGGTGAGTTTCGGGGTGGGCGAGAACGAGGCGAAGCGGGTATCGGACGAGTTCGAGTTCGAACTGATACAGGGGTTGCTGGACCGCGGGATGCAGGTACTGCTGGACTCCGGAGCGCCGGGCACGGCGGAGGCGGAGCGGGCGGCACGGATCGAGAGCGTGTGCCGAGGGCCGCTGTTCGTATGGTCGGGGAGCTTTGCGCCGTTCGCGGCGGCGATTGGACGGAGCCGGCTGTATGTTGGCTACGACTCGGCGGGGCAGCATGTGGCGGCGGCCTGCGGGGTGCCGCGCATCACGGTGTTCAACGGATTCGCGGGGGAGCGGTTCGTGGCGCGGTGGAGGCCGGAAGGGGCTGGCGCGTCGCGGGTTCTGCTGGCGGGCGAGCGACTTGTGGAGGAGTTGTGGCTGGCAGTGAATGAGGTGACGGGGCGGGGCTAATGCTCGCGGCACTCGGGATATTCGGCCAGGATGGCGGCGCCCTTGTAGCCGAGCGTCTGGGCCATGCCGATCTTTGAAGTCCAATAGCCATCGGAGGTGAGCGACTTCATGGCCTTGAACCAACGCTGTTCGGGGGTTCTGGCGGCGCCGCGGTCGACGGCGGCGCAGAGGGCTTCGAGTTCGGAGACGCCGTGTTTGCGGAGCCAGGCGAGGCCGGCCTTGAAGAGCTTCTGCTGGGGCTGGCTGCGGCTGACAACGAAATCGATATAAGCAGGCACACCGGCGGCGATGGCGCCGGGGGTATCGGTGGCGGGGATAATCAATTCGGCGACCTGCGCGATGAGGGCGAAGTCCTGCTTGGAGAAGTAGGTGGGTTCGGGCAGTTGGGCGGCGACGCCTTCGGTGTGGGTGTGCTCCTGCTGCGCGTAGAGTTCGTCGGCGGCGAAGGGGAAGGCGCAGGTGGCGCCGATGGTGCCGATGATCTTCAGTGAAGTACGGCGAGGGTCGCTCATAGTTCTCCTTTGCGGCCGCGTTCGGCGATGTGGCCGGCGAGGCGGGCGGCGAGCGCCATGATGGTGTGAGTGGGGTTCTTTTCGGAAGCGGATGGGAAGACGGAGCCATCGACGACGAAGAGATTCGGGATGTCGTGGGTCTGGCAGTGGGCGTTAACGATGCTGGTTTTGGGATCGCTGCCCATGCGGGCGCCGCCGAGTTCGTGATTGGTGCGGGGTTCGGTGTAAACCTTGAGGATGTCGGCGCCGGCGGCAGTGAGGATCTCGGTGGACCAGCGCTGCATGTCGGCAAAGATCTTCCTGTCGTTCGGCCCCCACCAGACATGGCGGCGGGCGGCGGGCAGCCCGAACTCGTCCTTACGGGACTCGTCGAGATCGAGGAACGACTTGGGATTGGGGATCATTTCGCCGTAGGGGCTGAAGATAACGAAGGCTGGATAGCGGTCCTTGACGCCCTGCTTATAGGCCGCGCCGATGCCGGGGACCTCGCGCGCCCAGCCGACGGAGCGGCGGTTCTGATAGCCGAACTGGGCGCCGAAACTGCGGGCGTAGTCGCGCTTGCGTTCGTGCATGAAGCTGGGGAGATAGGCGTGGTCGAGGAAGCCCTCGTCGTCCTTGAGCGGGGTGCCCTTCAAGCCGTGGAGGAAGGCCTCGACGCCGCCGGTGAAGTGGGGGATGAAGTGTTTGCCTAGGTGTCCGGAGGAGTTGGCGAGGCCGGTGGGATAGAGGCGGGACTTGGACATCTGCAGGAGCGCGACCGATTGGACGCAGGCGCAACTGACGACGACGACCTTGCCCTTGACCTCGCCTTCGGCCCTGGTCTCGCGGTGAATGTAGCGGACGCCGGTGACGCGGTTATCGGCGTTGACGGTGACTTCGCGGACGACGGCGTTGGGGATGAGTTCGAGCTTTCCGGTTTTCAGCGCGGGGACCATGTGGACGTCGTAGGAGTTGTATTTGGCAACGACGTCGCAGCCGGCCATGCAGTTGCCGCAGAAGTGGCAGGCGGGGCGGCCGAAGTTGGGACGGCTGAGGGTGGCCTTGCGGACATGGATGGTCTTGAGTCCGAGCTTGCGGGCGCCCTTATCGATGAGTTTGTCGGAGCACTTATAGGGGACGGGAGGGAGGAAGACGCCGTCGGGCAGATCGGGCAGGCGGTCGTAGTTGCCGCAGACGCCGACTTCGCGTTCGATGCGTTCGTAGAAGGGGGCGAGGTCGTCGTAGTCGATGGGCCAATCCTCGCCGGCGCCCTCGATGGACCTGCCTTTGAAGTCCCGGTGGGACTGGCGCCAGGCGACGGCGTTCCAGGTGAGGGACTTGCCGCCGAGGCCGCGGGCGCGTTCGCTGCCCATGCCTTCCTTGCCCGGACGCATGCGGGGGATCTGGCGGTTGGCAAACTCCCAGGGCATGGCGTGGGTGTTGAAGTCGGACCGGGTGTTGATTTTGGGGCCGCCTTCAACCACGGCGACATCGACACCGGCGCGGGCCAAGTGGGCGGCGAGGGTACCGCCTGCGGCGCCGGAGCCAACAATGACAACGTCGTAGGTTTTCATCTGCTGAGCCAGGATTTTATCGTTTTTGAGACCAGTGTGGCAGCATCCTGTTGGACGAAGTGTCCGGCGGAGGGGATGGTGACGAGGGTGAGGTCGGCATCGAGCCAATCCCAGGTGTTGTTGAGCGCGGGAGGGAGGAGCGCCTGGTCCTTGAGGCCGTGAATCATGAGGACGGGGACGTTGATGCGCTGCGGGGCGAGGCGGGCTTCATAGGGTTCGCGGGGATAGTTGCGGCGGTAGAAGTGCATCATGGCGTTGAAGTCGCTGCGTTGCAAAGCCTCGATGTACTTCGGTTTGGCGGCAGGATCGGTGACCCAGGAGGCGAGACGTTCGGGGGTGAGAGCTTTGTGGGAATCGGCGGATTGAAAGCGCCGGGCATAGGCAGAGGCGGCCTGCTGGGCGGGATTGGTGGCGAGTTCGCGGGAGAGACCGTTGGGGTGCGGAAGGTTGAGGATGACGAGGCGGTCGACCATTTGCGGCATGTGGAAGGCGAACTGCCAACTGATGGCGCCGCCCCAGTCGTGGCCGACGATGATGGCCTTCTGCTGGCCGAGGTGGCGGATGACGGCGGCGACATCGGCGACGAGCAGGCGCATGTCGTAGTTCTCTTCCCCGGCCGGTTTATCGCTGAGGTTGTAGCCGCGGAGGTCGAGCGCGGCGACCTGGTAGGAGCCGGCGAGGGCCTCCATCTGGTGGCGCCAGGTGTACCAGAAGTCAGGGAATCCATGGACCATGACGACGAGCGGGCCGGAGCCGGCCGTGACATAGTGAATGCGGACGCCGTTGGAGTCGGCGTAGCCGTCCTTATACTCGACCGCGGCGGCGGAAAGAGAGAACGCCAGCAGGAGGACGGCCAGGCGCATCAGCGGTCTCCCTGTTCAATCCACTCGGTATTGAAGCGCACGTGTTTGATGGACTTGGCGGGTTTGCCATCGCGGGTTTCAAAGACGCTGTAGGTGAGATGGAGGGAACCATCTGAGGCCTGGATGAGCGACGGATAGTGATACTGGCCGGCACCTTTTTCCATGTTGCGGGTCCACTTCCAGGTGCGGCCTTCGTCGTCGGACATGGAGATGGCGAGCGAGTGGCGGCCCTTCTCGAGGTCGTTGTAGGCCATGACCCAGCGGCCGTTGCGCAGGGCGATGGCTTCGACGCTGGTGCCGGGGTTGGGGATGGTGGTGTCCTCAGCCGGGGACCAGGTTTCGCCGTCATCCTTGGAGACGCTGATCAGAATGCGTTTGGGGGCGGGACCGTTGTCGCGCATATAGGCGACCAGTTCGCCGCTTTTGCGGCGCACGACGGAGGGCTGGATGTTGCCGAATCCGACGATGGGCTCGCTGGCGCGCCAGGTTTTGCCGCCGTCGTCGGAGATGCCCATCAGCCCGAAGGAGAAACCATCGGAGTAGAGCGGGACGAGGATGCGGCCGGAGGGCAGCTCGATCGGGTGGGTGCGGGTGAACCAGCCGAGACGGGAGAACTGTTTATCGCCGGCGAGTCCGATGCTGCGGGTGGCCCAGTCCTTGAACGGCCCGGGGTCCTTCAACTCCTTGGCGAACACCTCCTGCGTGCGTTCCTGCATACGTTTGGGGATGAGGAGCATGTTGTCCTGCCAATCCCATTTGGGGGGACCATCGGGCTGCATGTAGTCCGTGGAGTAGCGGTACTTCATGATGGCGGACTCCCAGGTGTTGGCGAGGATGGCGGGCCAGAAGAGCCAGAGCTTCTTTTTCGAGTCGATCCAGACGACGCAATTGGTATCGGGGAAACCGGGAGTGTCGGCGACGTCAAAGCGTGGCGACCAGGAGCGGGAAGACTTGCGCCAGCGGGCGCCTTCGATTTTGACATCGTCCGACTGGCGCTCGCCGGAGCCGTGAAACCAGACGACGAAGAAGTCGCCGTTGGGCAGTTCGACGATGGAGGAGGAATGGTTGTGCCAGTGCTCGGGGGGGAAGATGAGTTCGCTGGTGAGAGAGGGCTGGGCAGCGAGGCCGGCGGCGAAGAGGGCAGCGAGGCCGAGTGATTTTAGGGCTTCCAAATGGTGGCTCCGATAAAGCGTTCGGTGTTGTTGGCGGTGTTGAAGTAGTAGACGGTGACGAGGTTTCCGTCGGACCGCTGGACGGTGCGCGTGTAGCCGAGATCCCAGGAGCCGCCGTCGTCGCGGAGCATGATGTCCTTGGACCAAGTTCTGCCTTCGTCGGAGGAGACGCGGGCACGGATGCTGTAGGGAGGATTGCGGAAGCCGTAGGTGAGGACGAGGCGGCCGTCGGGGAGTTTCAGGAGGGCGGGCGGGTTGCCGCCGCCGGTATCGTCGACGGGCTGGCCGACCATTTTCCAGGTGCCGCCGTCGTCATCGCTCCGCCAGGCGGCAATGAACTTGCGGTGGCGGATCGTCGAGAGGATCGACTTGCCGGAGAGGCGGACGGAGGCGGGCATGATGGCGAAGTCGTCACCGGGAGGCTCTGGGCAGACCCAGCTGAGCATCTTCCAGGACTTCGCGCCATCGGTGGTGCGGGCGCAGAGGACGCGGCCCTCCTTCTGGTTGGACTTCGCGGCGGTGAGGAAGACGGTCATCTGGTGCTTGCCGTCGATGAGATAGTCAGGCCGGGCGGCGATGCCCGGAGTGCCGAAGTTGGGAACCTCAAAGGGGCCCTGCCAGGTGCGGGCCTTATCGAAGGTGACGTAGAAGCGGGACGGTCCGGTATGGATGGAGGCCATGCGGGCGGTGAAGGCGAAGCCGGGGCGGGTGAAATCGAAACCGCCGGGACTCTGGGACATGGGGCGCCCGCCGTCTGCGCAGGGAACGCCCGCCTGCTTGGTTCCGGGAGGCGCCTTCAGGGTCTCCGGTTCTTCGAGCGTCCAGGATTCGCCGCCGTCGACGGACCGGGCGAGCAGATGGGCAGCGGGCTTGCTGTAGTCAATAGCGTGCTCGCGGCCGGGCTGGGTATTGGTCTTGAAGTGGCCGGCCTCGAAACCGGCGACAAGTTCGTCTCCCCAGGCCCACATGCCGTGATTGGCGGGCCAGCCGCCGAAGCGGCCTTTCTGTTGGAAGACAATCCGGTGAGCGGGCGCGGCGGCGATGGCCAGCCCTGCCGCGGGCAGTTGCAGGAACGTTCGGCGCAGAATTTGCATCGTCTAGCCAGTATAAATCCGGCTAGCGAGCGATGGCCTCGTTGAGAGATCCCTGGCGGTAGCCCTGGAGGTCGAGGGTGACATAGTGGTAGCCGAGGGGTTTGAAGATGGCGACGAACCTGGCAGCCATCTCCGGGTCGAGCGCCTTGGGGAGTTCCTCGACGGCGACTTCGATGCGAACGAGATCCCCGTGGAACCGGGTGCGGAACTGGCGGAAGCCGAGGGCCTTGAGTGCCTCTTCGCCGTCCTCGACGATCTTGATGCGTTCCTTGGTGACCTCGGTGCCGTAGGGGATGCGGGAACTGAGGCAGGCGGCGGCGGGACGATCCCAGGTGGGGAGGCCGGCCAGACGGCTGAGTTCGCGAATCTCGGCCTTGGAGAGCCCGGCGTCGACGAGCGGCGCCTTTACATTGTGGGCCTTGGCGGCACCCTGTCCGGGACGCCAGTCGCCGAGATCGTCGACGTTGACGCCGTAGACGACGTTTTCAATGCCGCGTTCCACGCAGACTTTGTCGAGGCGGGTGAACAGCTCATCCTTGCAGTGGAAGCAGCGGTTCTTATCGTTCCGAACGTACTCTGGATTTTCAAACTCGTAGGTTTCGATGTACTCGTGATGAATTTGAAACTGCCGGGCGAAGTCTTCGGCGTCGCGTTTGTGGGACTCGGGGATGGAGGCGGAATCGGCGGTGATGGCGACGGCGTTTTCGCCGAGGGCCTGGACGGCGGCCCAGGCGAGATAGGCGGAATCGGTGCCGCCGGAATAGGCGACGATGACGCGGCCCATATCCTTGAGCAGGGCGAATAAGGCGGCCTGTTTCTGCTCCAGCACGGACGCATCGAGGGCAGGCGCGGTGGAAGAGGCGAGTTGGACAAGCGTAGCCATACCCAAGATTATAAGGGGCGGACGAGTTGCTTCAGGGGCGCGTCGAGATCGGCAACGGGGAGACCGCAGTGTTCGTAGAAGCCGCGGGCGGAGCCTGCCGGAAAGGTTAAGGGCAGGGCGGCCAGCTGCGGGTGGGCGGCGACGGCCTCAATGAGCAGGCGGGAGACGCCGCGTCCGCGGTGGGATTCGGAGACGAAGGCGTCGCGGAGGATGGCGAAGGTGGCACGGTCGGAGACGACGCGAACGAAACCGGCGAGGGAACCATCGGCGGCGAGGGCGGCAAACGGGAGGGAGTTTGCGAGGGCGACGGCAAAGGTGGCGGCCGGGGGGGCGTGGCAGGCGTAGAGTTGGACAAGAGAGGCGTGGAGGGAGGCGGCGTCGAGGGCGGCGGGATCGGTGGAAACGGTGTAGGGTGGCATTGTAAACAGTCCATGGCAGTGTACACCGCTAACGGCTTACACTAGTCGAAGAGCAATATGTCCTTCTTCCGCCGGGGAATTCCCTCGCTAACCGTATCCCTCCTCTTCGTCGCCGGCCTTTTCGGGCAGGCGGCCTCCCAGACGCAGAGTTCCCAGACCGGATCCAGTTCGGTATCGACAGACCTGAAGAAACGCTGGTATGTGCGGCCTGTATCGGTGGGCGCGAGCCTGGCCGTACTGGGGCAGATTCCACTGTTGAACGGCGACTTCGCTGACACGCCGCGCACCAATTTCGACCGCTTCGCGACGACGGCGGCGCGGGGCTACCGGATCGGGTGGGGCGGCGTGGCGCAGGTGCGGCTGCCCGGCAAGTACGCGTTCGCCGGGAGCCTGCTGATGCACAAGTCAGGGCATTCGTCGACCATCGATACTTACGACGGCATCGACAACCCGAATACGCCGCTTGATGACCGCGTTCATATCACGATCCAGGAAGAGTCGATCACGAACTACTGGGACTATGCGTTCATGCTGCGGCGCTACACGAAGGACCATACGACGTCGGGGCACCGAGCGTTCTTCGGCGGCGGGTTCAATTTCCGGGATGTGCGGAGGGTCCGGACAAACCGTGAGACGACGGTCGGTGCGGACACGATTTTCGATACGCAGCCGGTAGTGCCGTCGCGGGACATGGGACGGGGAATCGTCGGCTCGATCGGTGCGCAGTTCACGGACGACTTCGGCATCAAGATCGTACCGGAGTTCCGGTTCACGCGGTGGCTGCAGCCGACATGGGAAAGCCTGTCGACGCGATCGCGGAAGAACCAGTTTGAGGCGATGGTATCGATCACCTTCTGAAAATTTACAGAACTTTTCGGTTTTTGTCCGCGGAACCCGCGTCCCATTGCTGAGGATGCGGGTTTCTATTTTTATGCGTCAACGAATACTGATTGCCGTGCTGGGCGCATGGATTGCGCCCGCACAGGATGCTGAGGAACTGGTGTTCCGCAGCGACACGACGCTGGTACGGGTGGACGTACAGGTGCTCGACCAGGACAACCGGACAGTGACGGGACTGCAGAAGGAGAGCTTTGTGCTGCGGGAGCAGGGCAAGGGGAGGGAGATCAAGAATTTTGCGGCGGAGGAGATGCCGATCGACCTGCTGTTTCTGGTGGATGTGAGCGGAAGCATGCGACCGCATGTGGAGCGGATGGCAGCTGCGGCGCAGAGCACGCTGCCGTCGCTGCGGGAAGAAGACCGGATGGCGGTGATGGTGTTCGACCGGAATACGCGACTGCGGATGCCGCTGCGGCCGGGGTCGAGGGAAGGGCGGCGGGAGTTGGAGAACGTGCTGCGGACGGAGCGGTTCAACAACGGGACGGACATCACGCGGGCGTTGTACGACGGGGCGCGGTTCATGAAGAGGCAGGGGCGGAAGGAGGCGCGGCGGGCGATTGTGCTGTTGACGGATGACATGACGGGCAACGAGGCGGACACGTTCGGGGTGGTGCGCGCGTTGCGGGATGCGGAGACGGTGATGAGTGTGTTGCTGGTGCCGGCGGCGACACCGCGGGGGATGGGCCGGCGAGGTGGTGGCGGATGGGGGAACGGGGGGCGATGGGGCGGGGTGACGATCGGGATTCCGGGGGTGCCGGGAGGTGTGGGCCGAGGGGGGCCGGGAGTTGGCCCGCGGCTGTCGCGGGCCGGGAGCGATGAGATCGCGCGGGAATCGGGGGGCGACTCGATGCCAGCGGATGCGGCCTCGGCGCTGGAGTTGACGTTGAACGGGCTGCGGCAGCGATATTCGCTGTACTTCAATCTGCCGGCGGGAGTGCATGAGGGCGATGAGCGCAGCGTGGCGATTGCGCTGGAGGCGCGGACGAAGCAGATGTATCCGCTCTCGACGCTACGCTACCGCCGGACGTATATTGCGGCGGCGACATCCGGGGCGGGGGCTCCGGAAGTGGAGTTTCAGGAGGTGGCACCGGCGCCACCGCAGCCAACCGAGAGCAAGGCGGCGCCGCGGCGGCGGCGGGTGGACGGAAGCTCCTCAAGCGGGCCGTCGATTGTTGTTCACTGAAGAGAAGTGACACCGATAGAAGCAGCGCGCGGGATTGGTCCGACGGTGGGGGCGGAGCTGCGGCGCGCGGGCGTCGCGACGGTGGAAGAGTTGCGGGGGATGGGCTGGCAGGAGGCCTGGGCACGGCTGATTGAACATTATCCGTCGCGGTTGAACCGGAACGCGGGTTACGGACTGGCGGGGGCGGTGCTGGACTGCGACTGGCGGCTGTTGCCGGCGGAGGTAAAGCGGGAGGTGACCGCGCTGGCACAAGTGCTGCGGCGGCATCTGGTACTGTAATGGGCATGCGAAAAATCGTTGTGGCAATGACACTGTTGGCGGCCTCGCTGCCTGGGTTTGCGCAGTTGGCGAGCAAGAAAGGGTTGACGCTGGAGGCGGCGAAGAAGATCGTCGCGGCGGCGGAGGCCGAGGCAAAGAAGCACAACTGGAATGTGGTGATCTGCATTGTGGATGAAGGCGCTTCGCTTCTGTACTTGCAGCGGATGGACGGGACGCAGATCGGGTCGGTGGATATCGCGCAGATGAAGGCGCGGACGGCAATCAAGATGAAGCGGCCGTCGAAGGTGCTGGAAGACGCGGTGGCGGGAGGACGGAACGCGGTGCTGAAGCTGCCGGACGTGCTGCCGGTGGAGGGCGGAGTGCCGCTGACGGTGGACGGGCAGTTCATCGGCGCGATCGGGGTTAGTGGGGTGACGTCGCAGCAGGACGGGCAGATCGCGGCGGCAGGCGTGGCGGCGCTGGCAGGGATGAAGTAGGGGAGCTAGGCGAGCAGTTCGCGGATTACGTTGCCGTGGACATCGGTGAGGCGCATATCGCGGCCGCTATAGCGGAAGGTGAGGCGCTTGTGATCGATGCCGAGCAGGTGGAGCATGGTGGCGTGCAGATCATGCACGTGAACCTTGTTTTCAACGGCGAAATAACCGAAGTCATCGGTGGCGCCATAGACGGTACCGGGTTTGGCGCCACCACCGGCCATCCACATGGTGAAGCCGAAGGGATTGTGATCCCGGCCGATGTTGGCGAGGTCCGGCTTGTCGCCGAACTGGGCGCAGGGGGTACGGCCGAATTCCCCGCCCCAGACGACCAGAGTGGAATCGAGGAGGCCGCGGGACTTGAGGTCCTTGAGGAGACCGGCGATGGGCTTGTCGGTAGACTGGGCGTTGATGCGGTGGCCTTTTTCGAGGCCAGCGTGCTGATCCCAGCGGTCGAGGCCCGGGCGGGCGGGGGTGAGCAGTTCGATGAAACGGACACCGCGTTCGACGAGGCGGCGGGCCATGAGGCATTCGCGTCCGAAGTCCTCGGTGAGCTTGTCGTTGAGTCCGTATAACTCTTTGGTGGCGGCGGACTCGTTGGAGATATCGAGGAGATCGGGAACGGCCGACTGCATGCGGAAGGCGAGTTCGTAGTTCTGAATGGTGGCTTCGAGTTCGCTGACCTGGCCGAAGCGCTCAACGACGCCCTTGTTGAGGCGGGCGAGGAGGCTGAGCTTTTCGCGCTGCGCGGGGGCCTGTTCGGGCGGGGGCTGCAGGTCGGCGACGGGATGCTGGCCGCGGCGGAACAAGGTGCCCTGATAGCTGGCGGGAAGGAAGCCGCTGCCGAAGCAATCGAGGCCGCCGGGGGGAATGAGTCCGCTCTCCAGAACGATGAAGCCGGGAAGGTTTTCGCTTTCGCTGCCGAGCCCGTAGTTGACCCAGGCGCCCATGCTGGGGCGGCCCTGGAAGCCGGAGCCGGAATGGATGAAGTAGTTGGCGGCAGTATGCTCGGAGTGGTCGGCGACCATGGAGCGGATGATGCAGAGGTCATCGACGCAGGTGGCGACGTGAGGGAAGAGATCGCTGACGGTGGCGCCGCTTTGGCCGTACTGCTTGAAGTCGAAGGGGGAGCCGAAGATCTGGTCGCTGATGTTGAAGACGGTGGTTGGGGGCTGGAAAGGGAGTTTTTTGCCGTGATCCTGGCGCAGCCGCGGTTTGGGATCGAAGGTGTCCATCTGGGACGGGCCACCGTCCATGAACAGGAAGATGACCGCCTTGGCCTTGGCGGGATGGTGCATGCCGGACTTGGCGGCGCCGCTGGCGAGCATATTCATGAACGCGAGGCCGCCGAAGCCATTGGCGGCGCGACAGAGGAATTGCCGGCGGCTATTCGACATAGAGAAACTCCGCGGAATTGAAGAGAACGTGGGCGAGGTCGGCGAGCGGGCGGCCGTTGCGAAGGAAAGCAAGGGCAGCATCGGATTCCCATGGTTCGGGAGTGCGGCCGAAGGCCTGGCGGAAGAGTTGCCGCACCTGAGCGGCGGGACCGGCGCCGGTCGCGGCGGCGACGCGAGCGGCCCACAGCGAGGCCTGCTGCAGGACGAACTCGTTGTTCAGCAGGATGAGCGCCTGGGAGGGGACGGTGGAGGTGCCGCGGGCGCCGATGGTGGAAATGGGCAGGGGGTAATCGAAGGCGAGGAAGAGCGGGGTGAGGAAATTGCGGCGCACCTCGATGTAGATGCTGCGGCGACCGGCGCCATCAAGGGGGCCGCTCTTCGGCTTGCCGCGGCCATCCTGATACTTGCTGATATGGGGAACGACGCTGGGCCCGTAGAGATCGGTGCGGAGGGCGCCGGAGACGGCGAGCATGGCGTCGCGGACGGCTTCGGCTTCGAGGCGGCGGACGGGAAAATGATGCAGGAGGTCGTTGCGGGGATCGGCTGTCGCGGCGGCGGCATGGGAACGGGAGGACATGCGGTAGGCCGAGGAGAGAAGGATGTCGCGATGGAGTTTCTTCGTGCTCCAGCCGCCGGCGATGAAGCGGGCGGCGAGATAGTCGAGGAGCTCGCGGTGGGAGGGCCGCTCGCCGGTCAAGCCGAAGTTGTCCGTTGTGCGGACTAGTCCGTGGCCGAAATGATGTTTCCAGACGCGATTCACATAGACGCGGGCGAGCAGAGGGGCGGCGTCGGCCGTGAGCCATTCGGCAAACTGGAGGCGGCCGGAGCCGCTGACGGCGGGGGGGTCCGTGGAGCGCCAGAGGACCTGCAGGAAGTGGCGCGGCACCTCATCACCGAGGTTCTGATGGCTTCCGCGAATGTGGAGGCGGGTATTGGCGGAAGACTCATCCCAGGCGATCATGCCGAAGTTGGATTCGGGCAGAGCGGCGGGAAGGGGGGCCGGGTCCTGCCAGGCAGGCGGCTCGATGGTTTCGACGCCGGGCGGGGTGGATTCGTCGGAGAAGACGATGGCATCGACGGCGACGTTGCCGGTGCGGGAGCGGTCGACGATCTCGAAGTAGCACATGCGCTGGAAGGGGAGCGTCATGCGGTGGCTGACCCACTCGAAGTTGCCGCTGCCGGAGCCGAGGTAGTGAAGGCTCTTGTAGTCGTCAGCGACGAGGGTGACGCGGACGGGTTCGCGCTCGACGAGGGAGCGGTCGCCTTTGGTTGCGTTCATCCGGATGTGGACCCAACGCTTGGGCATGCGGAACTTCTTGGAAGTGAGAGACCCGACGAGTTCGTTCGCGCCGCGCCCGGCCGAATCGGCGATGCCATCGCGGGGACCGGCGGCGAAGGCTTCGCCGCTCGAAAACCAATCGCCCCAATTGGAGCCGTCGAACCCTTCCCACAGCTCATCTCCCGGGCGGAGGAGGATCTTCGACCGTCCGGGATTGCGCTGGACAGGCGTGGCGCGAAGGTGGGCGGCATGGATGGCGGCGGCGCGGGAGGGGGAATCGACGACGGCCTCCCGCATGCCGGTGGAGTGGAGGATGCCGGCGATGCCGTAGTAGTCGAGGGTGGGAATGGGATCGAACTTATGGTCGTGGCAGCGGGCGCAGGCGACGGTGAGGCCGAGGAAGGTCTTGCCGATGACGTCAAGTTGATTGTCGACAGTGTCGGCGCGGGACTTGATGGAATCGGTGGCGCTGTTGAGGACCTCGCCGAACCAGAGGAAGTTGGTGGCGAGGGGTGACTCCAGCTTGTGGCCGTCACGGGAGAGACGGGGCTGGGGGAGGAGGTCTCCGGCGATGTGTTCGCGGACAAAGGCGTTGTAGGGAACGTCCTCATTGAAGGCCCGAATGACGTAGTCGCGATACTGCCAGGCATCGAGCTTGTTGTTGTCGAACTCGTGGCCGTTGGTTTCGGCAAAGCGGACGAGGTCGAGCCAGTGGCGGGCCCAGCGTTCGCCGTAGTGGGGAGAGGCGAGCAGGCGGTCGACGACGCGGGCATGGGGATCGGGAGAAGAGTCGTTTTCAAAGGCGTCGACTTCGGCGGGAGTCGGGGGAAGGCCGGTGAGGCCGAAGGTGACGCGGCGCAACCAGGCGCGGCGGGATGCCTCCGGCGCGGGGCTCAGTTGTTTGTCTTCGAGTTTGGCGAGGAGGAAGCGGTCCAGATCGGTGCGAGCCCAATCGGAGCGGCGGGGCGTGGGGACGGGGGGCGAGGCGAGCGGCTGGAAGGCCCAGAAGCGGCGACCGCGGTCGAGATCGACCCCGGCGGGACCGCGGCGGACGGTGGTCTCTTCGGAGCGAGGGTCCGGGGCACCCATGGCGATCCAGGCGCGAAAGTCGTCGATGACGGCATCGGGCAGCTTGCCGGCGGGGGGCATGCGGAGGTGAAAGTCGGTGTAGGAGACGGCCTTGAACAGGCGGCTTTCGGCTGGGTTGCCGGGGAGGACGACAGGCCCGGAGTCGCCACCCTTGCGGAGAGCGGCGCGAGAATCGAGCAGGAGGTTGGCCTTCGGCTCACGCAGCTTGGCGCTGTGGCAGGCGTAACACTTCTCGACGAGTACGGGCCGGATCCTGCGTTCGAAGAATTCATCGCCTTCGGCGCCCGACAGCGCAGCGGCGGAAAGCAGCGTCCATACGGCGATCCTTCTCATGCGTGTGCCTTATTATAATCGTTGCAGTCGCCGGACCTGCCATGGGCGGCGGAATCTCTACATTGGACCGCTATGGACACCATTGGGCGTTATCAGATTCGTACGGAACTGGGACGGGGCGGCATGGGGGTTGTCTACCGTGCCTACGATCCGGAACTCGACCGTGAGGTGGCGTTGAAGAGCGTGATGCTGGAAGGCGTGACCGCCGAGCAGAAGCACACGAATGAGCAGTACCTGGCGCGGGAGGCGCGCGCGGCGGCCCGACTGCAGCATCCGCACGCGGTGGCCGTTTACGACTTTTTCAGCAGCGGCGACCGTGCGTTCATCGTGATGGAGTTCGTGCGTGGCGCAAACCTGGAAGCATTGCTGGCGACGGGAGATGTCAGCAACACGGCCCGGACGCTGCAGATCCTGCGGGAGGCGGCCTGGGCGTTGGACGCCGCGCACCAGGCGGGAATCGTTCATCGGGACATCAAGCCGGGGAACATTCTGTTGGACGAAATGGGCCGAGTGAAGCTGGCAGACTTCGGCATTGCGCGACTGACGACGGGGAACATCACGCATACGGCGCCTTCGACAGGGGCGACGGCGGGGACGCTGAGCTATATGTCGCCGGAGCAGGTGCGGGGAGCGACGCTGGATGGGCGGTCCGACCAGTTTGCGCTGGCGGTGGTGGCCTATCAGCTGCTGACGGGGCATTTGCCGTTTCAGGGCGAGACGTGGATTGCGCAGTCATACAAGATACTGAATGAAGCGCACGTACCGGCGCGATCGTTGAATCCCAACCTGCCCGAGGGAGTGGACCGGGCACTGCACATTGCGCTGAGCAAGGACCCGGCGCAGCGGTTTCCGACGTGTTCGGCTTTTGTGGAGGCGCTTACGACGGGCGGGCCGGCGCGGCAGGGGGAGAAGCGGAAGTCGACGGTTTGGATTGTGGCGCCGATGCTGGTGCTGGCGACGATGGTGATTGTGGGAATGGTGTGGCGGACGATGCGGACGATGGAAGGAACCGTATCGGAAGCGCCCCGAGAGGCCGTGGCGACGGGCAAGGCAGCGCCAGTAGAAACGACGATCACGCCGCCTTCGCAGACGCAGCCCGCCGTTACGCCGACGCAACCGGTAGCGCCGCCGGTGGAAGAGTCCCTGGCCGTCATTCTGGACGGGATACCGATGGACTTCTCCGCGATCAATCCCGGCCGGTTTGTGATGGGGTGCAACACCTGTGACGACTCGCAGAAGCCGGAACACATGGTGGAGATTTCCAAGCCATTCCAGATGGGACGCACCGAGGTGACGGAGAAGCATTGGAACGCGGTGATGACCGGAAAGGCAAGCGGCAGTAACAAACCGAAGGTGAACGTGAGCTGGAACGATACGCAGGCGTTCCTGGCGAAACTGAATGCGTTGGGGGACGGGTTCCGCTACCGGCTGCCGACCGAGGCAGAATGGGAGTATTGCGCGCGGGCGAATGACCCTGGAGAGTATCCGAAGAACCTGGAAGATGTGGCCTGGACGTCTTCCAACAGCGGTGACCAGTTGCAGGAAGCCGCGAGTGCGCGCATGGGGAACCTATGGGGTTTGTACGACATGCTTGGCAATGCCAGTGAATGGACAGGCGACTGGTTGGACGTTGAGTACTACGGCAAGAGCCCGGCCAAAGACCCCAAGGGTCCGGCCAGCGGCACAATGCGCATCTTCCGCGGTGGCAATGGAGGCACCGGGCAGATGATTGCCAACTATACGCACCGCATGGCGGACGAGCCCAGCGCCAGGGGGCCGTGGGTTGGGTTCCGCGTGGTGAGGGAACGGAAGTAGACATGGCGCGCGGCTGGGAGAACAAGGCCGTCGAGTCTATGATGGACGATCATGACAATCGTTCGAAGCGGCGGGAGCCGGAGAAGTCGCCGGAGCAGATGGAGTTCGAGAAGCGGGAGTACAGCCTGGAGTTGACGCGCAAGGGGGTGCTGAACGACCTGGAACGGGCGACGAATCCGCGGCACCGGGCGCAGTTGGAGGCGGCGCTGCGTCATGTTGAGGCGCAGTTGCGGGAGTTGGGGCGAGCGGCGGAAGGCAGGGTGCCGAAGGAGTGAATGGATGGTGAGCCGGCCGGGGCTCGAACCCGGGACCACCGC
>CAZWDD010000010.1:0-38726 GCA_964632345.1 uncultured Solibacteraceae bacterium | reverse complement strand
GGCGAAAGGAAATTGTTCAGCGTGGCGACAAGCTGCGTCTGCTGGCTGAAGCCGGGCTGCTGGATGCCGAACGTCCCGAAGGTACTGTAGAAGATGCCGTAGCCGCCGCGGAGCACAGTCTTGCCGCCGAGTTTGGACGGGGACCAGGAGAAGCCGAAGCGCGGGCTGATGGCGTTGCTCGGCGGCAGATAAATCTGCCGGTTGTTCGGATCGGCGTAGACGATGCCACCCACGGGGTTGAACTGCGCGGCCGGCAACAGCGGACTGGGCGCCGCGGCATAAGCGACCTTGGCGGGATCGGTGACCCGCAGTTGGGCAGTGGGGTCAAACGTCCGCGTGCTGCGATTGTGGCGCTCGATGGTTCCCGTCTCCTTCTCGTAACGGAGACCGAGGTTGAACGTCAGGTTGCTGCTGACGCGGAGGTCGTCCTGGAAGAAGAAGGCCAGATACTTGGCGCTCTGGGTACGCTGGGCATTCACGTCGAAGCTACCGCCGGTGGGCATGCCGAGCAGGAACGAACCGATGTCCTGCCCGAGCGGCGCGGTGGGAGAGTTGTCCAGCGGACCACGGGTCCATGCGTTGGAGAACTGGTACAGGCCCGACGAATTTCCGAAGCCGTTCGAGCTCTCGCGCTGTGCCCGGAGGTCGGTGCCGAACTTCAGGGTGTGGCGGCCGGCAATCTTCGTGGCGGCCATGAAGATCTGATAGTTGTCGAAAGGCGTACGGTCACCGCCGGAGTCGCCGAAGTCGGTGACGTTGCCGAAGTCGATGCGCGGCAGCACGAGCTTGGTGCTCGAGGCGCGCAGCGACGCGGGCAGCCCGAGGGTGGTGAAATCAAACCCGTCGTGAGGCCGGATACTGCCTTCCACAAAGCGCGTCCAGTTCAGGCGGGTGTTGAGGAACAGCGTGGGGCTGAGGGTGTAGACGTCGTCAAAGGTCACGCCCCAATTCGTACGGAGCAGGTTGTTTCCGGTGGCGATGTTGTCAAACCGGTTGCCGCGGTTCTCCACGCGGTCGTTGTAGCGGCCGGAGAGGAAGAACTTGTGCTTGTCGGACGCATTGACGTCGATGCGGCCCATGAAGGACGAGAACACGTCGGAGCGGACGGCGTTGTTGAAGTAGTTGTTGGTGCCGTCGGCGCCGCCGGTCGTATTGGGCAGCGGCAGGAACTGCAGGAAGTTGCGGGAGACACCGCTCAGCCGGCTGGCCGGGATGATGTTGCCGGGGAACACCTGGCGGCGGATGCGGCTGCCTTCGGTGACGGCGGTCATCGGGTCATAGAGCTGGTAGATGCTGTTCACCGAAAGCAATTGCGAGAAGTTGCCGGCGCGCTGCGCTTCGGTGGGCACGGTGGAGAACGTCGGTTCCGGTTCGGACTGGCGAATGCCTTCGCTGCCGAAGAAGAAGAACAGCTTGTTCTTGCCGTCGATGATTTTGGGGATCAGCACGGGACCGCCAACGGTCATACCGAACTGGTTGAAGCGGGTGACAGGCTTGGTCTGGCGATTGGCGTTGGTGAAGAACGGAGTGGCCTTCAGCCGCTGATTCTGGTGGAACTCATAGAGCGAACCGTGGAACTCATTGGTGCCGCCCTTCAGCACGACGTTCACCGTGCCGCCACCCGTGTTGCCATATGCTGCGTCGGGCTGGAAGGCTTCGACCTTCATTTCCTGCACGGCGTCCACCGGCGGGTTGTAGGCCACACGGCGGTTGCGCGTCATGTCGGGCGCGCCGTCGAGCAGCAGTTCATTGGACTGGCCCTGGCCGCCACCCATCGAGAAGCCGGACGGGCCGGCGTTGTCGAACGGGCGCGTGAACCGCGGGTCTGAGGTTGGCGTGACGCCGTAGGAGAGCTGCGCCAGCGTCAGCGCCGTCCGGCCGTTCATCGGCATCATCGAAATCTGGCGTTCTCCGATGACTTGGCCCACCGAGGCCGAGCTGGTCTGCAACATCGCCGCATCCGCAGTGACGGTAATCGCGTCGGCCTGCGAACCGATCTGGAGCTGGATGTCCACGGCCTGGCGTACATTCGTGCCGAGCGTCACGTTCTCCTGGATGTACTTGCGGAAGCCGCTGTGTTCGGCCGTAATCGTGTACGGCCCGGGCGGCAGAAACGGCAGGGTGTAGTCGCCCTGATCACTGGTGGTGGTCTCCGCGCGAGACCCCGTGTTCTTTTCAACAGCGAGGATTTTCACTCCTGGCACGGCGGCTCCGCTCGGGTCGGTGACCCGGCCGGAGATCGTCGATCGAAACTCCTGCGCACATAGCACGGAGGCCGCCAACATGGCAGCCACGTAAAGTCGATGAGACATAGAAACCCCTGAAACGAACTTGTCGCCCGGCGGTTACACCAGGCAGCTTACCCCACTCTACAACATTGAAAATCCCGCTCGCCGCCACGGAATTGAAACATGGCTCTGCTAGTCTGAAGAAAAGCCCCACCACTCGCGTGAGGTTGTCTCAGCTTATGTCAAAACCTAATTTCGCAGCTGCACTGCTGCTACTGTGCCTGCCCGCAACCCTCGCGGCGCAGGCCGTTGCCGGTTTCGGCGGTATTTCGGGCGTCGTTCGTGACGCATCCGGAGCCGTTGTCCCGGCCGCCAATGTCATCGTCGAGAACCCCTCGAAGGGCATTCGCCGTACCCTATTGTCCAATGATGCCGGTGTCTTCGCGGCCCCGGCCCTTGTGCCTGCTCCCGGCTACGAGATCCGCGTCAGCAAGGATGGCTTCACGCCGTTCGAAGTGAAGGCGATTGAAGTCCTCGTCGGCCAGAACGTCAACATTAACGTGCCCTTGTCGGTCTCCGGCACGGCCACGCAGGTCGACGTCACCGACGCCGCCCCGATCGTCGAACAGACCAAGACCGGCATTTCCCAGGTCGTCAACAGCAAGCAGATTCAGGACCTGCCCATCAACGGCCGCCGCGTCGACGCCTTCGCGCTGCTCACGCCGGCTGTCGTCTCCGATGGCACCTTCGGCCTCGTCAGCTTCCGCGGCATCGCCGGCGGCAATGCGTTCCTCACCGACGGCAACGACACCACCAACAACTTCTACAACGAAAACGCCGGCCGCACGCGCATCACCACGCAGATTTCGCAGGACGCCGTGCAGGAGTTCCAGGTGCTGACCAACGGCTACTCCGCTGAGTTCGGCCGCGCCTCCGGCGGTGTCATCAACACCGTCACCCGCTCCGGCGGCAACGATGTCCACGGCACCGCCTACTGGTTCTTCCGCAACCAGGACTTTAACGCCCGCGATCCTTACTCGACCGTCAATCCCAAGGAACGCCGTGACCAGTTCGGCGGCTCCATCGGCGGCGCCATCAAGAAAGACAAGCTGTTCTATTTCGTGAACGCCGAGGCCACCCGTCGCGATTTCCCGCTGGTCGCCTCTCTCACCCGCCCGCCGCTGTTCGATGCCAACGGCAACTTCGTCGGCACCTGCACGGCCACCACAGCGCAGTGCCAGGCCGCGCAGCAGTTCCTGCAGCGCCAGTTCCAGGTGCTGGAACGCCGCGCCGATTCCGAACTCGGCTTCTCCAAGCTCGACTGGCGCCCCAATGAGCGCAACTCCGTCAGCCTCTCGTTCAACTACCTGCGCTGGATTTCGCCCAACGGCATTCAGACACAGGCCGTACTGAACAACGGCAATGGCGTCGGCAACAATGCCAACTCCACCGTCCGCACCCGCTACGGCCGCGCCTCCTGGACCTTCATCCCCACCAATAACATCGTCAACGAAGTCCGCTATGGCTGGTTCAAGGATCGTCTATTCGACGATGTCGCCGATTCGCTCATCCCCGCCCTTACGGGCCGCGTGCAGATCAGCGTTCAGGGCCAGGGCAACCTCGGCGTCGCCGACGCCTATCCCCGCCTGAACCCCTCGGAGAACAAGCATCAGTTCGCTGACAACCTCACCTGGACCGTCGGCAAGCACACCATCAAGTTCGGCGGCGATTACATCAACGCGCTCGACTACAACGACATCCTCCGCAACCAGAACGGCACCTACTCCTACCCAACGTTCACGGCCTTCGCGCAGGACCTGACCGGCAACACCACCGGCGCCAAACGCTGGCAGAATTTCTCCCAGCGCTTCGGCAACTCCGTGCTCGAAACCACCATTCGCGACTTCAGCCTCTACGTGCAGGATCAGTACCGCGTCACGCAGCGCCTGACGCTCAACTACGGCCTCCGCTACGAGAAGCAGACCTTCACGCAGCCGCGCATTGTCAATCCGGACTACGCCGCGCAAACCGGCAACATCCCCTCGTTCAACAAGAACTTCGGGCCTCGGATGGGCTTCGCCTACGCGATGAACAACAACAAGACCGTCCTGCGCGCCGGCTACGGCATCTTCTATGCGCGTACCCCTGGCGGCCTCATCAACACACTCCACCTGGAGAATGGCATCTACCAGAAGCAAATCAGCCTCAACGGCAACATCGTTGCGGACCGTGACGCCGGCCCCGTTTTCCCGGGCCGCCTTGTCGGTATCGACCGCAACCCGCCGCCCGGCACCGTCGATATCACCTTCGCCGCGCCCGACATGCGCAATCCCTACACGCAGCAGGGCGACGTCGGCCTGGAACATGAGATCACCCGCGATCTCGGCATCACGGTCTCCTACCTGTGGAGCCGCGGCCTGCACCTTTACACCGTGCGCGACCTGAATGTCGGCGCGCTCGGCCCTGAGGTAACCTACCGCATCGACGATACCTCCGGAAACCAGGTGGGTTCGTTCACCACGCCCACCTACCGCCTGGCAAACCGGGTTGACACGCGCTGGCGCCGCGTCAACCAGGTGGAGAACGGCGGCCGCAGCTACTACGACGCCATGGTGGTGCAGATGCGCAAGCGCTTCTCGCAGATGTGGGAAGGCTCGGTGGCCTATACCTGGTCCCACGCCATCGACTTCAACCAGGGTGGAGGCAACAACAACATCTTCTTCTCCAACGGACCCAGTTCGCTCTTCAACGGCAACTACCGCGGGGACAAGAGCAGTTCCGCCCTCGACCAGCGCCATCGCTTCGTGGGTACGGCCATCTTCACGCCGACCTTTACCAAGCGTACCGACTGGTTCTCCAAGTTCCTCGTCAACGGCTGGCAGCTTTCCAACATCTTCACCGGAGCCAGTGCCCAACCCCAGACGCCGACCATCTTCGTCAGCGGCGCCCCGTTTGCGGGCGCGGCTTTCAACACCTCGCTCAATGGCTTCGGCGGCTCCTCCCGCGTGCCATTCCTGCCGGCCGCCAGCCTGGATATCGACCAGATCGTCCGGCTCGACTCCCGCCTGACCAAAATCCTCGATCTCTCCGAACGCTACAAGCTGTTCCTGAACTTCGAGGCCTTTAACGTGTTCAACCACGTCTCCAACACCTCGGTAAACGGCCAGGCATTCCAGGCTCGCAACGGTGTGTTAACTCCCACCGCGCGCCTCGGCGAAGGCTCGGCCAGCCAGGGCTTCCCGGACGGCACCAACGCCCGGCGCGCCCAGTTCAGTGTCCGCTTCGTTTTCTAATTCGCGAGAACGAACCCAACCCGCCCCGCTCTCCATCCGGAGGGCGGGGCGTTTTCATTTGCTCTTCCGCACAAACTCCCGCGCCGCGTCAGTCATCTCCCATTCGGAGAGCGTCCCGTCCTCCAGCGCTTCGGCTACTTGCAGTGCCAGTATCGGAATCCGGTTGGTATTGAACTGAATCCACAACTGCCGCGGCGGGCCTTCATGAAACCGGTGGATTTCGGCCGCCAGGTCGAACGCATCGATCTGCGTCCGCCGCCAACGCGCAAAGGCATCGTCCAGCTTGCGCAGCTCTGCCGCCAGCCGCCGTTCGTGCACCATGCCGGCCAGTTGCCGGATCTCCTTTTCCACCGCTTTCGACATCTCGTTCCCCTTCGCAAAACCTGTGGATCGCCTGTGCGAATCCTGTCAATTTCTTCCATTCACCAGCCAGTGCGCGATCCGCGCCGCCCCGCTTTCCAGCCGTAGTTCCAACTCATGCGGCCCCTCCGCCAGGTCCCCGTCCAGCATCACCGCCCACGGCAGGTGCAGGCTCCGGCTCCATTTCGTCAGCAGGTTCACCTCGCGCCATTCGCCCCCGTCAATGCGAAACGACAGCCGCCCGGCATCGGCGCCGGAGATCGCAAACAGGCCGATCCCCCGCCCGCGGAACGCCATTTTCATCGTCGCCCCCGGCGTGCCGGCAACCAGCACCGGCACGTCCACGAACCCCGGCCGCGTGGCCGCCTTCCCCTCTGGCCGCCAACTGGGCACCAGGCGCCATCCGTCTCCGGACACCGGCGCCTCCGGCGCGCCCAGCCGCGCGTCGAAGTAACTCTGGCTGTCAATTGGAGCGGGCAGCGCATGCGCGCGCGGGGCCACTGCCGGCGGACCCGGCTCCCGCCATGCCGCCTCAAACAGCCGCACCAGCGAGCGTTGATAAACCGAGTGCCCGAACGGCGACGGGTGCAGATTGACGAAGTCACGACCCCAGTCGAACTCGCCCGCCTCAATCCGCTCGGCCACTTCCCGCGCCAGATCGATCGACGGCACGGCATAATGACCCGCCACCTGCTCATGCGTCGCAATCACCTCCGGCGTCCGCCCCCTCCGATAGTCAGCCACCTTCTCCGGGTCGGCAAAGTGCAGCAGGACAACATCGATCTCCGGCTGCAGCAGGCGGGCTTGGCGGACGATTCCCTCCACTCCGCGCAACTGCTCCTTCGCGGTGAAGCCGTTGGTCGAGTCGTTCACCGCCGCCTCCTGAATCAACAGGTCCACCCGCCCGTGCGCAAACACATCGCGCCGCAGACGGAATGCGCCCGGCGTCGACCCGGTGGACGGAATCCCTGCGTTCACGAAGTGAAAATTCGTCCGCGGGAAGCGTTGCCGCAGCCATTCGCTGATGGAGTCCCGCCATCCTGCGCCCGCCGTGATCGACCCGCCCAGAAACACCACCCGCGCCTCCTCGCCCGCCGCAAACCGCGCCAGCGAGTTCCGCAACCCGTCGCGCAGTTTGAAGTACGGAGTCCCATGCGGCGTCAATCCCGTCCCGGCGAGCCGCTCCATGCCGGGCGTGTGGCGCAACACGAAGTTCACTTCCATTCCCGGATCGTCCAGCGGAAAGTGGTGGCCGTGCAGCGTCTGCGGCCCGGCGGTGTTGGTGTAGACGGTGATGGGGCCGCCGAGGTCGCGGTACCGCCCCGCCAGAATCGCCGTGTTCTCGGCGGGCGGCACCACTTCATCCAACTCGCTCACCACATGCAGCAGCGGTATCCGCCGCGCCGCCAGCGGCGCCAGCGTGTCGACAGGATTCCCGCCGAAGGCCATCATCTGCTGCTCGGTGAATCCATAGGAAGCCAGCGCCTCCCGCCAGTCCGCCTCGCTGCCGCGGCCCTTGCCCTTCCCGCCCGGCCAGCTCTTCATGTCGCAGACCGGCGACTCGCAATAGATGCAATCCACCTTGTCCGGATTCTTCGCCGCCCAGTTGTAGACGAACAACCCGCCGCGGCTCACCCCTTCGAGCGCCACCTTCTCCGCCAACCCGAACTCGCGGCGAACGTGCGCGTAGAAACGGTCCCATGCGGCAACGGCGCGCGGACTGCCGAAGATGTTGGGCAGGTCGAAATAGGCCACATGATAGCCCTTGGCCAGCAGTCCGATGGCCGCCTCCGGATGAAATCCGGGAAACCGCGCGCGCCACAGCCACGGCTTGCCCGGCGCCACCGCGCGCGGCAGCACCACATAGCCGGCCACGCCGTCCACCTGAAAATCCCGCCGCTCATAGCCGTTCCACTCAGCCGCCGGAAGCAGGGCGGCCGCCAACAGCAGGACAAGAATCGCGCGCATTTCGTCATCATATGCCGCGCCTTCGCTAGAATGGAGATTCATGCTTTGCGCCGGAATCGTTGGTCTGCCGAATGTTGGCAAGAGTACTCTCTTTAACGCATTGACACAGAGCCGCAAGGCCATGGCGGCGAACTACCGGTTCTGCACCATTGAGCCGAACACCGGCGTCGTCACCGTGCCGGATGAGCGACTGGAGGTGCTATCGAAGATCAGCGGCTCACAGAAGATCGTCCCCTCGGTCTTCGAGTTCGTCGATATCGCCGGACTCGTTAAGGGCGCCAGCCAGGGGGAAGGGCTCGGCAATCAGTTCCTCGGCCATATCCGTGAGGTGGACGCCATCGTGCAGGTGGTTCGCTGCTTTGAAAACGCCGACATCGAGCACGTCATGGACACCGTAGACCCCGTCCGCGATATCGAGGTCATCGACACCGAACTCATCCTGGCCGACCTCGAAAGCGTGCAGAAGCGCCGCCAGCGGCAGCAGAAGGCCGCCAAGGCCGGTGACAAAAAGATCATCGCCGAGCTCGAACTGCTCGACCGTCTGGAACCCCACCTCAGCAGCGGCCTCCACGCCTTCAGCCTGGAAACCACACCCGAAGAAAAGGCGCTGATGAAGCCGCTCTTCCTGCTGACGGCCAAGCCCACGCTGTTCGCCTGCAACGTCGCCGAAGGCGACCTGGCCAACCCCGACGCCAACCCGTGGGTGCAGAAGGTGAAGGAACTCGCCGTCCGCCATCGCGGCTGCGAAGTGGTGGTCGTCTCCGCCGAAATTGAAGCCGAACTGATGACCCTGCCCCCCGAGGAGCGCGCCGAGTATCTGGAAAGCCTCGGCGTCACCGAAGGCGGCGCGGGCAGCCTGATCAAGGCGGCTTACCACCTGCTGGGACTCCGGACCTACCTAACCACGGGCGAAAAGGAAACCCGCGCCTGGACCATTCACGCCGGCGACAAGGCCCCGCAGGCGGCCGCCGTCATCCACTCCGATTTCGAAAAGGCGTTCATCTCCGCCGAAACCATTGCCTATGATGACCTGGTCGCCTGCGGCAGTTTTGCCACCGCCCGCGCGCAGGGCAAGCTGCGCACGGAAGGCAAGGAATACGTCGTGCAGGACGGCGACGTGATGGAATTCAAGACCTACGTTTAGAGATTGGCCAGCCGCGTCTCGGCATCGCCGAAGCGGTCCAGCTTGATGTCCATCCGGTCCATCAATGACAGGAACAGGCTGCACAGCTTGCGATTCTCATCGCCGGCCTGCAGATAGTTGAGCGCTCGCCCCGTCTTGAGCGCGCCGCCCAGCCCGCCAGCCAGCACCAGCGGTAGGCGCGTGTTGTCGTGCTTCCGCCCGGACCATAGGTTGTTGATGAACATCAGACAGGAGTTGTCGAGCACGGTCCCATCGCCTTCCGGCATCGCGTCCAGCTTCTGGGCGAGGTAAGCCAACTGGCCCAGATGGAACCGCGAGATCCGCTCATAGCCGCCGGAGAGATTGTCGTGCGACGCCGCGTGATGCCCTTCCTTCACCTCCAGGAATGGATAGTAGAGAGCCGACAGATCCCGCGCCAGCAGCAGCGTGGCCACGCGCGTCTTGTCGGTCTGGAAGGCGATGGCGATGATGTCGCACATCAGCCGCGCATGTTCGCGCAGGTCTTCCGGCAGCCCGTTGGCCGGGCGGTCCATGGCCCATGCCGGGCGGTTGGCGCCTTTGGCAGCGTCGTCGGCCGCGTCCTTGTGCTGTCGCGTCCGCTCAATGCGCCGCTCCACCTCGCGCACGCTCGTCAGGTATTCGTCGAGCTTCGATTTATCCGTCGCGCTGATCCGCGTGCTCAGCGCATTCGCCCGTTCCTTCACGCGATCCAGAATGCTCAGGTTCCGCAGGCTGCCCCGGTTCTCAAACAGGCTGTCCCAGGCCAGTGACGGATACACCTCGTTCGGCACCGGTGAATCGGCGCTCTGCCACGAGATGTGCGAACTGTAGGCCATCGAAAAATTCGTCTCGTGGTAGCCCGTCATGGGTTGTTCGCAGGCCAGAACCAGACTCTGCTGCGCGGTATCCTGCCCCACGCGGTTGGCGATTACCTGGTCAATCGTCGTGCCCGCGCGGATAATCGGCCCGCGCTGAATAACAGCGCCCGAAAGCAGGCTGCCCGTCTGCGCCGGATGGATACCCTGGCCCGTCGCCATCTTCAGGAACAACCCGTCAATGACGTTCACCTTGTGCTTGATCGGTTCCAGCACGGAGAGCGTCTTCGACAGTTGCATCTCCGCCCCGGCGCCGGAGGCGCTCCAGTGCTCTTCATTGATGCCGTTGCCCATGAACAGCACGCCAAACCGCTTCGGGAAGGCGTTCGTCGTTGCGCCGCGCAACTGCAGCGACTCCAGCCAAGGCAGCGCCATGGTCACGCCCGCGCCGCGCAGCACCGCGCGCCGGGCAATCCCGCTGTTCGTCTTGTTTTCCTTGGAAGGCATCCTAATCGGCTCCACGCTTATGCAGGAATTGCGGACTCGTGACGATCGTCTCCACCAGCGGCGCGAACCGGTTCCCCGCTGCGGTGAGCCGGGCGCGCATACGGCCTATTGTAATGTCATCGGACAGCATCAGGGAGCGGCCCAACCCGTAGGCCAGTAGCTTGCGGCAGAGGTTGTCCATATAGTCCTGCTCCCGCTTGGCACGAATATAGGTCTGCACCGCTTCCAACCCGCCGCCCCGGCTGCCGTCCGGGAACTCCGCCTGCGCGTCCACCGCCCGGCCCGCCAGGTCCTTGTCCCGCCGCTCCCCCACCGGCCCGTAGCCTTCAAAGGCCAGCCCCATCGAGTCGAACCGCGCATGGCATCCGGCGCACGACGAGTTGTCCCGGTGCATTGCCAGCATCTCGCGCAGCGGCCGTTCGGCCTTCGCTTCGTCCTGCGGCAACTCCGGCACCGACGCCGGCGGCGGCGGAATCGTCTCCCCCAGCACGCGCCGCACCACCCAGTAGCCGCGCTTCACCGGGCTCGTCCGCAACCCGGGCGAGTTGCGGGTAAGGAAGACTGACATCGCCAGCAGCCCGCCGCGGCCATACGCGTTTGCATCCTCCACCCGCTTCCACTCCTCGCCGTTCGCCGGCTCCGGCATCCCGTAGTGTTTCGCCAGCGGCGCATTCACGAACGTGTGCCGGCCATACAGCAGGTCGAGCACGGAACCATTCCTGCGGATCACATCTTCAATCAGCCGCACGGGCTCCTCGAACATCGCCTGCCGCAGCGCATTGTCGAAGCTGGGGAAGCGTTGCCGGTCGACGGCGTTGTGCTCTTCGAACCTCCGGAAATCCAGCCAGTGGCCGGCAAACTCCGTTGCCAGGCGCCGCGCCCGCGGGTCCTTCAGCATCCGCCGCGTCTCGCTCAACAGCACGCCCGGCAGCCGCAGCTGCCCGGCCGCCGCCCGAGCCAGCAGCTTCTCGTCCGGCATGGTCGACCACAGGAAATAGCTCAGCCGGCTCGCCAGCGCGTACTCCGATAGCGGCACCGCCCGCGTCTTCGGCCCGCGCGTGTCCAGAAGGTCGATCCGGTAACAGAAATCCGGCGCCATCAGAATGCTGACGATCGAATCCCGCACCGCCTCCTCATGCGTCAGCCCGCTCTTATCCCGCATCTGCCGGTAGTAGCCCAGCAGATCCGTCCGCTCGGCCGCTGTCAACGGCCGGCGATAGGCGCGCGCCGCAAACCGGAGCAGCGCATCCAGGTGCCGCGGCTCGCTCTCGGCACGCACTTTTTCAATGGCGCGAATGGCTGCGTTGACGAACTGGAAATGCGCCTCGATGGCGTCCTTCGCCTCCGGTGAATTCCCCGGTTCCGACGCCGCCTTCGCCAGGTACTGGTCGCGCAGGCCGAAGATAATCTCCGGCGCGGTGATCGGTTTATCCGCGGGACGCTCGCTGCCGGACTCCCGCCCGTTGCCCAGAATCTCGCCGCTCTGGTTGAAGTAGTACTGCGTGTAGGTGCGGATGGTGTGGTCGGCAATGAAGTCGAACTCCTGCCACAGCTTCTCCAACTCCCGCGTCTGCCGCTCATCGAGAATCATCTCGCGCAGCGGCAGATCGTCGCGGAAATAGCCCATCACGTTGTGGAACCCGGCGCTCAGCAGCCGGCCCGTGTCCTGAGTCAGGTCGGGGAAGAATCGCCCGCGTTCGCGGATATAGAATGCATCCGGGAACACGGCGGCAAACCGGCCGAAGGCCGCCTCATACCGCGCCCGTTCGCCTGCCGGCACACGCAGCGGCTCCGGGTCGGCCAGCCGCGCCTTGATGAGTTTCACCAGCGCCTGCCGCGCCACCACGTCGTAGCTCTCTCGGACGAAAAACGTTCCGCGCTTCGGCGCCTCCGGCACCACCGGCAGGGGTTCGCCTTCCACCAGCAGCGCCGCGCGGTCAAAGTCGTAGCGCTTCTCCGCGAACAGGTTCAGCTTCCAGTTCATCAGCGGTTGGGACGTCGCGCTCAACCCGCGCACCATCGGACTCTCGTAGTTGTTGACGATCAACGCGCGCACGCGCACCACGTAGTCCCGCATCGCACCGCACGCCTCCCGCGGCTCGTCCTTTGCCCCCCGCTTCGGCGCCGGCAGCGCGCGCCACAGCGTCTGTACTTTCGCCAGCGGCCCCACCTGTTCCGGCGTCAACTCCAACGCCCGCCACACCCGCGGCAGATACTTCGGGCTCACCTTCCGCGCCGCCGCCACCGAGGCCAATGTCGCCGCCGGCTGGCCCAGCGCTGCGCGGTGCTTATACTGCCAGGCCGCCAGAAAATAGTCTGCGTAATCGGTCGGCTGGCTCTCGTAGAACTGCACGATTCGTTGGATCGTGTACTTCTCCCGGTCCGTCTCTACCAGCATCGGATGCGGCGCAAACGCAATGCCGTCCGGGTTCAACACCATGTGCGCGGCCACCTCGCGCGCCGCCTGCAGGTACTTGTTCATCAGCGACGGCGACATGCTTAACGATTCACCCGAGTTGTCGAAACCCTCCGGGTTGGCCGGGTCCACCGGGAACTCCTTCGCCGGCCGCAGATCCACACCCGTAAGGTCCTGAATCGTGTAGTTGTACTCCGCGTTGCTCAGCCGCCGCGCCAGCACAATGCCGGGGTCGCCCGCATGCTTCCGCGCTTCATTGGCGCGCACCGCCGCCACCCAGTCAATCACCTGCCGCCGCGCCTCGGGGTCGGGCTGCCGCATCGGCTTCGGTGGCATATCCCCGGCCTTCAGCCGTTCCATCAGCAGCGTCCAATGCGGATGCTCCCGCACCACATCGGCCAGCGTCCGGTAGCTCTGCAGGTTGAACTGCGCGGCCGGGGCTTTGCCGCCGTGGCAGTTCACGCAGTGCTGATTCACAAACGGGCGGACTACCTGTTGAAACCGCCGCTCCAGGCCGTCCTCCACGGGTCCGCCCGCGAGTCCCGCGGCGCACGCAAGGCCAATGAGATTACAGGTAAGGGTACGGCGGCGCATAGTTCCCCATGATCGTACATCGCCCCTTCCCGCTCCCACAAGAATCGCTACGGCATCAGCTCCACGCGCAGCCGGCGCGGCCCATACTGCGGCGGTAGCTGACCCGCCTCATACGCGCCCAGGTCCGGCGCCTTGCCCGCATACCCATCGTTGACGTTCGGCACCGGCACGCCCGCGTCGATCCCATTCCCCCCCGGCGCCAGCGTGAAGTCCAGATCCCGCGCGTGGTACACGGCATGCGGCTTCCCCGTCTCCGGCGCCCGCAGATTGCGGAAGATCGAATAGTCCACCTCCAACCCGTGCGCCTCCTGCCCGGTGGCCGTGCGCAACTCCGCCAGCGAAGCGAAGCGCTTCGCGCTCTCCCGCCCCGGCTCGTAGTCGATTGCCCGGCCCGCCCGCGGCCCCGTCCACTGAAACTGCTCCTTCGTCTGCGGGTTCAGCCGGTAGCCGTTGTAGTCGAACGTCGAATACGCCGTAGCGTTCGTGAACCGGAACACGGCGCGCCCCGGCGTATCGGTGCCCAGAAACAGATTGTTCCGCATGTGCGTATTCGCGTAGGTGTCCCCCGGCAGCGCCTCGGTGATCATCGTATTGTGATAGAGCACCATGCCCGTGGGCTTCACGTTGAACTTCAGTCCGCATCCCGTCGGCACATGGTACACAACGTTGCGGATGAAGTATGCCGGCCCGCCATACACCGGCTGCGCGCTCAACCCGCATTGGCCCGCGTTCACCCCGCGGTTCCGCATCACGCGTATATTGTGCACGCCGCCATCGCTCTCAATGAAGTCGTCCGCCATCAGATGAATGTCGTTGTTGTAGAAGTCGATCGACGACGCCCGGTCGGCCGGATCGCTGTCCGGCGACCCGTGCGTGCACACCGATATCCCGTCGTGAAAGTACGCAATGTAGTTGTGCCGCACCACATGCCCGGCGCCATAGACCTTCACCGCGTGGTAGCTCTTCAACCGGTTGCCGCCGTAGATGCCGGGGTTATACCAACCCAGCAGCCGGTGCCGGTCGTCGCGGCCCAGCATGATGTTGTCGGAGATCAGAAAGTCGTGCGAACCCGCAAACTGCGCATTCACCGCCACGCCCACATCCTCAATCCGGCAATCCCGCACCGTCAGCCCCTTCGCCCCCGCCACATCCTTCAGCCCCGCCTGAAACGCGATGTCCGCGTTCCGGATCGTCAGCCCCTCGAAGATGTGATGATCCGCCGCCATCACGTTGAAAAGCGTGTGTGCGCCGTCGCCATCGAAGATCACCTCTCCGTCGCCGGCCGCGCGAATCACGATGGGCCGCTGCACCGTGCCTTTCGCCGTCAAGTGGTACGTGCCATCGAAGTCCAGCCCCGTCGGCTCGGAGTACCGCATGCGGTCCCCCTTGTAGAGTCCCGCGTGCACCAGGATGATGTCACCAGACCGCACCTTCCGCTCGCTCAATACAGACCAGTCCCCGTTGCCCGACCCGTAGTAGGCCTTCTTCAATCCGACGAACGACGGCTCCTGCTTCGGTCCCGTCCACCCCGGCGGATAGACGTGTAGCACGCGCCCGTTCTTCGCCGCCTGCGGTTCGCCGCGCGTGCGAACCCTCAACGTCCGCGCCGCCTCTCCCTTCACGCCGTCCGGATCGCGCATCGTCAGTCGCGCCTCGTACTCGGTATCCGGCTCCAGGTCCAGCAGGCTCCCCGCGAACATCTCCGGCACCGTATAGTCCAGCCCCAACTCCTTGCGGAACACCTTCTCCCCGCCCATCCGCAGCAGCGGCATTCCCTGCCGCCACGCGCTCTCCCCGGCCTTGCGGTATGCAAGGTCCACCGTCGCGTTCCGGTTGTCGTCACCCGACAGCGGCCACTCGAAACCCAGGCAGATCAGCGTCGGCCGCTCCACCACCACCTCGCCCGGATTAGCCGCATTATAGGCCTCCATCTTCACCGGAGGCCGCCCCACGAACCGCGCCCACCCGAACGACTCCGGCACGTGAAAGTTCGGCCGGTCCGTCTTCACCGGCGCCCACGTGCTGTACTGCGCGTTCGTCTTCCCGCCCGCGCGGTTCAGGTTCAACCGCCAGGTGTCGCCGTCCCGCGGCGGCGTGTGCGCCGCGTCCCTCTCGAAATTCTTCAGCGGAATCGCCAGTTCCAGCACCCAGTACCGGTCGTCCGGCGAGTTCTGCTTTACGCGCATCCCATGGAAACTGGTGCGGAAACGCACCCCATCCGGCTCCCAGAAGAACGGCCCCGTGTACCAGTCCGCGCGAAGGAAGTTCAGCATCGTCCCGATCACGTTCATCTCGAACCCGTAGTAGTTGCGGATCTTCGCCGGATTCGGGCTGATGAATATCTCCACCGCATCGTCCAGCGACACCGGCCCGTGCCGCTCGGTCACCTCCGCCGCGATATGCCGGTCGTGGCAGAAGTAGCCCACGTACAGGTATTCGTCGTCCCACAGAATCTTCGCAACCGTCTGCTCCTTCTCTCCCTCCTTCCACCAGTTGAAGTGAAAGTCGCCCGCGGCCGGCGCCTGCTGCCAGGCCGGCTCGTCCAGCTTGCCGTCAATCACAATCCTCCCCGCCGCGCGATGGATCTCATAGCGCGGCAACTCCTGTCCCGGCAGGCAGGCAATGGCAACCAGAAACAGCACCAGGCGGCGAATCATGACGCCATGATATACGCCTACTTCCCCCCTCGCTTCATCGGCACAAACCGCACCGGCAGCACCTTCCGCGTCGACGTCTTCCCATCGCGCCCCTTTTCCAGCACCACCAGGTCCTGCCACTCCTCGCCCACCGGCGCCACCAACCGGCCGCCCGGTTTCAACTGCGCCACCAGCGCCGCCGGAATCTCCGGCGGCGCGGCCGTCAGAATAATACGGTCAAACGGCGCCTGCTCCGGCCATCCCAGGTATCCATCCCCGGCCCGCACCTCAACATTCCGGTATCCCTCCGCGGCCAGCGTCTTCGCCGCCGAATGCGCCAGTTCCGGCACCAGTTCGATGCTGTACACCGTCTCCACCAGCCCGGCCAGCACAGCCGCCTGATACCCGGACCCCGTCCCGATCTCAAGCACCCGGTGCTCCTTCCGCACCCCCAGCAACTCGGTCATCAACGCCACAATATATGGCTGCGAAATCGTCTGCCCATACCCGATCGGCAACGGATGATCGGCATACGCCTGCGCCCTCACGCCGGCAGGCACAAATCGCTCCCGCGGCACCGCCCGCATCGCCTCCAGCACCGCCCTGTCCCGGACGCCCCGCGCGGCGATCTGCTCCCGCACCATCCGCTGCCGTTGCTCGGAAAACGTTTCCTGCCCGGCAACCACAAACATCGACGCAGCCACCAGCCGCGCCGCAATCATCGGAGGAGTCATTGCTCACCTACCTGCCCCGATTATCGCGCTCCCCGCATTAAAAGTTATATACTTCTGTCTGTCTGCACCTACGCGATTAGCCCGCCCACGCAACCGACCCGGCATGTCGAAAACAGCTTTCCTCCTTGGCGCGCTCGTCGCCGCTTCCCTATTGGCTCAACCCGCCGTCGATCCTGACGGCTTCGTCAAGCGTTACTGCATCTCCTGCCACAGCCACGCCGCCAAGGCCGGCGGCTTTGTCCTTGAAGGCGCCTCGGCCGCCACGCCCGCCGCCCGTCCCGACCTGTGGGAGAAGGCCGCCAAGCGCATCCGCGCCCGCGAGATGCCGCCCGCCGGCATGCCCCGCCCCGATGACGCGTCCGCCGACGCCTTCGTCAACGGCCTGCTCACGCATCTCGACGCAGCCGCCCGCCGCTCCCCCTTCGCCGGCCGGCCCGTCATCCGCCGCCTGAACCGCGCCGAATACGCCAATACCATTCGAGACCTGCTCGACATCGAACTCCCCCTCGCCGCCGAACTCCCGCAGGACCAGACCGCCGCCGGCTTTGACAACATCGCCGACGCCCTCTCCATGTCCCCCCTCCTGCTGGAGCGGTATCTAAAGGTCGCCCGCCGCGTCAGCGAACTCGCCACCGGCACCGGCGACTCCTCGCCCGTCGTCGAGATCTTCCCGGCCCGCGACACCCAGGCCGCCTGGCAGGGCGAAGGCATGCCCTTCGGCACCCGCGGCGGCATCCGCGTCACCCACTACTTCCCGCAGGATGGCGACTACGACCTCCGCGCCTTCCTCATGAAGGAGAGCCTCACCCCCACCGAAGGTGTCCGCTTCTTCCGCACCCGCCTCACGAAGATGAAGGCCGGCGCCCATACCGTCATCGTCACCTTCCCCGATGAATACGCCGAACGCGAAGGCCCCGTGCTCAACGTCGGCGGCCCCGGCGGCGCGCCCATCGGCGGCCCCCTCGATGTCCTCGGCACTGCCGTCCGCCCCACAATCGAATTCCGCGTCGACGGCCGCCGCGTGAAGCTCTTCGAAATCGCCGGCATGAACGCCGGTGAAGCCGCCTTCGACGGTCTTCCCGGCCCGCCCGCCCTTGGCCGCATCGAAATCGCCGGACCCTATAACCCCACCGGTCCCGGTGTCACGCCCAGCCGCACCCGCATCTTCACCTGCCGTCCGGACGCCGCCGCCGAGGCGCCCTGCGCGCAGAAGATCCTCACCCCCATCGTCCGCCGCGCCTTCCGCCGCGATGTCTCCCCGGCGGATCTCGCCCCATTCCTTAAGACCTTCGCCGCCACCCGCCAGAAGCGCAACTTCGAAGCCTCCATCGCTGCCGCGCTCCGCGACGTTCTCCTCTCGCCGGACTTCCTCTTCCGCCTCGAGTTCGATCACCCCTCCGCCGCCCCTGGCGCGCCCCAAACCCTCACCGCCTTCGAGCTCGCCTCCCGCCTCTCCTTCTTCCTCTGGAGCAGCATCCCTGATGACACGCTCCTCAACACCGCCGCCAGCGGCAAGCTCCGCGAGCCCGCCGTTCTCGAACGCGAAGTCCGCCGCATGCTCGCCGACCGCCGCGCCGCCACTCTCATGGAGAACTTCGCCTCCCAGTGGCTCGGCCTCCGCGCCCTGTCCAGCGTCGAGCCGGACAAACAAATTTTCCCCGAATTCGACTCCGCCCTCGCCGCCGCCTTTCGCTCAGAGACCAATCTCTTCGTCAACAGCCTCATCCGCGAAAACCGCAGCGTGCTCGATCTCCTTCGCGCCGACTACACCTTCCTCAATGACCGCCTCGCCCACCACTACGGCATCCCCGGCATCGTCGGCCCCGGCTTCCGCCGCGTCTCGCTCGCCAACAGCCCCGAACGCGGCGGCCTCCTCGGCCACGGCAGCGTCCTGCTACTTACATCCCACTCCACCCGCACCTCGCCCGTCCTTCGCGGCGTCTGGATCCTCGACAATCTCCTCAACTCTCCTCCCCCCGCCCCGCCCGCCAACGTCCCCCCGCTGGAGGAGAACAAAGCCGACGGCCGCAAACTCACCGCCCGCGAGATGATCGAGCGCCATCGCGCCAACCCCAGTTGCGCCTCCTGCCACAACCGCATCGACCCGCTCGGCCTCGCGCTCGAAAACTACGACGTCATCGGCCGCTGGCGCGCCAATGACGACGGCGGCCCCATCGATGCCTCCGGCAAACTCGCAAGCGGCGCATCTTTCACCGGCCCCCGCGGACTCCGCGACATGCTGCTCTCCCGTGGCCCCGAATTCGTTCACGCCACCCTCGAACGCCTGCTCACCTATTCCCTCGGACGCGAACTCGAACCCCGTGACCAGCCCACCGTCCGTTCCATCATGCGGCAGACCGCGCCCGGCGGTTACCGTTTCCACGACCTGATCGTCGCGGTCGCCAAAAGTGTACCCTTTCAAATGAGACAGAAGCAGGAGCGCTAAGCCCATGTTCCTTCCGCAGAAACACCTTCCCCGCCGCACATTCCTCCGCGGCGCCGGCATTGCCCTCGGACTTCCGCTGCTCGACGCGATGGTCCCCGCCATGGCCGCCGAACGCCTCACCGCCGCCGCTCCAGTGCGCCGCCTCGGGTTCATCATCTATCCGCTCGGCGTCGATCAGGACCGCTGGCGCCCCAAAGGCGAAGGCGCTACCTATCAGACCAGCGAGGCCCTCGCGCCCCTCGAACCTTTCCGCCGCAAGTTCGTCGTCTTCAGCGGCCTCTCCTCGGACCCCGATCGCACCAAAGCCGGCTTCCATGACCGCGCTCTCGCCTCCTTCCTCACCGGTGTCGAACCCACCAAGGGCAAGGTCCATGTCGGCATCTCCGTCGACCAGTTGGCCGCCCAGACCCTCGGCAAGGAAACCCCCTTCGCCTCCCTCGAACTCTCCACCGAAAACACAGGCGGCGGCGCCGGCCACATCGGCCCGGTCTTCAAATCCGCCAACACGCCCCTGCCCTTCGAGTACAACCCGCGCCGCGTCTTTGAACGCCTCTTCGGCGAAGGCGGCCGCATTGACCCCGCCGCCGCTGCCGCCCGTGATGCAGCCGACCGCTCCAGCCTCGACAGCGTCACCGAACGCATCAACGAACTCAAGGCCCGCCTCGGCGCGCCCGACCGCCGCAAGCTCGACGAGTACGTCGAGTCCATCCGCGACGTCGAACGCCGCATCCAGGTCGCTTCCCGCAAGAAGCCTGTCGACCTCCCCTCCATGAACCGCCCCGCCGGCGTCCCCGACTCCTGGCCCGAACACGTCAAGCTCATGTTCGACCTCCAGACCCTCGCCGTCCAGGCCGACCTCACCCGCGTCTGGACTTTCATGTACGCCCGCGAGGCATCCTCCATCAATTACCCCCACCTCGATATCACAATGGGCCACCACGAAATCTCCCATCACAACTTCGAGAAGGATAAGCTCGACGCTCTCGCCAAGATCAACGTCGATCAGTCTCACCTGTTCGCCTACTTCCTCGGCAAGCTCGATGCGATCAAGGAAGGCAACGGCTCGCTGCTCGATCATTCCCTGCTCCTGTACGGCAGCAACCTCAGCGTGCCCACCTCGCACAGCCAGCGCGATCTGCCCATCATCGTCGCCGGCGGCGCCGCGGGCCGCGTCTCCGGCGGCCGCTACGTCCCGCTCCCCGGCGACGAGACACCCCTCACCAATCTCTACCTCACCATGCTCGACAAGGTCGGCGTCCCCACCGAAAAGCTCGGCGACAGCACCGGCCGCCTCAACCGTCTGGAGGTTTAGCCACCCATGCGCCGCGCCTCCACTCTCCTGCTGGCCCTAGCCCTCACGCTCTCCGCCCGCGAACCCGGCGCCCTCCTCGATGCCGTCCGCTCCGATGACCGCGCCGCCGTCGAACGCCTGCTCAAGGCCGGCGCCGACCCCAACGAACGCGAACAGGACGGCGCCACTCCGCTCTCCTGGGCCGCCACACGCGCCAATACCACCATCGCCTCCCTGCTCCTCAAGGCCGGCGCCAATCCCAATCTCACCAACGAACTCGGCCTCAGCCCGCTCGCCATCGCCATCGCCAACGGCGCCGTTGATCTCGCCGGCCGCCTGCTCGAAAGCGGCGCCGACCCCAACGTCGCCCGCGAAAACGGCGAGACGCCCCTGATGACCGCCGCCCGCATGGGCCGTGTCGACGTCATGAAACTCCTGCTCGCCCGCGGCGCCAACGTCAACGCCCGTGACAAGAAGTTCGGCCAGACCGCACTGATGTGGGCCGCCGGCCAACCTGCAGCCGTGCGCCTCCTTGTCGACAAGGGCGCCGATCTCCGCGCCGCCACTCGCGACTGGGACGTTAAGTACACCATCTATCTCCCCACCACCGCCACCCTCGGCAAAACCGGCATTCCCTGGAATAACGAAGGCGATTACGTCACGAAAAAGGGCGGCCTCAATGCCCTCTTCTTCGCCGTGCAGAAGAACGATCTGGCCTCCGCCCGCATCCTTCTCGATGCCGGCCTTGACGTGAATTCCACCTCCGCCGACGGCACCACGCCCCTGCTCGCCGCGCTCTACAAGTGGGACCCGCCGAAGGCCACCTTCGTCCCCGGCCGCGGCGCACCCGCAGCCGCCGGCAGTTCCCAGCGCTTCAGTCCCAACGTCGCCATGGCCAATCTCCTGCTCGATCGTGGCGCCACCGTCAAAGTAACCGACGGCGCCGGCTACACGCCCCTTCACGGCGCCGCCCTCGCCGTTGCCAAGGCCGCCCGCAGCGGCGCCCGCCAGCGCGGAGCCTACGGCCAGAACGCCGCCGCCCTCGCCCTCGGCACCGATGACGATCCCGCCAACGCGCTCCCCGACGCACTCGCCCTCGTCCGCCGCCTTCTCGACGCCGGCGCCGAGCCCAACCGCCAGACCATCTACCCCACCGGCGGCCCCGCCGGCGATGTCCGCATCAATCCCGCCCCGCCCGGTTCCTCCCCTATGCACATCGCCGCCAGTTCGGCCAGCGTCGATCTCGTCCGCCTCCTCGCCGAGCGCGGCGCCAACCCCAATCTCGTCCGCAAGGACGGCCACACGCCCTTCTCCGTCTCTGTCATCGCCGGTGACTTGAACGTCATCCGCGAAATGCTCGCCCGCGGCGGCGATATCCGCGCCCGCTGGAATCCTCAGGACAAGATTCCCGATCCCGTCGAGCCCATCACCCTCGCCCGGCAGAATCAGTCCATCCTCCACCTTGCCGCCATCGCCGGCAGGCCGGAGATCCTCGAGTTCCTCCACGCCAATGGCGCCCCGCTTGACGCGCGCAACTCCATGGGCGAAACCCCCTACGATCTCGCCGACAAACAGGAGCGCTACCGCGAAGCCATTCAGATCCAGGGCGCCGATGGCGACCAGGAGAAAATCCGCAAAGTCGTCCGCGGCACCACCGGCACCAGCACCTTGAAACGCCTCGCCGGCAAGTAGCCCGCGCCCGGCGGAACACCACATGCCAGCCTGGTTCCTCGACGCGCACCCGATGACGCAGGCCTTTCTCGCCGCCTGCTTCACCTGGGCGCTCACCGCCGTTGGTTCGGCCGCCGTCTTCGTCACCGGCGATTGCCGCCCTCGCCTGCTCGATGCCATGAACGGCTTCGCCGCCGGCGTCATGATCGCTGCCAGCTACTGGTCCCTCCTCGCCCCGGCCATCGAGCTCTCTCACGGCCACTGGTTCCCCGCCGCGGCCGGCTTTCTGCTCGGCGGCGCCACGCTCTGGGCCGTCGATAAGGTCCTCCCCCACCTCCACCCCGATCTTCGCGAACCCGAGGGCATCCCTACCCGCTGGCGCCGGTCCGTGCTGCTCGTGCTCGCCATCACGCTGCACAACATTCCGGAAGGCCTCGCCATCGGCGTCGCGTTCGGCGGCGCCGCGGCCGGCATCCCCGCCGCCACGCTCGGCGGCGCGCTCGCACTCGCCTTCGGCATCGGCATCCAGAACCTGCCCGAAGGCCTCGCCGTCTCCATGCCGCTCCGCCGCGAAGGCATGTCGCCGCTGAAGAGCTTCTGGTACGGCCAGTTGTCCGCCGTCGTCGAACCGATTGCCGCGCTCGCCGGCGCCGCCGCCGTCCTCGTCGCCCGGCCCATTCTCCCTTACGCCCTCGCCTTTGCCGCCGGCGCCATGATCTTCGTCGTCGTCGAGGAACTCATCCCCGAGTCCCAGCGCTCCGGCAACACTGACCTTGCCACCATGTCCACCCTCGGCGGCTTCACCCTCATGATGGTCCTCGACGTCGCCTTCCGTTAACCCCGTTTCGTTATAGACTCGCTGAAGTACTCGCTGAAGAAAAGGAGCGTGCCCATGCGATCTGCCCTTCTCCTGCCACTGCTGCTCGGCGCCGCAGCCTTCGCCGATGTCGTCGAACAGGGCCCGAAGAACTCCGCCCCCTCCGGCCTCCTCGCCGGTGTCGCCCGCGCCGACATCACGCCCGCCGTCGGCATGGCACAGTTGAACTGGGGCTCGCAGACTCACGTCGAAGCCGTCGGCGTCGACCCCGCCGGCATGCACGTCACAGCCATCGTCCTCTCCAGCGGTGGCCGCAAATTCGCCATGGTCGATGTCGACGCGCTCTTCGTGCCCGGCTATGCCGCCATCGCCGCCCGCGTCGAAGCCGCCACTGGCATCCCCGCCGCCCACGTCCGCCTCGGCGCCACACACACCCATGCCGGCCCCGTCGTCAGCGTCGTCCGCGGCCCCCTCGGCGTTGACTTCTCCCGCTACCAGGAGGCCCAGGCCCGCTACAACGCCATGGTCGCCGATAAGATCGTCGGCGCCATCGTCGAGGCTCACTCCAAGCTCCGTCCCGCCCACGCCTTCGGAGCCCGCGGCACCGGCACCATCAACATCAATCGCCGCGTCCGCGCCCGCGACGGCATGCCCGCCGCCGTAGGCCGCAACCCCGATGGCTTTGTCGATCGCGAACTCGTCGTCATCCGCATCGACGATGCCGCCGGCAAGCCCATGGCCGTCCTCGTCAACTTCCAGTGCCACGGCACCGTCCTCGCTTACGAGAATAAGTACTTCTCACCCGATTGGATCGGCCACATGCGCAAGGCCGTCGAATCCGCCATCCCCGGCGCCACCTGCCTCTTCTTCCAGGGCGCCGCCGGCAACCAGGGGCCCATCGAAGGCTTCACCGGCGATCTCGATGTCCCCCGCCGCCTCGGCTCCATTCTCGGCTACCAGGCTGCCGCCCTCGCCCTCGGGATCGAGACCGTCAAGCGCGAACCGAAGTTTGAGGGCTTCGTCGAATCCACCGCCTTCCAGGCCAAACAGCACTGGCGCGTCTCCGGCCCTCGCGACGCCACCATGAAGTTCTCCACCAAACTGCTCGACCTGCCCCCGCGCCAGTACACCCCGAAGGAGCTCGACGAAATGGCCACCCTCGTCGCCGGCGCCGAAAAGAAGCTGGCCGATGCTCGCGCCGGCGGCGACAAGTGGGATATCCACCAGGCCGAGGCCCGCCTCCGCCGCTTCTCTGACCTTTTGAAGCAGTGGAAGAAACCGCACGACCCCACCCCCGTCAAGGTTCGCGTCCAGGTCATGCGCCTCGGCGACATGGCCATCGTCTCCATGCCCGGCGAACCGTTCGCCGAAATCGGCGTCGCCGTCAAGAAGGCATCCCCCTTCGCCATCACCATGTTCTGCGGCTACTCCTCCGGCGAAGGCGGCGACTATATGCCCACCGAGGCCGAATACACGCTCGGCGGATACGAAGTCCAGCGCACTCCCTACGGCACCGGCGCCGCCGAAAAACTCATCCGCGAAACCATCACGCTCTACAACGACGTCCGCTAACCCTCTTCAGCGCAGCTCCAGATACGGCCGCAGCAACTCCGTCAACTCCTCCTCTGTCGCCCGTTCCGCGTCCTTGTCCCGCGCAAACCGGAGGTTGAATCGCGACCCGCCCGCCGCCCGCCTCTCCCGCTCCAACGCGTCCCGAAGCGGCCGGATCCGCTTCCGCCGCAACCGGTCATAATCCCGCTCCAGCCATCGCCGCCGGTCCATATTCCGCACGCCGATCATCCGCCCCCGCGCCCGCCGCTCCTCCTCCGTCATGCCCCAGTGCGGCGAGTCATACCCCGGCAGCCCCATCAGGTCGCGGTCCGTGAATCCGCCCCCGTTCAAGTGCACTTCAATATGACGGCCCTTCCGCTTCACCAGCGTCACCTCCGCCGTCTGCCCCCGCCGCAGCGCCTTCCCGTAGCGAGTCAGCCGTTCGGCCATTTGTGCTTCATCGACGGCCGGGCTCTCCCCCACCCGCACCTCCACGCCCGTCTCGTCCCCCGGCATGTCCACGCGCAACTCCGCCTTCCGCCCCTGCAGCCGCCCCGCCTCCTGCCCGGCAAGGACGCCGCAAAGCACAATCGCCAGCAGAAGCCCCCGCACTACTTCGATACCAGTTGCCCGAACTCGCCCAGCAGTTCGTACTTGTTCAACCATGTCGTGTACAGAATACCCTGCGCATTCGGCGTCTTGTCCAACTCCTCCAGCCATCCGCGCGGATTGTCCAGCGTATCGGCGTCGTAGTAGGCTCCGGCCAGCGTCCGGAATCCGAGCTTGGAGAAGAACGGCAGGCTCAGCGCCCGCCGCTCGTAGTACCACGTCACAATGCCCAACTCGCGCGGCACATGATTCCACGATCCCGTATAGTCTCCGTTCACCAGGTAATACTTGTCCCGCGCATTGTGGTTCGGGTCCAGCATGTCGGACCAGATCCACACGTCCACTTTCGGATTCACCTCCCGCAGCATCCCGAACTGCCGCGTCACGCACTCGCCGAACAGTTGCGCAATGTTCCGGCCCCGGCACGCCGCGCAGGTCCCGCCGGACCGCATCTCGTCCATGCTCAAAACGTAGCGCGGCGGCGCCGCCGCCTCATGCATCCGCCGCGCCATCTTCCGCCATATCTCGTAGGTCTTCGGCTCGCCCATGCAGATCGTCGTCTGTCCGTCGTTGATCGAAAAGCCGTGGTAGTAGCTGACCCGCAGCCGCTGCCCCTCCCGGATGCGGCTGCCCGGCAGCAGGCGCACCGGCGGCCCTTCGTGGTCGAAGCGGAAGTTCAGTTGCGGATCCACAATCCGGTCATAGTCGCGGCCCTCTTCATACGTCGTGCCACCCTCGTCCGCCCGCACCACCACCGGCGTACCCGGCCGCCGCAACACGTTCAACAGCCCCACCTCTTCCACGCGCACCCGGTCCACCCACGCCTTGCCCGGCGTGTTCTCCCGCACCCCAATCGAAATCGTCACCTTGTCGTAGCCCTGCGTGTTGAATCCCCACGATGCCTCCTTCCAGTCCGTCGTCGAAGGAATCCGCGCGTTCCACGGCGTCAGGTTCCGCCGGTCCGGCGTCTGCACCGTCAGGCGGAATGCGCCGGAGGTGAACGGCCGCGTCTCCGGCAGCCCCTCCGTCCGCGCGCGGAACGTCACCCGGTAGCACCGGTACGGCTTCACGGCGATCTCCCGCGTCCACATCCGCTCCACTGCCGCGCCCGTACCGTCCACCAGCACCTCCGGCGCCAACCGAGCCTCCCCGCCCTTCACGGTATATAGCAGGTCCCGCACCTCGAACCCCTCCGCCAGGTTCCGGTCATGCGCCAGGATCGCCCCGCCATATCCGCCCGAAAAGATGTTCGGGATCATCTCCAGCCGGTTCTCCTTGAGGATCGCCTTCACCGTCTCCAACCGCCGCAGATACTCCGGCCCCTTCAGGTCGATCGAGTCCAGCCCGATCGCCATCAGCGCCCCGTTCAACCCGTTCTCCCCCGCCGTCCGCGCAATCCGCCGGACCTTCTCTACGTCCTCATCGCTCTGCAGTTGCGACGCAATCCGCACCCACCGCAGCGGGTACACCGGATTCCGCTGCCCTTGCAGCAATCCGGCAATCGCGCCAACCAAAACCACGGCCCCGGCCAGGAAAGTAAGGCGTCTCATGCCGGCATTATATGGCGGGGCACAGACGGCGGCTACCCCGCCCCCTCTTTCCTTCAGACGTGCAGAGCGGTTTTGGCGGTGTCCGGCCAGCCAGCCGGCCGGTCCGGCATCACCGGGGGCGGCTCCGGCACATGCCAGCTCAATCGGCGCCACTCAATCGCCATGCGCCCCGGTAGAATCGTCGGCTGGTGCCAGTCCCGCAGCGTATCCCGGCGATAGGCAACACCGAATTCACTCGTCACCCAGTCTTCGTATGCGGCGAGGGACGCGATCACGAATCGGAGCAGCCCCCTGGTGCATCGAATTTGCCGGCGCGTAAGTGCTGTACCGCAACCGTCGAAGAAGCTCGCCCGCCAGGATTCCAGTGCTCCTTCCGGATCCGGCACCCATCGTGGAACAAAATTGTACCGGTTGACGTAGATCCCGCCCTCGTCCGGAAGAAACGCCAGTACCCCAAAGGCCCAGAAGCATAGCATCGGCTCCCCCGGCCGCTCGCGAAGGTAACGGCTGCTTGCCTGCACGTCCGCTGGAGGGCGCGTCCGCTTAAAGCCAGCCGCAGTGAGCAGATTGCCATGAATGGACTCGATGTCGCGTCCGAATTGCCAGCACTGCTGGTTCATCAGAAACGCACCGGTCCGCCAGAATTCAGATGGCCACTCGTTCATAAACTGCCTTGTCTCACGCCAGTCTGCCCGCTACTTCCCGATCCGCAGGGACCCGCGATCATGAACGATCTCCGCACCGGTCTGCGTGGCATCGCTCACGAACTGCACCGTCACCTTATGGATTCCGGAGAAAAACCGGCCGAAGGCAAACCTGGCTTCACCGGTAATCGGCCTCTTGCATTCGATCGTGCCCTGCGCATGCAATTCGCTGTGATTTCCGTGTAGCTCCACCTCTACGTTGGTGATGGCGATAACGCAGCCGGCCACGGCCGGCAACAGGACCATCTGGCCTATCTTCGTCCGAATGGTGGCTTCCGCATCCGCGACTTTTTTCCTCTCTCCGGCCGATTTCGCCTCATGCTCAAAGCCCGTCAGACTTTCCATGGGAATCTCGATCACCAGTTTCCCCTTAAGCCCTTCCATGGCGATGTCCAGCTTGCCGGCGCCGTGTTCATGCGCACCGGCGGACCGCTTTTCCGTTTTCGGTTGTGCCGCTAGCGTAACAACCATCAGCAACAGCAATGCAGGTTTTCTCATCGACTGGTCTCCTTGTGTGGGTGGGAAGCCGGCAACGCACCGCAGGCACAGACAACGTCTTCGGCGCTGACGTCGGCGGCGGCACGATGGATTTTCGTCTGAACGGTAGGCTGCCAAGACCGCAGAACGGCAATCAACGTTTCCAGCGGCGGGCAGCCCGGCTCGTGACAGCGCAACTCGGTGACGAGCACCATATCCCCCGCCCCAAGCTCAAGACAACTGCTTGCCCACGCCTTCACGCGAATCCTCGCGTCGCGGTCCGGCGCGGATGCGGGTCGAAACAGATCCTCTCCGAAGCTCATGACTGGCTCAACTCAACTTGTAGACTCGGATAGCGCCTTCACTGGTGGCAGCCGCCAGCAACCGGTCGTCCGGCGACCAGGACAAACGGGTAATCTCACCGTCGAGGGTTGCCGAAAACAGAAGATCCTCGCCTTTGGCGGGACTCCACAGGCACACACGGCCCGTCCGGCATCCGGAGGCCAGCAACGGTCCTTTGTGCTGGTAGGCCAGTGCCGTGGGCAGTGCGTTGTGACCGTCGAGTTGAATCGGCCGTGTCCCTGCTGGCCCCTTGCCGCCGCAGTCCCACACCGTTACCACCGGACTCCCTCCGGTCGCAAGGTAGCGGCTCGTCGCATCCCAGGCCAATTCGCGCACTTTGGCGGAGTAGCCGCTCATCTCCAGATCCTTGCCCGATTTCCGGTACCAGAAATGCACGCTCGCGTCCTGGTTCCCGGTCGCGACGTAATTGCTGTCCGGACTCCATACGACCCGCAGGATCGATCCTTTCCATTCGAACTTCTTGTAGGGCTGCGGTTCGCCGGGGCGGAAGATCGCCAGTTGCCCATAGGCGGCCGTTGTGAAGTATGGCTCCCCTATCTGCCAGGCCACATCGCTGATCGTGCTGGGATGAGGCGGATAGTCGGTGACCAACTCCCCTTTGCTGTTCCACAGCCGCAGCTTTCGCCCTGCCGCGGATACGAGCCAGTCCCGGTGTGTGGCGAACGCCACCGCCTCCACCCATCCGGCCCCGGCGTCGAGGGCATGGAGAAGCCCGGCGCTCTCGGGCTCCCATATCCGCACCGTCCCATCCTGGCCGCCTGTCGCAATTGCGCCGCCATCAAACCGCCAGGAAAGCGATGTGGTTCCGAAGTTGTGCCCGGGAATTGTCGCCATCCGGTGACCGGAAGTCGCGTCAAATATCGCGACCGGTCCCCCGACGGCTGCCGCTGCCAGACGGGACCCGTCCGGGGACCAGGCGGCGCCAATCGCGTGGTCATCCAACTGACCTTCCCATACCCCTGTCGCCCGGATTCCTATCGCCCGCGTTACGCCAAACATGCCCGGAACCCCTCCACGAGCGCCTCCCGGTTCAGGTTTCGGCCGATGAATATCAGCGAGTTGTGCCGCGGTTCGTTGCCCCACGGGCGGTCCGGTCGCCCATCGAACAACATATGAACTCCCTGAAAGACAAACCTCGTCTCCTCCCCCTGTATACTCAGCACGCCCTTCATACGAAAGATGTCCGGACCCAGCCGCATCAGAACCTCGCGGAGCCAGCCGTTCAGCTTCCGGATGTTCAGATCTCCCGGAATGGTAATGCCGACGGAGGAGACCGTCTCATCGTGTTCGTGATCTGGCTTGTACGCCTTGCCCAAAGCCGGTGCAATGTGCTGCCTGTCGCGCTGCATCTGCGCCTCAAACTCGTCCGGGTGGTGTTCGGTGAAGAGGGCGTACGCCCCGGCCGCCGCAATCTCGATCCCGAATCGCATTTCGCCGTCCGGCAACTGCAACTGGTAGAGCGTCTTTCCCGGTTCCATCGATTGGCCCGGATCGAGCGGCAGCTCGTCGCCGGAAAAACTCAGCATCGCGTCAAACTGTACGGATTCCAGCCCGGCGTAGTCCCCGCTCATAACCGGCATCAGCAACACGTTCATCGCCGGGTCCGGGCCACGGCGCAGCACCATCTCGTGCCGTCCCGGCGTGAGGTTGTAGACGCCCCCCCATTCAAATGGATACTCGGGTTCAAGAAACATCGGATCCACCTCCAGCGCGCGCTCCAGATTGAAGCCGCCCAGATCGAGAACGCGATCCAGGTTGATCTTTGCGTCGCGCGTGCGATGGATCTGCGCCGCCGGGTTCATCTGGCGGATCCGTGCCTCCAGCTTGTCGACGTCGCCGGCGTCCACAAGGTCGATCTTGTTGAGCAGGAGGACATCGGCAAACGCGATCTGTTCCTTGGCTTCGTCCGAGTCATCGATGTGCTGCCAGATGTGTTTGGCGTCCACCATCGTGACGATCCCGTCCAGCGACAGCCGATCCTTCATCTCATCATCCACGAAGAAGGTCTGGGCCACCGGCGCCGGATCGGCCAGTCCGGTAGTCTCAATCAGGATGTGGTCGAACCGGTCCTTGCGCTTCATCAGATTGCCAAGTATCCGGATCAGGTCCCCGCGCACGGTGCAGCAGATGCACCCATTGTTCATCTCAAAGATCTCTTCCTCGGCATTAACCACGAGTTCGTTATCTACGCCGACCTCGCCGAATTCGTTCTCGATCACCGCTACGCGTTTGCCGTGATTTTCCGTCAGAATCCGGTTGAGGAGCGTCGTCTTTCCCGACCCGAGAAAGCCGGTGAGTACCGTCACTGGAACACGCGCGTCTGTCTCTGTTGGCATATCAGTTAAACCTCCATGGGGACTGCAAAAGATGAAAAGCGTTCCATGCGAAACGCGTCAAGATGGCCGGGCAGCGGTAACAGCGAGTCGTGCGCGGCGCACTCCGTCGCCCAATCGGCGATCGCCTCGTACTGTCTAACCGAATCCAGGCCGCCGAGCCACACCGGTGTGTCGCCGAACATCAGCAGCACCACGTTGCTGGCATCGCACGGGCCAAGACATCCGCTGATCGTGAGATGAATTTTCTTGGGCAGCGCGCGCTTGCGCCATTGGTCCTTCAACCAGTCGACCGGCACTTCCGGGTGGTCCTTTTCCACTCGGCCGCAACAACATCCCAGGCAGATGACCACCTGACCGAGCGTCTTCCGGGTCGTTGTATTCTTCCGGTTCATAGGAACACCATCTCCCCCGGCTCGCGCAATCCGCATTTCGCGGTGCGGTGCCTCCATTCGCGCAGCAATCCGCTGGCGCTGCCCTCATAGGTCAACTCTCCCGCACGCAGCACCATCGCCCGCGTCGCCCAACGGAACAGGAGACTCGTGTCGTGCGTGGCAATGCAGATTGCCGTCCCCTGTTCGCTGCGCGCCGTGAGCGACGCCAGCAGCGCGTCCTCTCCAATGGCGTCCAGTCCGGCCGTCGGTTCGTCCAGCAGCAGCACCGATGGGTTGCCGGCCAGAACCCCGGCCAAAGCCACCCGCTTCTTCTCGCCCACACTCAACGCGTGTATCGGGCGCTGCGCCAGATGGGCAACGCCCAACTCCTGCAGACCGGCCAGCGCCAGTTCCCGCGACGCCTGCTCATCGTTGCTCACTTCATAGGGCCCCATCGCCACATCCTGCAGCACCGTGGCCCCGAAAAGTTGGTCCGACGGATCCTGCAGAACCGTTCCCACATGTCGCCGCAAATGACGGAGCCCCCTCTTCGTGTACACGATGGGTTCGCCCAGAAGCCGCACCTCTCCATGGCAGGGCCGTAGCAGTCCGTTACAGAGCGACAGCAGCGTGGACTTCCCGGCTCCATTGGCGCCTAGCAGCACCACTCGTTCCGCAGCCGGAATCGCGAACGAGATCCGGTGCAGCGCGGACTGACCGGGCGCGTAGTGGAAGGTCACGTCACGGGCCGAAATCATCGCGAAGCTCCCGGTCCCACAAGCGGAAGCCTCCCATCGAAGCCCCGCACGGCAAGCCCGGCCTCTGCGCGGTTCGCGTTCTCCAGCGACCGGATCGCCAGTGCGCCGGCAAACGCGCTGTAGATACCCGGCGCCGTCCGCCAGCTTCCGCCGAGCCCCCGCAGACGAATCGCATTCCCCATGGCAAGTCCCGCTTCCCCAATCGCTACCGCTGCCCGGAAGCTCAAGAGGAAAAGTTCCGCCAGCGTCCGGAATCCCCGCCGGCGCTGGAATAGCGCCACGACGTCCAACAAGGGGGTCGTGACCCCGAGCAGAAGGGTTGCCGAGGCGGCCCCGAAAACCCGCGCGACCAGCGACAGTGCCGCATCTCCCCCTCCGTTGCCCGGATATGCGACAACCGCGCCGCCAACCATCGCAAACAGCACTGGGGCCATCAGCAGTTCCACCCAGGTGGACAACGGGAGTCGTGCGCCAAGACAGGCGCATGTTCCCGCCAGTACTCCCGTCACTATCGCCGCCGCCGGAGGCCCTGGTCCGATCGCGATGAGCATAAGCATCCCTGCCAGCGCGATCTTGTGCGTCACCTTCTTGTGCGCCCAACGATTGTTGTGCGGCAGCAGCAGCAGTCCCGGTTCCAGATGCATTTCAGGAGTCCTGTCCTCGACGCGTCTTCATCCGCCACAGGCTCCCCGCCAAAATCACCGCGCCAAGTCCCGCCTGACCCAGAAACAGAAATTGCTCGGCCTCCCCGCTCCATTCCGGAGCATCGAACAGCCGCGTCCCCGCCGGCTCGATCAGCTCTCCAATCCGGTCATCGGTCCCGGCCCACTCCGCTCCAGCAGGCCCCGCTACCCACATCATCAGCGGCACAAGCAAAGCGATCACCAGCCACCACAGGTTCCGGCGCCTCATCCCACCTCTCCTCTCACTGGCGCTAGCCCCCGCCCCATACCCATGTAACTCTGCACGCTCCCAAGGACGACGAAGGTCACAATGCCCTCCACCACGCCGATCGGCAGCTGCGTCACTGCAAACAACCCGCTGAACCGGACGAATGCCCCTGCCACCCCCTTCTCCATATCCGGAAACGCCATCGCCAACTCCGCCGATGTCGTCAGATAAACGGCGACCGATCCGGTAAACCCGCCCAGAAACGCGCGCCCCTTCGTCGGCGTGTGTCCCCCCGCCATCCACCACGCCACCCACGGCCCTGCCACCCCTAGCGAAAAGAGATTCGCGCCCAGGGTGGTGACGCCGCCATGCGCCAGCACCAGTGCCTGAAACGTCAGCACTACGAAACTCAACGCCGGCATCACCGTCGGCCCAAGCAGAATCGCTCCCAACGCCACTCCCACGGCGTGCGAGCAACTCCCCGCCACCGATGGCAGTTTCAGCGCGGATAGGGCGAACAGAAACCCCGCTGCTGCGGCAACCCGAAGCCGGCTATTCTGTCCTTCCGACATCCGGTCCGAGACCCGCCGCACCGAGTGCACCAGAAACGGCGCGCTCACCGCCGTCCACGCCGCTGCGTGTGTCCAAGGCAGAAATCCTTCGCTGATATGCAAAAGCGTTTGCTCCTGCATTTGATGATAGTGCTATATCACTATCGAATCAAGCGGAATTCAAGGTGCCGGAACACAATCGACAGTAGCTGCGACACATAACCGGCGATACGGTCATTAGCGAGCCGTCCACCAGGACCGTCCTCGCTGGGCGGCCCAACACGGAAGTCCCCGCTTCAGGTTTCGGCGCCGCCCGCGATCCACCTGATCGCCGGGTCCACCCGTCTGATCGCGCTCCCCAACTCCGGGGCGTCCGGCGCAACGCCGGAGAGGAACGTGGGCTGGCCCCCTCGGCGCCGGTGAAGTCGCCCCCGATCGGCCTATCAAAGTCGTACGCGAACCGCGCATGCGCGCTGACCACGTCAGTGACGGCCCCTCGATGCAAAGCGGTCCGGAGCCTCCGTCCAGACAGCCAGCCCGTTCACTACCGGTTCAACTTCAACGAGAACTGCACCACCCGCGGCTGATTCCCCTGCGCATTCACCTGGCCGAACTGCGGATTCCCGAACGCCGCCACCGGCGGCGCAAACCGCGCCGTATTCGTCAGGTTGAACACCTCCGTCCGGAACTGCAGCGTGAACAGTTCCTTGATCCGGAAGCTCTTGCTCAGCGTCATGTCGATCTGCGCCGTCCCGTCGCTCCGCAGTCCGCCATAGGTCCGCGGCGCATTGCCGAACGTGTATGGCGCCGGCACCGAAAACTGCGCCGCGTCAATCCACCGCTCCGGCCGCCGATCCGGCACCGTCGCATTCACGCCCGTCCAGTTCGGCCGCTGCCCGCCGCCCTGCGAAAACGTGTTGTTCGCCGCCGAAGTCACCCCCAACGGCCCGCCGCTGAACCCGCTCCAGATCGCCGCTACCTGCCACCCCCCAAGCGCAACGTTCTTCTTCAGGAACGGCAGTTCGTACACCGCGTTCAAAATGTACCGGTGCGTCTGGTCCAGCGTCGACGGGCTCCACTCCGCCGCCAGGTTGTACCAGTTCTGCACGCTGCTGGCGCCCACCGCTTCTCCCGCAAATGGTCCCGTTCCGTAATCCATCATCTTCGAATACGTGTAGCTCGCCAGAATGCTAAGCCCGCTCGCGTACCGCTTCTCCGCCTTCGCCTCCAGCGCATGATAGGACGACGTCGCCCACGACGCATTCTGCGACGCCACCCCGTCAAAATGTGGGAACGGCCGCTGCAACTGCGCCCGCGCCACCGTCCGGTTCGCCAGTCCCCCCACCCGGATCTGCCCGAAGAACGGGTTCGCCACCTGTGTCCGCAGTGAGTCGCCCTGCGCCAGCAGCTCCGGCCGCAGCTGATTCCACTGCCGGTTCTCGAAGAGGCCCACGCCCCGGCTCCCCGCATAACCCACCTCAAACAGAATATTCCGCGGCATCTCCCGCTGAATATTGAAGTTCCATTGCGAGCTATACGGCGCATAGTTCGCCCGGTCGAAGAACTGTACCGTCTGCCCCACCAGTGTTCCCAATCCCAGGCTTGACCCCGTCGGCCGGTTGAAACCCGTCGGATACGGATTGCTCCAGCTCACCGCCGGCGTCACTCCATCCAGGCTCGTCACAATCGCCGTCGTCGCCGCGTATCCGCTCACCCCGAACGCGCCCGTCCCGCCGCCGATTCCAGTCAGCCCCGCATAGAAGATCCCTCCGCCCGCCCGGATCACCGTCTTCGGCGTCAGCTTGTACGCCACGCCCACCCGAGGCGCAATGTTGTTCCGGTCCGGATTCGCGTTGTACCGCGACAACCCGCCCACGCCCGGAAACACCAGCCCGCCCTGCAGCGTCAGCCCCTCGGCCTTCAGCGGCGACGCCGCTGTGAAATCAAAGTTCGACAGCTGATTGAACCGGTCCGTTCGCGGCGTCTCATAGTCGTACCGCAGCCCAAGGTTCAACGTGAGCTTCGGCGTCAGCTTCCATGTGTTCTGCACGAACAATGCCATGTACTTGTTCGTCTGCGCCAGCGCCGGCGCGGGCGCCACGCCGCCCCCGGGAACCCCAAGCAGGAACGTCGCCAGCCCCAACCCGGCCGTCGCGCTCGACGCCGCCGGGTTCGGCCCCTGCGTCCACGTCGGCCCGAAGCTGAAGTTCGTCGCCCGGTCACCCACCTGCTGATTGTTGAACTGCACCACGCGATACTCCCCGCCAAACTTCAGCGTGTGCTTCGTCAGCGACTTCGTGATGTTCCCCTGCGCCGCCTGCTGCGTGTTTCCAAACGAAATCAGATCCGTCGCCCCGATTAATCCGCCCACGACAATATTCGGCACCGACCCCGTCACGCTATGCCCCGTAATCGTAATCGCCGGAAACGATACAGGGTCCACCATCCCCTCCCGCATGTAGGCCGGCAGACCCAGCGACGTAATGTCGAACCCGTCCCCGTACGGCCGCCGAAAATTGATCAGCCTTGTCGCCGAGTACCGTCCCGTCGCCACCATCGTCGGCGACAGCAGCCACGTGTCCTCCAGCACCGCGTTCCAGCGCTTGAAAATCTGCGGACCCGCCGTCGGCGCCGAACTGCGGAACTCATCCCCGTACGCCGGCGCCCGGTTGAACGGCGTGTTGTCGTACGAATACCGCCCGAACAGCCGGTTCTTCTCCCCGAAGTTATGGTCCAGCCGCGTCGACCAGCTGTCCTTCGGCACCACGTTCCCGTCCGTCCTCGTGTAGTTGATCGCCCCCAACGCCGTCACCCCCGCTACGTTTGGTGCCGGGAAGAACTTCATGACGTTCCTCGCCACCGGGTCGATCCGGTTCCCCGGTATCACGTTGCCCGGAAACGCCGTCCGCACAAACCCCGCACCCGCCGGATTCGCCCGCGTCGTCGCCGGATCGAAGATCGTCACCAGATTCCCGTTCGCCAGCCGCGCCGCGCTAAAATCGCCCGTCAGCATCCGCGGGTCCGGCAGCGCCGCCGTGAACGTTATCCCCTGAATGAACCGCACAATCTCTGTGTTGAAGAAGAAGAAGGTCTTGTTTTTCCCGTTGTACAGCTTCGGCAGCACTACCGGCCCGCCCAACGTCCCGCCGAACTGGTTGAACTTGAACGGCGCCCGCTGCCGCCCGCTCCGGTTGGCGAAGAAGTCGTTCGCGTTCAGCTTGTCGTTCCGGAAAAACTCGTACACCCCGAAGCGCAGATCGTTCGTCCCGCTCTTGGTCACCACGTTGAACACGCCTCCCGCCGCACGCCCGTACTCGGCCGAAAAGTTGTTCGTCTCCACCTTGAACTCCTGCACCATGTCCGGGTTCGCATTCACCACTGGCTGATTCTGCGCGGCCGCTGAGTTCGGCGCCCCGTCCAGCAGGAACTCGTTCGACGTCGACCGCTGCCCGTTGATCGAATACGACACCGTTGATATCTGATCGATCACCAGCCCGTTCACCCCGGACGACGGCCGTACCCCGGGCACCAGCATCGCCAGCGCGTATGTGTTTCGTCCCAGCAGCGGCAACTCCGTCACCTGCTTGTTATTGATCACCTGTCCCAGCGTCGTGCTCTCGCTCTCCAGCACCAGCGCCTGCGCCGACACCTCGATCCGCTCCGACACCGCTCCCACTTTCAGCACGACGTCCAGCCGGGCCGCCTGCTGCACGGCCAACTCCAGACCCGTCTGCCGCGTCGTCACAAACCCTTCTCTGGCAATCTCGACGTCATAACGTCCCGGCAGCAGCGCCGGCGCCAGATAGTAGCCGTCGTCATTGGACGAGACGGTTGTCGTCACACCCGTCCCCGCCGCTCGGACCGTGATCTTCGCCGCCGGCACCACCGCGCCGCTCGGGTCCGTCACCCTCCCTGTCAAGGAAGCCGTCTGCGCCATCACACCGATGGACACGAATAAAAATGCGGTCAGTCGCGAAAGCATCCGCTGAGTTATATCACCGTTTCTGGCGAAAGTGCATGTGAAATGATCGATTCGCAAGCGCCAGCCGGCAGTTGGATTCACCCGCTCTCCGGCGGAGTCGGTCCGAAGTCGAGATTGTACGGCTACTTGGCGCCTCGCGCTCGATTCGGCCGCAGGTTTCCAGATACGTGACACCCGCCATACTCCTGCAGATTCGGTTTCCGTGTTGCGCGTGGTGCGGCCGGATGGCGCAACACCGTCCGGCGTATCGGGCTCCATCGTCTTGCGCGCCACTCTTACCTGGGGTCCCCCTTTTTCGAGAGTGGCAGAAATCGCATCATCTCCTTCGCCACTGTTTGCGCGTTATCGACAAATAGGTAGTGCGACGCATTTTTCAGCCAGATGACCTGGACATGTGCTCCGTTGCGCTGGAATGCCTTCACCTGCTTGCGTCGCGCTTCCCGGATCGCCTTGGCCATCGGCAACAGATCCCGCTGTCGCGTGGTCGAGAACTGTCGAACCCGGTTGAGATCCAAATCCTGGGCCACGAAGAACAGTGCGCGGTGTTGGACGCGAGCCTCAGAATAGAGGCCGTTCCTCATGTCCCCCACGAAGGCCGCCTGCCATCCGGAGTTCCTACCGCGATACCGGAGGCTACCGTCTTCTTGCGGCTCCGCCTGCTCGCGGAACTCTCGTTCGAGGCCATCCGACCAAACCCCAAGTTCCCAGGCCTCGAATCTCGCACGGTGTGACTCAGCCGACAGCGGGCCTTGCGGCCCCAACTTTGAGGCTATAGCCTGTTCCATCCTGGCTCCGAATTCGTCCGGCACGCCGCTGTAGACGATGTCGAATGTCACGATTCGGTCGACTCGCTCCGGGTAGCGGTTCGCGAAACGGACAACGACGCCTCCGCCGCTGGAGTGTCCACCGAAATCCGCCCGCTGTATTCCCATCGCATCGAGAAATCCAACGAGGTCATCAATCTGGCGATCGATCCCATAGCCGTCCATAGCGGGGCCCGACTGTCCGCAGCCGCGCGGGGTTAGCGCCATCACCCGGAGTCCAGAAGAGAGGAGAGGCGCAAGATCGCCGAACACATGAGCGGTCTGACAACCACCCGGCACCAGCACCAGAGGATGACCAGATCCCTGCCAGTCAAGGTAGTGCAGTCGGACGGTTGGAAGCACTACGAAAGCGGACACGGGCGACGCGGCGGCGGTAAACCGGATCATCAACAGAAGGAGTAAGCACCCCAGCCACGTCATCCTCCTGATGCTAGCCCATTCGCCCGGTTTTGAGAATGGTGCGCCAGCGGAACCGGTAAGACGCCGCAGTGTTTTCGGATACTATCCGAATGCCCGCCAATCCGGAAGCTATCCCCACGCGCGCCTCCACGGCGTTCTGGGCAGCGTGAGCGTTCTGGATAAGCAAGATGTGCCACTCTTGAGGAACGCGCCATGCCTCCTCCCGTGACCATTACGGAGAAGCCGTTGGGAACAGAGCATGTGCCCGTGGACGGCGTTCCAGCAGAGGCTCGCACTCTACCCAAAAGCAGAGAACGGAGTCTGGACACCAATCGACATCCCGAGTGTGCCTCGGGAGTCGGGAAGGACGAGAAATCCTTAAGCTGTTTGGTCGGGCCGGCGAGATTTGAACTCGCGACCTCTTGCACCCCAAGCAAGCG
>CAZWDD010000009.1:24072-38918 GCA_964632345.1 uncultured Solibacteraceae bacterium | reverse complement strand
AACTACGACACAATCTCCGCCACCGTACCGGCGCCGACCGTCCGGCCGCCTTCGCGAATCGCGAAGCGCAGACCCTTGTCCATGGCCACCGGGGTGATCAGTTCGATCGTCATCTGCACGTTGTCGCCAGGCATCACCATCTCGGTGCCTTCCGGCAGCTTCGCCACACCCGTCACGTCCGTCGTCCGGAAGTAGAACTGCGGGCGGTACCCGTTGAAGAACGGCGTATGACGGCCTCCTTCTTCCTTCGACAACACGTACACTTCACCCTTGAAGTTCTTGTGCGGCTTGATCGAGCCGGGCTTCGCAATCACCTGCCCGCGCTCCACGTCGTCCTTGTCGATACCGCGCAGCAGCAGGCCCACGTTGTCACCCGCGCGGCCTTCGTCCAACAACTTCTTGAACATTTCCACGCCCGTCACAACCGTCTTCCGCGTATCCCGGAATCCGACGATTTCCATTTCCTCGCCGACCTTGCAGATACCCGTCTCGATTCGGCCCGTCACCACCGTCCCGCGGCCCTGGATCGAGAAGATGTCTTCGATCGGCATCAGGAACGGCTTGTCCGTCACACGCTCCGGCACCGGGATGTACTTGTCCACCGCGTCCATCAGGTCGTCGATCGCCTTTTCCCACTCCGGCTCGCCATTCAGCCCGCCCAGCGCCGACACCCGCACCACCGGCAGATCGTCGCCCGGGAACCCGTAGCTCGAAAGCAGTTCCCGCACTTCCATCTCCACCAGTTCCAGCAGCTCGGCGTCTTCCACCATGTCCACCTTGTTCAAGGCAACCACAATGTAGGGCACGCCCACCTGACGGGCAAGCAGAATGTGTTCCCGCGTCTGCGGCATCGGACCATCCGTCGCCGCCACCACCAGGATCGCGCCGTCCATCTGCGCCGCACCCGTGATCATGTTCTTGATGTAATCGGCGTGGCCAGGGCAGTCCACGTGGGCATAGTGACGGTTCGGCGTCTCGTACTCCACGTGCGACGCCGCAATCGTGATACCACGAGCCTTCTCTTCCGGCGCGTTGTCGATCGAGTCGAAGCTCCGGAACGCGTTCTTCGGATTGTGCTTCGACAGCGTCTTCGTGATCGCCGCCGTCAGCGTCGTCTTCCCGTGGTCAATATGGCCAATCGTGCCCACGTTGACGTGCGGTTTGGAACGGTCAAATTTCTCTTTCGCCATGATTTGGATTCTCCTGTGGAAACTTTCGTGGACAGCCGGACTAGGTGGTGACCTTGCCCTGGGCTTTGCTGATGATTTCGGTTGCGAGGTTGGTCGGCACTTCTTCGTAACGCCCGAAGTGCATGGTGAAGCTGGCGCGTCCCTGGGTGCGGCTGCGCAGTTCCGTGGCGTAGCCGAACATCTCGCTGAGCGGAACCATCGACTTGATGACCTGCGTCGTGCCGCGCAGCTCCATGCCTTCCAACCGGCCGCGGCGCGAGATGAGGTCGCCGTTGACCGAACCCATGTACTCGTCGGGGACAACCACTTCCACCGACATGATCGGCTCCAAGAGGACCGGCTTGGCGCGCTTGACTGCGTCCTGAATCGCCAGCGAGCCGGCGATCTTGAACGCCATTTCCGACGAGTCCACGTCGTGGTAGCTGCCTTCGTAGACTTCCACCTTCAGGTCGGACATCGGGAAGCCCGCAATCAGGCCGCCTTCCAGCCGCTCAACGATGCCCTTTTCGATAGCCGGGATGAACTCCTTGGGAATCGTGCCCCCAACCACTTTGTTGACGAACTCAAAGCCCTTGCCCTCTTCCACCGGCTCGATCCTAATTTTGCAGTGGCCGTACTGACCCTTACCACCGGACTGGCGTACGTGGCGGCCTTCGCCGTCTGCCTTCACGCGGATCGTTTCGCGGTAGGCAACCTGGGGTTTGCCGACGTTGGCTTCCACGCCGAATTCGCGCTTCATGCGGTCGACGATGATTTCCAGGTGTAGCTCGCCCATACCGGCGAGGATGGTTTGGCCCGTTTCGATGTCGGTATTGACGCGAAGGGTGGGATCCTCGTTCACCAGCTTGGCGATAGCGACGCCGAGCTTTTCCTGGTCGGCCTTGGACTTGGGCTCGATGGCGAGCTGAATGACGGGCGCCGGGAAGTCAATGGATTCCAGGATGACCGGGGACCGCTCGTCGCAGATCGTGTCGCCCGTCTGGACGGTTTTCAGGCCGACGCAGGCGCAAATGTCGCCCGCCATGACTTCCTGAATCTCTTCGCGCTTGTTGGCGTGCATCTTGACGATGCGGCCAATGCGCTCGCTCTTCCGCTTGCCGGCATTGTAGGCGCTCATGCCGGTGTTCAGTTTGCCCGAGTACACGCGAACGAAGCAGAGCTGGCCGACGAACGGATCGGTCATGATTTTGAAGACCAGGCCCGAGAACGGCGCGTTGTCTTCCGAGGGACGGGTCACGTCTTCGTTCGTTTCGGGGTTGACCCCCTTAACGGCAGGGATGTCGATGGGCGAGGGGAGGAAGTCCACCACCGCGTCCAGCATGTTCTGCACACCCTTGTTCTTGAACGAGGAGCCACAGATCACCGGGAAGATCTGCTGCGCGATGGTGGCCTTGCGGATGCCGCGCATCAACTCGGCTTCGGTCAGCTCTTCGCCTTCCAGATACTTGTTCATCAGTTCGTCGTCGCACTCGGAGACGGACTCGACAAGCTGCAGGCGGTACTGCTGCGCCTGCTCTGCCAGGTGGGCCGGAATCTCAACGTCGTCGTACTTTGCACCGAGCGACTCATCGCGCCAGATGCGCGCCTTCATCGTGATCAGGTTGACCACGCCTTCGAACTTGTCTTCGGCGCCGACTGGAATCTGGATCGGTACCGGCTTGGCCTTCAGGCGGTCAACGATGGTATCGACGGCATGGAAGAAGTCCGCCCCCATGCGGTCCATCTTGTTGATGAAGCAGATGCGGGGAACGCCGTATTTATCGGCCTGGCGCCACACCGTCTCCGACTGGGGCTGCACACCGGCGACAGCGTCGAAAACCGCAACCGCGCCGTCCAGAACACGCAGCGAGCGCTCCACTTCGGCGGTAAAGTCGACGTGGCCAGGCGTATCAATGATGTTGATCGCAATATCGCGCCATTCGCAGGTGGTGGCAGCCGACGTGATCGTGATGCCGCGCTCCTGCTCCTGCTCCATCCAGTCCATCGTCGCCGTACCTTCATGGACTTCGCCAATCTTGTACGTGCGGCCGGTGTAGTAGAGGATGCGTTCAGTGGTGGTCGTTTTACCGGCATCGATGTGGGCCATGATGCCGATGTTGCGCATTCGCTCGAGAGGTACAGTGCGGGGCATAAGAACTTAGTGGGATCTCCCTACCAACGGTAGTGCGCGAAAGCCTTGTTGGCTTCGGCCATACGATGGACGTCGTCTTTCTTCTTGATCGCTCCGCCACGCAGGTTGGCAGCGTCGAGCAGTTCGTTGGCGAGCTTGTCGGGCATTCCCTTTTCGGGGCGGGACCGCGCGTTGTTGATAATCCAGCGGAACGCCAGCGACGTGCGGCGGTTCTGCGGCACTTCGATCGGCACCTGGTAGTTGGCGCCGCCCACACGCCGCGTCTTGACTTCCAACATCGGCTTGCAGTTTTCGATCGCCTTCTTGAAGACCTTCAGCGACTCTTCCCCGCCGCTCTTCTCGCCGACCTTTTCCATGGCGGCATAGAACACCCGCTGGGCGACGGCCTTGCGGCCCTCCCACATCAACGAGTTGATGAACTTTTCCACCAGGGTCGACCCGAAGATCGGATCCGGGGCCACTTCGCGAACTTCTGCTCTTCTTCTACGCGGCATGCTTGATTTCCTCTACGCCTTCTGCTTCGGCCGCTTTGCGCCGTACTTGGAGCGGCTCTGTTTCCGGTTCGCCACGCCGCCGGCGTCAAGCGTACCGCGCACCACGTGATAGCGCACACCCGGAAGATCCTTCACACGGCCGCCGCGGATCAGCACAATCGAGTGCTCCTGCAGGTTGTGGCCTTCGCCGGGGATGTACGTCGTCACTTCGATTCCGTTCGTCAGACGGACACGCGCCACCTTCCGCAGCGCCGAGTTCGGCTTCTTCGGGGTGGTGGTGTAGACGCGCGTGCAAACGCCCCGCTTCTGGGGACACGCCTGCAGCGCGGGGCTCGCCGTCTTGTATCGCGTGGGTTTACGGCCCAGGCGCACGAGCTGGTTAAAGGTAGGCACTGATACCTTCTCCTTGCATTAACAACAAAAAATTTGGAATTCGGTTCGAAATGACCCTCTCGGTTCAACAAGCTCCAGGCGGGCGCCTTTGACTTGCCACCACAGGATCGGGAGAAACGCGACCGGGCGCATGGCGCCGCTTGTCACGGATCTTGCACTTTGGAATTGTGCGAGGAAGTAGATCTTCGGAAACAGCCCATACCCCATCAGGCGCTTACGTCCTTGCGAGTAGCGGGGCTGACGCCAACCGGGCCGCAACTCCGGGAGCATTGCACTCTCGGGACACGTGCGACGGTAGTCAGCAGCAGAAGCAACAACTCACTGCACTACAGCAAACCTTACGAGTCTAGCGCGCACACGGGAGGTTGTCAACTCCCCACGCACACACCACCACTCGCAGGTAGGACTTCAATGTACCACATTCTCGCCACCCTCGCCAGTTTCCGGCTCCACGGGGGCGTCCTTGCCTCGCGCCGCCCATTCGGCGCCGGCCAGAACGATCATCGACGCCAAAAAGCTAACCAGAACAACAATCACCGCCCAGTAGAACGGCCCGTACTCGATCTGCAGTTTGCGCAGAAACCAGGGCCATACCCACTTCATCAGGTACTTGAACGCCTCCAGCACCAGCCCCACCACTACCGCGATGGGCACTACCCGCTGCCAGGAAACCTTGGTATTGGGCAGCACCCAGTAGACAAGGAATAGCGCCAGCATCAACACCGGCAACGCCGCCATCTTGAACATCAGGATATTCACCCAGCTCGCCGCCTTACCCAACATGGAGCTATCGGCCGACCGCAGAAACTCATAGTTGAGCGCCCCCAGCACAATCGACAGCAACGCCAGCGTCCCGCAGGCGAAGATCAACCCCATGCTCACCAACTGGTTCTTAAAAAAACTGCGGTTCTCCCTCACCCCCCAGCACTTGTTCAGGGCAACCTCCAGCGGCTCAAACACCCCGTTGGCCGTGAACAGCAGCAAGAGCAGCGAGGTATAGCTAAAGTTGCGAAAACGGTTCGGTATCCAGTTGATCCCGCTGCGGATCTGCGCCTCTACCTCTTTGCCGAACACATCCGACATTGCGAGATAGACGGCCTGCTCGGCCGCGTCCCACCCGATGGACCGGCAGAACCACACCAGCACCAGCAAAAACGGGAAAAAGCTCAGCAGCACGTTCGCGGCAATCGAGAATCCGAAGACGTGGACCTCCACTTCCATCCAGTACTTCAACGTCGGCCAGAACGGCCGCAACAGACGCATGTGCTCGATTGCCTCCTTGATTGCCCTAGGGTAGCAGTCTCACGCCAAGCCGCCGCACAGTCTCCCGCAGTGTTTTTTCGGAGTTTTCGGCCAGCCCGGTTTCGTACGCAGCAATCTTCCCTTCCCGGTCGAGCACGATCACCGTCGGAATCGCCGTCACCTCGAACGCCTTCCGCGCCACGCCCGCCGGCCCGTCGTAGAGGTGCTTCCATTCCAGCTTCTGCTCGGCGATGTAGGCGCGGGCCTTCTCCGGCGTCTCATCGTCGTTGACGCCGAACACCACTGCGTCCTGCCCGGCCAGTTCCCGGTGCAGCTTCGCGATCGACGGCATCTGCCGGCGGCAGGGTTCGCACCAGGTGGCCCAGAAGTCCAGAATCACGACTTTCCCCCGCAGTTCGGCCAGCCCCAAGGTTGCGCCGCCCAGCACGGGCAGCATCACGTCCGGGGCCGCCTTCCCCACCATCTGCTTCGCCGGGCGCGGGAAGGCCCGCTCCAGGCGGTCCACCTCCCGGTAGTTCTCCGGCGCCACATATTGGAATAGCGCGGCGTCCAACGGTTCATCCACGGCCGCGGCCGTGTAGCGGGTGAGTTGGCGGCTCATCGTCTCCTCGTAGGGCCGGTCCGGAAACTGATGACCGCGCGAAATGCTCTCCTCCTTCCACACCACCAGCCGCGATTCCTCAATCCAATAGGTCTTCACCCAGGAATCGATCCCTACCGCCCGCTCCTGCGGCGCGTAATCGGCCCTGACCACGGCGCATTCCACGCTCCGGCCTGCCACCTCCACGCGCTCCCGGCCCGTGATCTCGGCCCGCCGCAGACGGTCCAACAGCCGCTTCGGCAGATAGTCGAACCCCAGCTTCGCCCGCCGCAGCGCCATCTCCCCCAGCGGACCGCCCCCTTTCGTCGCCAGCGGGTCCCCCGTTACGGCCTCCCGGGTGAACTCCCGGGTGTCCGGTACCGCCCGCCAGAGCGTCGCGCCGTCCGTCACCACGACGAATGATCCGCTCGTATCCTGCACCTCGTAGCGCAGCCGCCCCTCGCCATCCCGCGCCAATACTTCCCGGCTCCGCGCCCACGACCGGTTGTTCTCGCCCACAAACTCGCGCTCACTGACGGAAACCAAATCGAGCCGGCCTGCCTGCCGCAGCTTCTCCTCCACCTTGCGAAGCAGTTCCGTTCCGTCAGCCGCCCACAGTGCCGCACTCAGCAGCAGAATCCACTTCATTGCAATCGGGAGTGTCCCACATTACGGCACCAGTCTGGGCACGATCCGGTACACCGACACCGGGCTTTCATTGCCCTCCTTATCCACGGCCTTTACCCCCAGCACGATGTCGTCAATCGACACATCGGCCAGCCGGAACTCCTTCCCCGGCCCCACCCAGATCTCCCGCTCCCAGAATGGCGCCGTCGAATCCCGCTTCACTACGGCGAAGCCGGCCAGGTCCGTCACATCTCCCTGCTCCTTCCAACGCAGCAGCGCGTCGTAGCCCGACTTCCCTCGGGTCAGGTTCGGCCCTTCGGTCTCCTTGCCAGTCACCACGGACTTCGTCTTCACCTGCACGTCCGGCGCCGGCGGCGCCCAGGCCAGCGTCGCCGCTACGGCAGCGTTCACCTTCGCCACCCAGGCCGCGTAGCGCGGTGAGGCGTTGGCCAGCGTGTCGGACCCGGAGTGCTGATGGGCATAGAACTCGGCCTTTGTCGTGAACCGCACGGCCGGGTAACCGGCCCGCTCAAACGGCGTGTGGTCCCCGCCCCGTCCAAAGCGGTCCGCGCGGAACACGGCATCCACCCGCATGGCCGGCACGTATCGCTCGCCGATCTCCTTTACATAGCGCGCCAGCGTGCGGGACGGCGAATCGATCGGGTCCTCGCTGAAGACGTTCACCGCCATCCCGGCGGCCCGTCCGTTGCCGGAGACCTCGGTGCCGATGATGTCGTTATTCAACACCGCATCGATCACCGTTTTCGCCGCCGCTGCCCGCTTGGCATACAATCCGGACCCAACCAACCCGTACTCCTCTCCCGAAAATGCGACGAACACCAGCGTTTTTTCAAACTCATACCGGCTCAGCACCCGCGCCAGCTCCATTACCGCCGCCGTCCCGCTGCCATCGTCGGAAACGCCGGGCGCATCGGCGGCAATCGTGGCCTCCTGGTCCATCTGCTCCAACTCCCCGACCTTCTTCCGCACAATGTGCAGCGAGTCATAGTGGCCGGAGATGAGCACGTGCCGCTCCTTCTGCGTGGTTCCCGGCAGCACGGCCACCACGTTCATCAACTGCACGTCGCGGAAGACGCGGCCGGACTTCGATACCTCGTGCGTATCCAGACTGACCTGCAGGCGCGGGCTGTAGGAGGCCATCTCGTCCCGGATCCAGCGCGCGGCGGCACCCACACCGCGGGACGGGTCCGTCTGCGAGGAAAACAGGTTTCGCGTCCCGAACCCTTCCAGCCGCCGCAGCACCGCCTCAATCCGCTCCGCCGACACCGCCGCAACAATCTCCGCCACCCGCGGATTCAGTGCCTTCATGGGCGCCTGCCCGTATGCCGCGGCCGCCAGCAGGAAAGCAAGGATGAGTCGAAAAGCCATTTTCTGAGAGAATAGCGGATTAGGCGAATCTTCCACACATGGTTATCGACGGCATCTATTACGCGCTCGGACTCGTAGCCGGAGGGGCCCTCACCGGCTACCTCACCCGTCCCGCGCTCAGCATTCCCTTCCTCATCCTGGCCGTTTTCTGCCTGTGGTTCTTTCGCGACCCGGATCGGACGATCCCCGCTGGTCCCGTTGCCGTTTCGCCCGCCGATGGAAAGGTGGTTGCCGTCCGGCCGGAGGGCGCCGTCACGCGCGTCAGCATCTTCCTGAATGTGTTCGACGTTCACGTCAACCGTTCGCCGATTGCCGGGAAGATCACCGAGGTCCGCTACAAGACGGGCAAGTTCCTGGTCGCCTCTCGCGAAGAGGCCACCACCGATAACGAACAGAATTTCATCACCGTCGAAGGGGAAGGCACGAAGATTGTCTTCTCCCAGATCACCGGCCTTATCGCGCGCCGCATCGTCTGCTACAAGAAGGCGGGCGACGTAGTGCAGGCCGGTGAACGCGTCGGGTATATCAAGTTCGGCTCCCGTGTCGACGTCTTCCTCGGCCCGGAATGGAATATCGAGGTGAAGGAAGGCGAGCGGGTCTCGGCCGGCTCCTCCATCCTCGCCCGCAGAAAGGCGTAATCGATGCCGCGTTTCAACCTTGCTGAGCGCCTGATCGACCCCAACTCCCCCGACCGCCGCCCCCGCCGTGCCGCCTACGCCCTCCCCACTTTTTTCACCGCCGGCAACCTCCTGCTCGGTTTCCTGGCCATCATGGAAACCTTCCGCGGCTCCATGGAGTTCGCCCAACAGGTGCCCGGCGCCATCCGCCATTTCGAACTCGCCGCCATCTACATCGGGATCTCCGTTTTCGTCGACGGCCTCGATGGCCGCATCGCCCGCATGACCAACACCGTCTCGGACTTCGGCCGTGAGATGGATTCGCTCGCCGACGTCATCAGCTTCGGCCTCGCCCCCGGCATCCTCGCCTTCGCCTGGGGCGTGCACTTCGTGGATTGGTCTATTCTGGCGGACCCGAACGTCCGCACGCAGTTGCAGCGCGGCACCTACTTCGTCACGTTTCTGTTCCTGCTCTGCGGCGCCTCCCGCCTGGCCCGGTTCAATGTCACCACGGACCCCAAGCCCACCAATCCCGGCCGGCCTGGCCGCAAGTACTTCGTCGGACTTCCCATTCCCGCCGCGGCCGGCATGATCGCGGCCGTCGTCTACGCGCTCGATTCCAACCCCATCCGCAACTGGGTGGGCGCCGTGCTGTGGATGGGCCTCATCGCCCTGCTCTCCTTCCTGATGGTGTCCACGTGGCGCTATCGCAGCTTCAAGGATTTCAACCTTCTCAGCCCCCGCTCCTTCAAGTCCGTCATCACGCTCGGCAGCGCCATATATCTGCTTTTCAACTTTTCGCAGCCCTGCCTGCTGGCGCTGGCCACCACCTATGTCTCCAGCGGCATTCTGGTCCGCATCGGCGGGCTGATCCGCCGCAGTTCCCACTCTTCGCCCGCACCGGAGTCCCAAGTTGGCTAAATCAGTTCTTTTGATCGGAGCCGACACGCTGCTCGGCCGCGAAGTCCGCGACCGCTATGCCGCGGCCGGTCTCGAGCCGCGCCTGCAGCTGGCCACGCTCGAAAAGGACGCCGCCGCCGTCTTCGCCGCTTCCGAGGAGGAGATCGAAATCGTCGCCGCCGTCGACAACGCGATGCTCGAAGATGCCGTCGCCATCGTCGCCGTCAACCACGCCACCGATGCGCTACAACGGCTGCAAACCGCCGGCATCGAAACGCCCGTCATTGACCTGACGGGAGCCCTGTCGGCAAACTCCGCCGCTGTCCTGCGTGCCCCGGAGTTTGAATCCGCGCCCCCCGCCTCGCCCGTCCATCTCGTGCCGCATCCCGGCGCATGGCTGCTCGCGCAGTTTCTCAACGACCTTCACGCCCAACATCCAGTGAAATCAGCCGTCGTGACGTTGTTTGAGCCGGCCAGCGAGTCCGGCCGCCCCGCAATCGACGAGTTGCAGAAGCAGACCGTCGCGCTGCTTTCGTTCAAGGCCATCCCGAAGACCCAGTACGACGCCCAGCTCACCTTCAACATCCTGCCCCACACCGGGGAAGACGCCGTCGTCACTCTGGGCGATCGCGAAACCCGCATCTGCCGGGAGTTGCAGCAACTCTCCCGGCTGCATGGCGCAGGGCTGCCCGTGCCCTCCGTCCGCCTGGTCCACGCACCTTCGTTCCACGGCTATGCCGCTTCCGTCTGGGTGGAGTTCGCCTCGCGCCCGAACGTTCCAGCGATCATTGCCGGCCTGAAGCAGGAGAATGTCGACGTGCGCGATGAGTCGCTCGATCCTCCCACCGCCGCCGGCGCCGCCAATCAGGACGGCTACGCCGTCGGCGCTATCGAAGCGGACCGCAACCACCCAGCCGCCGCCTGGTTCTGGCTCGCCGCCGACAACTTCCGCCTCCCCGCCGACGTCGCCATCGACATTCTTCGCGAACTTGTATGACCCGCCGCCACGCCCTAGCCCTCACTTCCCTTCTCTCCGGCTGCGGCTACCACGTCGGCGGCAAGTCCGACCTGCTTCCAAAAACCATTCAGACCATCGCCATCCCGCCGTTCGGCAACGTCACCGGCCGCTACAAACTGCCGGACCGTCTGGCCGGCGCCCTGACGCGGGAGTTCATCGCCCGTACCCGTTATCACATCATCGCCGACCCTGAACAGGCCGACGCCGTTCTCTCCGGCGCGCTAGTTAACTACACCTCCTTCCCCACCATCTTCGACCCCGCTACCGGCCGCGCCGCCGGTGTGCAGATTCAGGTGGGGCTGCAGTTGACCCTCTCCGAACGCGCCACCGGCAAGCTACTCTTCCACCGCCCGAACTACGCCTTCCGCGAGCGCTATGAGGCGTCGGTGGACCAGGCACAGTATTTTGAAGAGTCCGATCAGGCGCTTGAACGGCTCTCCCGCGATGTCGCCCGCACCGTCCTCAGTTCCATCCTCGAGGCCTTTTAGCCGATGACGCCCGACGACCTCCTCTCCCAGTTGAAGGCGAACAAACTCGCCCCCGCCTATCTCTTCCTGGGACCCGACGCGTGGCGCCGCGATGAGTGCCGAAGGGTGCTGGTGCAGGCGGCGCTGCCGGAGGAGGACAGGGAACAGGGCTATACCCGCCTTGACCTGGACGAGGTATCGCTCAACGACGTCCTCGACGATGCCTGTTCCTATTCGCTGTTCGCCTCCACGCGTTTGCTGTGGGTGACCAGCGCCGAGGCCGCCCTTCCGCGCGGCGATGCCTCCGAACCGCCAGAAGGGCTCGTGCGCTTTTTGAAGGATCCGCCGCCCGGCGTCACGCTCGTTCTCCAGTGCAGCCGCTACGATTTCGATGGCGACGATAAGGCCAAAATCGAGCGCGTGAAGAAGTACTTCGCCCCGGTCAAGGCCGTAGTCGAGTTCCCGCATCCCAGCCCGCTGGAGGCGCGGTCCCTTGCCCAGCGGCTGGCCAAACAGATCGGCCTTACGCTCTCGTCCGACGCGATGGACCTTCTGATCGAAGCCACCGGCGCCAATGCCAGCCGCATCGCCAATGAGATTCAGAAGCTCCGCCTGCTGACAGAGAACGCCACCATCCAGCACGTCCAGCAACTGGTGCCGGACGCCCGCGAGTCCACCATCTTCGCGCTCGTCGCCGCGCTGGGACGGCGGGACCGGAAAGCGTCACTCGAGATCCTCGACACACTCGTCCGCGACGGCGAGTATCTGCCGCTGGCCTTGAGCTTCCTGGCCACCCAGTTCCGATTCGCCCTCGCCGCCCGGGAGGCGCGCCTGACGAATGCCCAGGCCATTCAGGGGCACTTCTCCAAGCAGGGCGTCCCCATGTGGCGCGCCCGCGCCGAACAGATTCAGCAGACCGCCGCGGCCTTTCAGCCGGCCCAGATGCGCGCCGCCATCAAGTGGATATTTCAAGCCGACCGCGGCCTTCGCGATATCCGCCCCGATGACCGCACGCTGATGGAGCAGTTCATCCTCCGGCTTACCGCGAAGGCCTGACGCGCCAGCCCCTAAGGCGCAAGCGTGTAGTTCACATCCACCACCGTCTGGATCTCCACCGGGCTCCCGTTCAACAGCGTCGGCGAGTACTTCCACTGCCCCACCGCCTCCATGGCGGATCGCGCCAGCTCGGCCGAGGGCGCCATCAGCAGTTGCAGGTCCGCCACGTCCCCCTCACGGTTGATGATGGCCTGCATCCGTACCGTGCCCTGCACGCCGGCCGCCTTCGCTTCCGCCGGATACAACGGCCGAACCATCTTCAGCACCTTCGCGGCCTGCACGTTGCCGCTGACGCGGATCCGGCCAGGGACGCCCGTCCCGCCCGGCGCCGTCCCGGCCTTCCCGCCGTCCACAGTCAGCGTCTCCTGTATTTTACCCAGGCTTAAATAAAAGTCCGCCCGTGCCGTCTTCCCGGCCTCCACCTTTCGTACCCCCACCGTCAGCCGGGCGTACCCGGGCTTCAGCACCTCAATGGTGTACACGCCTTCCGGCACGCCCGTCACGCTGTAGGCCCCGTCGGGCCCACTCTCGAACGTGTAGTCGGAGGTTCCCTTCAGCACCACCTTCGCGCCGGGAATCACCCCCACCACATCCCGCACGGCGCCCCGCATCTGGGCGTCGCCTCCCTGCCATGCTCCCAACGGCGTCAACAGCAGCAGTCCGCCCATTACGAATGCTGCCAGCGGCCCCGGCCGCACCCCGTCGCGCCGCCGCGACGGGTCCAGCACGGCCAGCAGCCGCCCTTCAATCTCACGGGGCTTGGCCATCGCCATCACCGCCGCCGGCGTCCCCTGCCCGGCCGCTTCCCGGGCCACGGCCACTAGGCTTTCGGCGTACTCGCCGGCCCCGATCACTCGCAATACCTGATCGTCACAAGCCATTTCGCTCTCCCTCCGTATCTGCGCCAGCGCTCTCCACGCCAGCGGATGAAACCAGTACACGGCGCAGGCCAGCGTTCCCGCCAGCCTCCACCATAAGTCGCGGCGGCGCACATGCGCCAACTCATGCCGCAGCACCGCATCCAGCCGCGCGGCCGGCCAATCCGCCGCCGCCCGCGGCAGCAGGATCACCGGTCCCGCCGCCACCGCCGGCACACGAAGTCCCGCGCACGTCCGCACCGCCACCCGTTCATAGGTGGAATGCTCCACCGAAGACGCCACCATCCCCGCCACCCGCACGAACCCCAACAAACACCATCCGCCCACCGCCGCCAGCCCCGCCAGCCAGATCCACCGCAGACCCTCCGCGTAGTCCAACGAACGCTCCTCCGCCCCTACCAGCACCGTCACCCGCTGGGCCTCCAGCACCGGCCCGGCCAACACCTCGACAGGCGGTTCCAGCCGCAACAGCAACGGCAACAGCAATCCCACCAACACAGCCCCCACCCAGACGCCGTGCCGCTCCGCCGCCGCCCAGCGCCGGCCGGTCAAACGGGTCACCACCTCCGCGGCCCCCAACAGAACTGTCATCCCCAGCAGACACCGCAGCTCCAGCATCACCGGCCTCCCTTCTTCGCCGATCGCAGCAGCGCTTCCATCCTCGCCAGCTCTTCCTTTGACACCCGTATCCCCTCGTCGCCCAGCATCGCCGCCATCGCCCCGGCCGCCGACCCTTCAAAAAACGTGTCCAGCACATGCCGCAGCGCGCTCCGCCGCGCTGCCTCCGGCGCCACCGCCGGCATGTAGACATACCGCGGCCCGTCTTCCCGGTGCCGCACATGCCCCTTTTCTTCCATGATCCGCAGCAGCGCCCGCACCGCCGAGTAGCTCGGCGCGTCCTGCAACTCCGCCTGTATCTCCGCCGCCGTCGCCTCCCCTCTGCGGAACAGTACGTCCAGAATCTGCCGCTCCCGCCGCGAGACCCTTGCCAGTGCGCCGTTCTTCATGCTAATTTCTTAGCACCTCCATGCTAAATATTTAGCACAACGGCGTTTTCTGTCAAGCCTTTTTTCGGCGTTATCATGGACAGGGAACCGCCGGTGAACACCCCGTCCAAATATCCGCCCACTTCTCCGGAGCTCGCCGACGCGCGCGGCAAACGGATCGGCATCCTCATCGTTGCCTACAATGCGGCCACTACACTGGCCAAGGTCTTCCGCCGCATTCCCGACGTGGTGTGGCAGAACGTTGAGGAGGTGGTGGTTTTTGATGACGCCAGCCAGGACGAAACGTTTGAACTCGCGCTTGGCTACCTGCAGGTGAACCCTAACGCGAAGCTGAAGGTCTTCAAGAACGAGAAGAACCGGGGCTATGGCGGCAATCAGATTCTCGGCTACAAGTACTTCATGGACAAGGGCTTCGATATCGTGGTCCTGCTCCACGGTGACGGCCAGTATGCGCCGGAGATTCTCGCCCACATGTACCACCCGCTGGTGACCGGGCAGGCCGATGCCGTATTCGGCTCGCGCATGATGAAGGACTTCGGCGGCCCGCTGCAGGGCGGCATGCCGCTCTATAAGTTCGTCGGCAACAAGATCCTTACGTTCTTTGAGAACCGTGCGCTCGGTTTGAACCTTACCGAATTCCACTCCGGCTACCGCGCCTACGATCTCCACGCCCTCCGCTGCATCGACTTCACGAAGATGACCCACGATTTCCATTTCGATACGGAAATCATCATCAAACTGCAGCACCAGCGATTCCGCATCCACGAGATCCCCATCCCCACCTACTACGGCGACGAGATCTGCTACGTCAACGGCATGAAGTACGCGCAGGACGT
>CAZWDD010000009.1:0-23972 GCA_964632345.1 uncultured Solibacteraceae bacterium | reverse complement strand
TACTTCCAGGTGGATCTCCAACTCGGCCTGGCGCCCATCGCCTCCCAGCTCCGCGGCCTCAACTTCGACAAGGCCCTTCTGCTCGACGTCCTCGAACACCTCAACCACCCCGAACGCCTGCTCCGCGACACCCTGCCGCTGTTGCGGCCGGCCGGCGGCTCCGTCATCGTCTCCCTGCCCAACGTCGCCAACATCTTTGTGCGCCTCAATCTGCTGTTCGGCCGCTTCGAATACGCCGATCGCGGCATCATGGACCGCACCCACGTGCGCTTCTACACCCGCAAGACCGCCCGCGAACTGCTCGAGTCCAATGGCTACCGCATCGTCACCGAGCACTACTCGGTCATCCCGCTCGACCGCGGCCTGCGCCTGAAGCCGCGCGGCTTCCTGGACCGCACCGGCACCTCCATCCTCAAGGTGCTCACCTCTCTGTTCCCGACGCTATTCGGCTATCAGCTCATCTTCGAAGCCAAGCCCGCCGCCATCACGGTTGACTCCTTTGCGAAACCTGCCCTGCAGGCTATGCAACCATCCGTTTCTCCCGCGCCAACGCTTCGTTCAACGTAACGCCCAGCCCAGGCCCCGCGGGGACGGCAATGGTCCCGTTCACGAACCGTTCGGCCGGCCGCACCAGTTCGCCCCGCCACTCCACTTCGCCCCACTGCATCTCTAAAATCCGGAAGTTTTTCATCCCCGCGCAGAGCTGCACCGATGCCGCCGTGGCCACCGGGCCGGTGGGATTGTGCGGTCCCACCGCCACGCCATAAACATCCGCCATCGCCGCAATACGCGTCATCTCCAACATCCCCCCGCAGTGCTTCACGTCCGGCATGATCACCTCCACGGCCCGCTCCCGGCAGAGCGGCTCAAACCCGGCCACGCCGAACAGAAACTCGCCGCCCGCCATCGGCTGCCGGATCGCACGGCGGATCGCCACCGTCTCGGCGATTTTTTCCGGCGCCACCGGCTCCTCGTACCACCCAAGGCCCACCGGCTCCAGTTGCTTCGCTACCCGGATCGCCCGCTCCACCGTGAAGAACGAATGGCAGTCGGTGAAGATCTCCACGTCCTTGCCTACCGCCTCACGCACGGCGAACAGACAGTCGATGCCCTTCTGCACAAACGCTTCGCTGTCGACGAACTGATCCCAGGGCGCCAGCTTCAGCGCCCGGAAGCCCTCCCCCACGGCCCGCTTCGCCACCGCCGCGAAGCCCTCCGGCGTCCGCGGCCGCGTCACCCGGTTGATGTTCGCGTAGACCGGCAGCACGTCCCGCACCTTGCCGCCCAGCAGTTCGTAAACCGGCACGTCGAGCAGCTTTCCGCACAGATCCCATAGCGCCTGCTCCATCGCCGAATGCACGGTCCGCGCCAGCAGGTCCGGCAGCGCCGCCGTCTGCCGGAAGTGCTCAATGTCGAACGGTGACCGCCCGGCCATCCGCGCAAACTGGGTCCGCACTTCCGCCCGCATCTTCTCCACGTTTTCCATCGACGTCGCCAGAATTCCGAACGCATCCGACGCCTCCCCCAACCCGGTCACGCCCGCATCGGTACGCAGCTGCAGGAACAGCCATACCGTCCGCGCCGTGGCCCGCACCGCCACCACCTCGGCCGCCGTCAGCTTCGCCTTCGGCCGCGCCGCCAGCGCCAACCCACCCATCAGAAACGCTCGCCGGTTCATAATGTCTAGGATGCCTCTCCATCCTCTTGCTGGCAAACCCGCCCCCCAGGACGTTCTGATCGATCCGGCCCGCCTTGAGGACGAATACTTCCAACACTCGCCCGATCCCGCCAACCCTCTCCAGCAGGTCTCCTTCGGCACCTCCGGCCACCGCGGCACCACCGCCAACTCCACTTTCACCGAGGCCCACATCCTGGCCATCACCCAGGCCATCTGCGACTACCGCGCCAAGGCGGGCATCGCCGGGCCGCTTTTCCTCGGCAAGGACACCCACGCCCTGTCCAACGTCGCGCAGCAGACCGCCATCGAAGTTCTGGCCGGCAACGGTGTCCCCACCTACGTCCAACAGCACAGCGGCCCCACTCCCACGCCCGTCATCTCCCGCGCCATCATCCGCTACAACCGCACCGCTCCCCTCAATCTCGCCGACGGCATCGTCATCAGCCCATCCCACAATCCGCCCGCCGATGGCGGCTTCAAGTACAACCCCACCAACGGCGGTCCCGCCGAATCCGACGTCACCGCCTGGATCCAGAACCGCGCCAACGAACTCCTGGCCGGCGCCAACCGTGCCGTCCGCCGCACCGCCTACTCCTCCTACCTGCACGAGCACGACTACATCGCTCCTTACGTCGAGGACCTGAAGGCCGTCCTCGACATGGACGCCATCCGCAACGCCAACCTCAACCTCGGCGTCGACCCGCTCGGCGGCGCGTCTCTTCACTACTGGGCGCCCATTGCCCAACACTACGGCCTGAAGATCCAGAACGTCAATCCCTCGCTCGACCCCACCTTCCGCTTCATGACCCTCGACCATGACGGCAAGATCCGCATGGACTGCTCCAGCCCGTGGGCCATGGCCTCTCTCGTCGCTCTGAAGGATCGCTTCGATACCGCTTTCGGCCGATTGCATTTGCCGGGCCAGTTTCCGGCGCCGACCGCCACGGCATCGTTGTCCCTTCCACCGGCCTGCTCAATCCGAATCATTTTCTCGCCGTCGCCATCTCCTACCTGCTCAAGCACCGTCCCGGCTGGCCGCAGACGGCCGCCGTCGGCAAAACACTGGTTTCCAGCAGCATTATTGACCGCGTCGTGAGCGCCGCCGATCGCGCCCTCGCCGAAGTCCCCGTCGGCTTCAAATGGTTTGCCGGCGGCCTCAGCAACGGCTCCTTCTGCTTCGGCGGCGAGGAGAGCGCCGGCGCCAGTTTCCTGGAACGCGACGGCCAGGTGTGGACCACCGACAAGGACGGTCTGTTGCTCTGCCTGCTCGCCGCCGAGATTACCGCCGTCACCGGCAAGGACCCGGGCACCCATTATCAGCAGTTGACCGAGAAGTTCGGCGCCCCCGTCTATACCCGCATCGACGTGCCCACCACGCCCGAGCAGAAGGCCCGCCTGTCGAAGCTCGACGCCAGCGCCATCCAGGCCGCCACGCTCGCCGGAGACCCGATCACGGCCATCCTCACCCACGCGCCGTCCAACAACGCCCCCATCGGCGGCCTCAAGGTGACCACCGGACAGGGCTGGTTCGCCGCCCGCCCCAGCGGCACCGAGAACATCTACAAGATCTACGCCGAAAGTTTCCGCGGTGAGGACCATCTGGCCGCCATCGTCGCCGAGGCGCAGGCCATCATCCCGTAACCCCGCGGGGTGTTCTTTCTGTAACGTCGCACCTGTCAGTGCCACTATCCCAACAGAGAGGCTATACCCCTATGCGCATTACTGGACGTTTGCACCGCATCACCAATCTCACCGCCTTTGCGGCCAGCTACCTGTCGACGAACGGGAACCCCACCACGGGCTTCGCCAACTTCCGGCGCGTCCGCGTCTACGTGGCCACCGACGCTCCCCTCAAGTCCTTCAATTCGAGCTTCGTCCCCAACTTCTCGTATAAATCGGACTCCGATAACAACGGCACCTTCTCGGTCGACGTTCCCGATGGCCTCAAGGGGTTCCAAGGCCGCGTCCTCGTCTACGAGGCCACCACCGTTAACGTCAATCTGCCCGGCGTACCCGCCGTCGAAATCCTGGTCCCCCTGTATCGCTCCGCTCCCTTTGCACTGTCGAAGGTAACCGCCGCCGAAAAGCACATCTTTCTGCTGGAAACAGTCACGGCCGATGAGCAGGGCATCCCGCAGAGCGAATTGAAAAAGGAGGCAGGCAAGCTGAAGAAAAAGCTGAAGCTCGACAAGATCTCCCTGTCCATCGTCTCGGATGGCGTCAACGCCACGGCCGAGAAAAAGGGCGGCACCATCAAGTTCAAGATCACGCCGCGCGCCTCCACGGGTCCCGACCTCCAGGAGCTCGTACGGCTGAAGGTGGATGATGTCGATATCGACCTGCCTGGCCCGGACTTTATCGCCGGCCTTTGCGTCAGCAAGGCGGACATCGAAAAGCAGGTCCGCAACGGCGTCGCAGGCTTCGCCGATACCCTCAATGACGAAATCCGCGCCGCCATTGACGCCCAGGCCCCCGGCATCACATCGCTCGCCTCGTTCACCATCTCGCGGATCCGCTACCCCATCACCTCCACGCAGACGGTTAACATTCCGGTGATCGGCCCGCAGACCTTCTCGCAGCGGTCGGTTGTTCTTGACCCCACCGCCGGCGTCCCGGTTCAGCTCTACTGAGCCGGGCCTATTCGCCGTTCAAAAGCCGCAGCGCCGCCAGCCGCTGCGACAGCTCTTCCCGCGGCATCTGCCGGTACTTCTCCGGCAGCAGGCTCCGCCGCGTGCATTCGCTGACGGCAATCAGGGTCTGCATCTCGATCTCAGCCGGGTACGAAGGCGGAATGAAGTCTTCGAGCACATGCGTCAGGTCGGCCGCGTCGACGGCCGCCTCCTTCTCGAGCGCGCTCTTCATGCTCGCCCGCACCAGGATGGCCTCAATGTCGGCGCCCGACATCGTACCCGCCTTCTCCAGAAACAGCTTCTCCACCTCGGGTGTGGCCAGGGAGATCCCGGTCTTCTTCATCATCGCCCGCAGCATCGAAAGCCGATCCTCATCGGTGTCCGGATAGAACAGCGCCAGGTGCTCCTCGGCACGCCCCTGCCGCTTCAGGTCTACCGGCAACAGGTCCGGCCGGCACGTCAACAGGAACCAGATCACCTTACCGCGGTTCTCCGTGTTGCCCATGAACTGCGCGATCTGCGCGAACACGCGTCCGCTGACGCCGGAATCCCCGCTCGACGCCCGGTCGCCCAGCTGCGCGTCCGCCTCGTCGACGATCACCAGAATCGGGCTCATCGCCTGCAGCAGCGCCAGCACCCGCTGCAGGTTCGCCTCCGTCTGCCCCTGCCACATCGAACGAAAGTTCTTCAGCACCACCGCCGGAATGCCCACATCGCCGGCAAAGCAGGTCGCCAGGAACGTCTTGCCCGTGCCCACCGGGCCGCAGAGAACATAACCCATCGGCACCACGTCGCTGCGCCCGGCGCGGATTGCGGTCGCCGCGTCGGCCAGCAACTGCTTAGCCGCCGCCGAGCCGGAAACATTCTCCAGCGTGAACCGCGTCTGGACGAACTCCAGCATGCCGCCGCTTTCGGCCTCGATCATCTGCCGCTTCCGCCGTCCTAACTCCTTCGCCGTCAGCGGCGCCCGGTTGTGATGCGCGTGCGCCAGCAGGCCCTGCAGTTGCAGCCGCTTCAACCCGCTGGTCAACTTCGCCAGCACGGCCGGCTCCACGTCGGACCCCGCCGGCAGCGGCGTCTGCCGCAGTTGCCACTCGATGAACTCCAGCCGCTCCGCCTCGTCTGGCAACGGAATGGAAACCGCCGCCACGCCCGGATGCTGCACGATGCCCTGGTTCACCTCCAGCAGGTTCTCCGTGATCAGGCAGATGGTCACATCCTGCCGCAGGAACGTGGGGTTCTGCGCCCAGCGCTTCAGGATCACCAGCGCGTTCCGGTCCTCGGCTGACAGGCTCTGCGGATTACCCGCCGGCGCCACAGTTTCGGCAAACGAAATGGAGAAGGCGATCTTCCGGTTATCCAGCAGCCGCAGCCGCAGATAGTTGTCCAGGATGTTCATCACACCATCGGGATTGCGCGGCAATCCGGAGGCGTAATCGGTCCCGTGGAAGGCGTCGTAGCCCGAGAGCGCGGACCGGAAGTCCGCCTGCATCTCGCTGCTCGCAAACGACAGCCCGCCGCCGCGGTCGTAGTCGAACACGATCTGCCGCTGGCCGAAAAGTCCCTTCTGCAGAAAGTCCTTCAGCGAGAGAAACTCCACCTGCCCGTTCCGCCGCAGCGGCACCAGGTCGTGCACATTCTCATGCAGTACGAACTGCACAAACGCGCCTGAGTAGTATTTCTCCGACAGCTCCCGGGCCCAGCCCGGCAGCCCGTCCAACGGCCTTGCTTTCTCGTGGCTACCCATTGCGCGTGCGGTCCCTCTGGTCAAATGGATTCAGCGACTGCGGACCGCCCGTCGGCATCGGGGCCAGCGGCGCGTTCGCCTCCGCTCCGGCGATCGCAAAGAAGTCTTCAATCTCGCGCACCGTCGATTCGGTGTGCTCCACGTCAGCGATCAGCCCCTCAAGCCGCTCGGTCACCATCTGCGGGTCACTCAACGTCACCGACTGGTCCCGAATCAGCTCCAGCACATCCTCAATCGCTTCCACCTGCACATGGATCACCTGCAGATCGTCCACAATCTTCCGGAACCGCTCCTGCCGCTTGCGTAGGATTTCAATCCGCTTCTGGTTGATCTCCCGTACCTTCGGCGGCTGCTTGTCCAGATTCCGCTCCAGCATCTCGATGTCCTTGTCGATCGCCCGCGGATTGGCCCGCTGCAGGTGCTCCGAATAGGTCACGCCAGCATGGGACAGGCGCAGAAAGGAGTGCAACAGCCCGTCGAGCCGCTGCGACATCTGGTCCACAAAGATCTGCGAGGTCGACGACAGCCGCGAGTAGTTGGCCCGGATCATATGGCACATCTGCTCCAGCTTCATGTAGCGGTCCCGCGCCATCGGGTTCAACTGCATCTGCATTTGCCGCACGCGCCGGTCGTGCGCCTTTTTCTCTTCCTCGTATTGCCAGCTCCGCACCAGCCGCCGGAACGCGCTCGATTGCGGCACCACGGCCAGGTACATCAGCTCCACCCCGGCCGCCAGCAGTATAGGCAGCGCCGTCCCGCTGATCAGCGCAAACGCCGCCGCCCCGGCCAGCCCGATCAGGTTGTATTGCCACTTGAAGGCTTCCTTCAGGTAGTTGACGTTACCCGAGTCCAGTTCCTTCGCCTGGTTCGCGATCTGCGACTTGTAGTGGAGGCCGTCCGGCATGGAGATGATTCCAGTGTAACGGGAGGCCTCCGGTTACAACGACACCCGCACCTGTCCGCCCGAGCCGGCCGCGTGCCGCAGGCTTTCGAGCGCCCGGTTTTCCAGCTCCTGGAAGCGGTACTCGTTCTTCAGCTTTTCGCTCCGCGGCCGCTCGAACGGCACGGCGATCTCATCCACAATCGTCCCCGGACGGGCGCTGACCACGTACATCTTGTCGGCCAGATAGACGGCCTCCCCCACGTCGTGCGTGACGAACAGAATGGTCGCCTTCGTCTCCGTCCAGATCTTCATCAACAGGTCCTGCATGCCGCCGCGCGTCTGCGCATCCAGCGCTCCGAATGGCTCGTCCATCAGCAGCACCGACGGCCGCACGGCCACTGACCGCGCAATCGCCACCCGTTGCTGCATCCCGCCGGAAAGGGTGTGCGGATAGGCCGCCTCGAAGCCGGCCAACCCGGTCGCCTGGATCAGGTGATCGACCATCTCCTTCCGCTCCCGTTCGCCCTTGCCCTGCAGCTTCAGCCCGTATTCAATGTTTTCGGCCACCGTCAGCCAGGCGAAGGAGGTGTACTTCTGGAACACCATCCCGCGGTCCGGCCCGGGGCCCTCCACGCGCTTTCCGTTCACCAGCACTTCGCCCGTCGTCGGGAAGTCCAGCCCGGCGATCATGCGCAGGATGGTCGACTTGCCGCAGCCCGACGGACCCAGCAACACGCGGAACTCACCCACGTCCGTGCCCAGGTGATCCACGTCGTCGGTGATCTCCAGGTTCACGTTCCGCAGCGCCTCCACCTGACGGCCCTCCGAATCGGTGAACGTGCGGCCCAGGTTGCGGATCGAAATCTTGTTCATGGTTGCCATCGGTCTGCCTCTTTACTTCGCCGCCGCCCGCCGCCACGGGAACAGCCAGTACTCCGTCCGCGTCAGCAGCCAGCGGAACAGAAACGCCGCAATGCCGATGGCGATGATGCCGGCGTAGACCCGCTCAAAGTCCAGCACCTTCCGCGCCGCTTCAATCATGTAGCCCACGCCCTTCCTCGCATTCACCATCTCGGCCAGAATCACGTACGTCCAGCCGATGTCATAGAGAATCTTGAACGACCCGAATACCGCCGGAAACGAGGCCCGGAACATCAGCCACAACGCCTGCGGCACCTTGGCGCCCAGCGTGTAGGCGGTCTCCAGCAGCGCGTTGTCCACCTTGTTGACCTCCTCCACCACCACCGCCATCAGGTAGAAGATCATCCCGAACACCAGGAACCCCACCTTCATCGCCTCATCCATACCGAACAGCGCCATGAAAGCCGGCAGGAACGCCGTGATCGGCATCGACCGCATCGGCGCCACCACCGGATTGACGAAGTGGAACACCGCCGGGAACGCGCCCATCAGCAGCCCCAGCGGAATGGCCACCAGCGCCGACCACACAAAGGCCTGCGCGATGCGCCACCAGCTCATGAAGACGTTGCCCAGCAGGTCGTACTCCGTCCACAGCGAGACAAACGCCTTGGCCACCCCGCCAGGGTCCGGCAGCGCGAACGGCGGCAGCCACCCGCTGTGCGACAGGCCGAACCACGCCCCCAGCACCAGCGCCCAGACGCCCACGCCAAGCGCGGTCTTCACCGGGCGCGCCACCGGTTGACGGATGATTGCCATGGTTCCCCTACTGTGCCGCCGGGTTGGCGTAAACGCGGATATCGGTTCGCCGGTTCTTCTCCCGGCCCTCGGGTGTGTCGTTCGAAGAAACAGGCTTATCCGGACCGTTCCCGTTCGTCCGCATCCGCACGGCCGGGAAGCCGAACTTCTGGACCAGGTACGCCTTCACCGCTTCGGCCCGCTGCCGGGACAGCGACACGTTCAACTCCCGCGAACCCGTCGCATCGGTGTTGCCATCAATGTCGACGATCGTGTTCTCATAGGCGCGCATGAAGTCGCCGATCTCCTCCACCACCGGCCGCGAATCCACCGTGATGTTCGCCGACCCGGTCTCGAAGTAGATCGAACGCCGCTGTGTCGCAAACGGCGTGGCCGACTTGGCGGGTGCCTTGTACTCCACGGGCGCGTCGGTTGAGGCCGAAGAGAACTTGCCGCCCAGTTGATCCACATAGCGCCGGTCCACTGACGCCTCCAGATCCGGTGCGCCCTTGATCAGCCGCAGCTCCCGGTACATCTCGGTGGCCATCCGCATTACGTTCTGGTAGTCGCTCTCGGCCCCCGCCGCGCCGAAGAAGCTCTTGTTGTCGCCGTAATCGGCAAGCCGCACGCCTTCGAGCATCGCCTTCGCCAGGTCCTCGGGAATGTTGAAGTCCTTGATGGTGCCGATCAGCGTATGGGCGCGCGCCGGGTTCTTGTTGATGAATTCCACTCCTTCCAGCCAGCCTTCCAGCAGTTTGCTGATGGCCTGCGGATTTCGCGCCGCGAACCGGTCGCTCACCACGAGGATATCGGCGATCAGGCGGTTGGCAATCTTCGTGTCATAGATCTTCCGCGAACCCGGCCGCTTGGCCACCGCGTCGCTCATGTCCGGATCCCAGGCCACCGCCGCGTCCACCTTCTGCTGCGCGAACAGCGTTGCCGGCTCAATGCCATCCTTCGTGTGCACGGCCTTCGAGAAGATCTCGGTGCGCTGCGCCGTCGACAGTCCGGAGTTCCGCAGTCCGTTGTAGAGCAGGAAGTGCGAGGGCGTATAGGGCGCGTAGGCTACCGTCTTGCCGGCCAGGTCCTCGATGCTCTTCACACTCTGTGCGCCGATCACGCCGTCCGCCCCGCGCGACCAGTCCACCAGGTACACCGCCCGCGCACTCAGCCCCTTCTCCCGGAACTGTGCGTAGTCCTTGGCCCACACGTCGGCCGTCGTCAGCATCACGTCCACATTGTTCGTTGCCAGCGCCGCCGCGCCCTCCGTCCAGTCGTCGATGATCTTGAACGAGACCTTCAGTCCCTTCTTGTCGTAGATCGACCCCGGCACGGTATCCAGGCCGCCATTGGCCACCAGGCCGCCCACGCAGCCCACCCAGATGTTCACGCGGACCCGGACCTCATTCGTCTCGGGATCCTTGCCCATGTCCGGCAGCGGCTTCGACGTGTCCACGGACTCCTTGGCGCCGGATCCGCCGCCGCCCAACAGCCCGCCCAGGTTCACAATGCCGTATTGGTTCAGCGAATAGCCAACCAGCCCGGCGCCGACCAGGAATATCAGGGCCCATCCGCCTTTTTCTATCTTCACAGCCATCGGTCTAATCTCCTTAGAGGGACTTCTCGCTCTCGAGTCCGCCGATCGTCTTCTCCGGCGTCGACGCCCCGGCCTGCGGCGTCACCATTCCCATCTCAATCTTGAACTGCTTCAGCAACTCATTGGCCTGCAGCTTCTCGGCCTCTTTTTCAATCTCGAAGCGCTGCTGGTCAACGGTGTTCAGCGCCATCTCCATGCGCGCCTCGTTCACCGCCGTCTGCTCTTCGATCTTACGGACCATCTCGTCGTGCGTCTGGCTTACTCCGGCCACCTGGAACTGTTCCATGGCATCGGCTACCTTGGACTGCCACTTGGACCGCTGATGATCCCGGATCGCCGCCATCGCCTCGCGCGTCTTCCGCTCCTTCTCCCGCAGAAAGGCCTGCTTCACCACCATCGCCTTGTCATAGGCCGCCCGCGCCGCGCTCAGTTGCCCGCCGTTGCGCGCCAGCGCCGATCGGGTATGCTCCAACTGCGCCGCAAACGTCGCCGCAATGTCGTCCCGCCCCGCCTGTATCGCGGCCTTCGTCTTCGCCGTCATTTCCGTGATCTCCGCCTTGTACTTCGCTTCCTCCTTCTCCAGAAGCGTCACATTGGCCTTGACCATTGCAATCGACTCATTCATCCGCGGGACCTGATCATTCATATCGCGGATGTTCTGCTCCAGGATGATCTCGGGGTTCTCCGCCACCGAGATGAAGAAGCCTACAAACGAACGGATCACTCTGGTAAACCGGTTCCACATGTTGTCTAAATGCCTTTCCCCGTTGCCGACGCTACGATCCGGCCCTGGGCTCGCCGCCCGCCGGACGCGGATTCGCGCCGGTGGAGATCGGGTTGTCGGTTACGAAATAGGATACGCAATCGGCGATCCTTTGTTCCTCCTGCTGCTTCTGAAACCGCCAGGAATGGAACGATTCTTTCTGCTTGGCTACCTCATCCAGGTTGGCCTGGATCCGCGCCCGCTGCTGCGCAATATACTCGTCAAGCGCGGCCTGGATCGATTTATTCTCATCGAGCTTCCGCGCCTCCAGGTCTTCCACGGACTTCGCCCGCACCCGCTCAAACGCATCCAGCGCCTGATCCCGCCGGATGGCGTCCTGAATCACTTCCTGGATCTTCACCCCCGCCGCGTCGAGCGCCACCAGGATCGACCCCTTTTTCACCTCGGCCGGCATCTGCCGTATGTGCTCATTGTTGAGCATATCGGACACCTTGAAGATTGAGTACCCGTGTGCCGGCGTCCGGATCTCCGCCGCGTTGTAGATATCCTCAAACGTTGCGTCCCCTCCGGCCGCAGCCACCGCCGCGGGCTTATCAAACTTCGCCGCCGCCGGCTGTGGCGGCACCTGCACCGTTGCCGCAATCTGCGCAATGGCGCTCGCCGCGTCGCTCCCGCCGGTTCCCGCCGCGGGCGGTGCGCCGAACGGGTTCAGGCCTTCAGGGCTCGGCGTCTCGCTGGATTTTCCTTCAACCGAGACAAAGTACTCATACCATTTCTTGGAGGACATAGCACTTGCTATTGTGCCACGCGTAAACGGCTTCGGCCCGCCATCTCGAAAAGAGAGGCGGGCCGAAGGAAAAAGACGGTGTGCCGGTTAGGCGGCCTGCAGCTTGCGGATACGCAGCGCCATGCGGCTCTTGTAGCGCGCGGCGGTGTTCTTCTTGATGACGCCCCACTTCGCGGCGCGGTCAACAATCGAAAAGGTCGACGGCAGCGCGGCGGTCGCGCCGTTCACATCCTTCGCCTCGATGAGCTTCCGCAGCTTCTTCAGACCAGTACGAAGACGGGACTTGCGAGCGTTATTGAAAGCGGTACGACGCTCGGTCATCCGAACGCGCTTCAGAGCTGATACATGATTTGCCATACACTAATTCGCCTTTCAGAATACCACAGGACACACGGCGGGGCAAACAGGGGACGGCATGATACAACGGAGCGATGCATGTCTTTGAAGCAACGCCCTTCTACACTCCCGCGTCGGCGGGGCTGCGGTTTCTGCCGGAAGGCCCGAGGGTCCTTCAGAATTATCCCACACTGGAGCCGCTTCTGGGGTGGGTGGCCATCCAGGAATCGTTCGAAAAGCCGGAAGGCAGCGTCAACCTTCTCAACCTCCGCACGAAGGAGAATGAAACCCACCCGCTGCCCGGCCGCGCCGGCTTCTTCGCCGAGACCGATCGCCCCGGCGTCGTAGCCGTCGGCCTCGAACGCGCCCTGGTGCTTTACGACCTCCGCACGCGCACCTGCATCGGCACGCCGTTCCCGGTAACGGGCGATGAGCGCGTGGTGATCAACGACGGCCTCGCCGTCGACGGCGGCCTGCTCTTCGGCACCAAACACACCACGTTCCAGGAACCCATCGCCTGCATGTACTTCTTCGAGGCAGCCACTCGTACCCTCCACACCCTCGACGACCGCCAGATCTGCGCCAACGGCAAATTCCTCACCGGCGGCGGCCTGGTCGATATCGACTCCTTCAAGAAAACCCTCGACTACTACCCCTTCGACCGCGCCAACTTCCGTCTCGGCGAGCGGCGCATCATCGCCGATTTCCGCGACACGCCGCTCTTCCCCGACGGCCTCCGCCCATCCCCGAACGGCGAATCCGTCATCGTGGCCTTCTACAACCCCGAACACGCGTCCGAAGGCCTCGCCCGCGAGTTCCGCATTCGCGACGGCGAGGTGGTCGCCGAATGGCGGCTCCCCGGCTCCCCGCGCGTCACCTGCCCGGAGGTGGTCCGGCTCGACGGCCGCGTCCGCGTCCTGTTCACCACCGCCGTCGAGGGGATGAACCCCGCCGTCCCCCTGGCCGGAACCACGTTCGTGGGCGACACGGCATACGCCGAGCTCCCCGCCCCACCCCCGCTGCTGCCCGTCGAAAGCCTGCTCTAGAAAAGCACTTCGGCCACGCCCCCGGTAAGGAGCGTGGCCGAATCTTCAACCGGTCTGGACTGCTTTTTAGTAGTCCATGTGGCCCGGGCCGTGGTCGCCGCCAGGAGCAGCGGCCGGCTTCTTCTCGGGGATCTCGCAGATCATCGCTTCCGTCGTCAGCATCAGGGCGCTGATCGAGGAGGCGTTCTGCATCGCCGAGCGGGTCACCTTGGCCGGGTCGATAACGCCCGCGGCCACCAGGTCTTCGTACTCGGAGGTCGCGGCGTTGAAGCCGTAGTTGGCGTTCTTGTTCGCACGGACCTTCTCGATGATGATCGCGCCTTCGTGGCCGGCGTTGCCGGAGATCTGGCGGATCGGCTCTTCGCAGGCGCGGCGGATGATGTCGATACCGATCTGCTCATCGCCATCGGCCTTCATGCCCTTCAGCGCGCCGGCCGCACGGAGCAGCGCGATGCCGCCGCCGGGGACGATGCCTTCTTCGACCGCCGCACGGGTGGCGTGCAGCGCGTCTTCCACGCGAGCCTTCTTTTCCTTCATTTCGGTCTCGGTGGCCGCGCCGACCTTGATCACCGCAACACCGCCGGCCAGCTTCGCCAGCCGTTCCTGCAGCTTCTCACGGTCGTAGTCGGAGGTCGTCTCTTCGATCTGCGCGCGGAGCTGCTTGATGCGGCCGGAGATGGTCGCCTCGTCGCCCGATCCGTCGATGATCGTCGTGTTGTCCTTGTCCACCGTCACGCGCTTGGCGCGGCCGAGGTCTTCCAGACGAACGCCTTCCAGCTTGATGCCGGTCTCTTCCATGATGGCCTTGCCGCCCGTCAGGATGGCAATGTCTTCCAACATCGCCTTCCGGCGGTCGCCGAAGCCCGGAGCCTTCACAGCGCAGGCGTTCAACGTGCCGCGCAGCTTGTTCACCACGAGGGTGGCCAGCGCTTCGCCTTCCACTTCTTCCGCAATGATCAGCAGCGGACGGCCCGAACGGGCGATCTGCTCCAGCAGCGGCAGAAGATCCTTCATGTTGCTGATCTTCTTTTCGTGGATCAGGATGTAGGGCTCTTCAATCACGGCTTCCATGCGGTCCGGATCGGTGATGAAGTACGGCGACAGATAGCCGCGGTCGAACTGCATGCCTTCCACGGTGTTCAGCTCGGTGTTCATCGTCTTCGACTCTTCCACCGTGATGACGCCGTCCTTGCCGACCTTGCGCATCGCTTCCGCAATGATGTTGCCGATCGTCGCGTCGCCGTTGGCCGAAATGGTGCCGACCTGCGCGATCTTCTCGTCGCTCTCCACCTTCGTGGACATCTTCAACACTTCTTCGGTCACCGCGGTCACCGCGGTTTCAATGCCGCGCTTCAGCGCCATCGGGTTCGCACCCGCCGCAACGGCCTTCACGCCTTCGCGGAAAATAGCCTGCGCCAGAATGGTCGCCGTCGTCGTGCCGTCACCGGCCACGTCGGACGTCTTCGACGCCACTTCGCGCACCATCTGCGCGCCCATGTTCTCCAGCGGATCCTTCAGCTCCACTTCCTTGGCGACGGTAACGCCGTCCTTGGTGATGGTCGGGCCGCCGAACTTCTTCTCCAGAACCACGTTCCGGCCCTTCGGACCAAGCGTCACCTTCACAGCTTCGGCCAGCTGGTTCACACCGCGCAGGATGGCCTGGCGGGAATTCTCGCTATATACGATTTGCTTTGCAGGCATGTGTCTTCAAATGCTCCTTGTTGCTTGCTGGATTCCGTTAGGCGATCACCGCGAGAACTTCGTCTTCGCGCATGATCAGATACTCGTTGCCATCAATCTTGATGTCGCTTCCGGAATACTTCCCGAACAGGATCCGGTTGCCCACTTCGAGCTCGAGAGCGGAGAACTCGCCCTTGTCGTTCCGCTTGCCCTTGCCGACGGCGACCACTTCGCCTTCCTGCGGCTTCTCTTTCGCCGTGTCAGGGATGATGATGCCGCCCTGAACCTGTTCCTGTTCTTCGAGCCGCTTCACAACGATGCGGTCGTAGAGGGGACGAATTTTCATTTAATGTGACCTCCAGATACTTTCTTGGTGCTGGTAAAGAAACTTGGCGGATCGATTCGATCCGGAATTTCGTCCGCCGGGCTGCGTTTCGGCCCGCGGCGAACCCGGGACGCAGCGGTTGCGCCCTGAAGATATTATTAGCACACTCCGGCGAGGAGTGACAAAAATTTGACGTAACAACATGAAAACAATGGAAAAATAGTTCCAATTTTCTCTTGACTTGATAGAGGTCTGCTCATATTTAGCTGAGCCCCTCACACTGCTATCTTCCCCCTGGTGCCCAGAAACCCCTCCAACTACAATCCTCATATGCAGAGCTTTGCCCTCTCCCTCCTCCTCGCTGCCTCTCTCCTGGCCCTTCCCCCGCTCTCCTCAGACACCCTCTTCGACTGGCGTACCCCCTCCTCTCCACAGATCGCACCCGACGGCCGCCGCGTCGTCTACACTCTCGAAACAGCTGACCGCTTCGCCGACGCCTTCCACTCCAACCTCTGGATCGTCTCCACCGACGGCGCCGACCACCGCCCTCTCACCAACGGCAAGTGGCGCGACTCCCTGCCCCGCTGGTCTCCCGACGGCCGCCGTCTCGCCTACGTCTCCACCCGTGCCGGCCGCCCGCAGATCTTCGTCCGCTGGATGGACACGAGCGACGAAGCCCGCATCACCGACCTTGAAACCGCACCCGCCGCCCTCAGTTGGTCGCCCGATGGCACCCAGCTAGCCTTCCTTGCCCGCGTCCCCGCCAAACCCGACTGGTCCATCCGCATGCCCGCCGCCCCGGCCGGCGCGCAGTGGGCCAACCCTCCCGTCGTTGAAACCCGCCTCAAATGGCGCGCCGACGGCATCGGCGGCATCGGCCAGCGCCCGCTCGGCTTCACTCACCTCTTCGTCGTTCCCGCCACCGGCGGCGCCCCGCGCCAACTCACCTCCGGCGAATTCGAACATGGCGGCGAGCCGGCCTGGATGCCAGCCGGCCGCAGTATCCTTCTCCATGCCGCCCGCCGCCCCGACGCCGATACCACTCTCTACCCCGACGACATCTGGCGCTTTCCGCTCGATGGCTCAGCCCCCGTCCAACTCACCCGCGGCAATGGCCCCGAACAGTCCCCTGTTGTCTCCCCCAACGGCCGCCATATTGCCTTCCTCGGCTTCACCGACAAGGGCAATGCCCACCACACCGCTAACCTCTACGTCATGAACGCCGACGGCAGCGGCCTCCGCCAACTGGCCCGCGAACTCGACCGCAATCTCTCCTCCCCCCGCTGGGAGGCCTCCTCCCAATCCCTGCTCGCCGTGGTGGAGACTGCCGGCACGTCCCATGTCTACCGGATCCCGCTCGATGCGCCGGCCGTGGCCCTGACACGCGGCAACGGCCGCTACGCCACCGCCTACGCCAGCGCGGAAAGCTTCACCCTCGCCGCAAACGGCCAGCTCGCCATCCCCTACTCCTCCCCGGCAGAACCGAAAGATATCGTCACCTTCTCCGCCGCCTCCCCCGGCGCCCATCGCCGCCTGACGGAAACCAACGCCAGCCTGCTCGCCGGCCGCGCCACCGGCAAGGTGGAGCGCATCGCGTGGAAGAGCTTCGACGGCCGTGAAATCGAGGGATGGCTCATCTATCCGCCCGATTTTGACCCGGCGAAAAAGTACCCCCTCATCCTCGACATCCACGGCGGACCCCACGCCATGTACGGCGTTGAGTTCAACCACCAGATGCAGATCTTCGCCGCCCGCGGCTTCGTCGTCTTCTACTCCAACCCGCGCGGCTCCACCGGCTACGGCGAAGCCTTCGGCAACGTCATCCATGGAAAGTACCCCGGCGACGACTATCAGGACCTCATGTCCGGCGTCGACGCCGTCATCGCCAAAGGCTTCATTGATCCGAAGAAACTATGCGTCACCGGAGGCAGCGGTGGCGGCCTCCTGACGGCCTGGATCGTCACGCAAACCGGCCGCTTCGCCGCCGCCGTCTCACAGTATCCGGTCACCAACTGGATCACGCAGACCGGCTCCAGCGATATCGGACTCACCATGATGCGCTGGATGAAGGCCGCCCCCTGGGAGAATCCCCAGCAGTACATCGAGCGGTCACCGGTCTTCCAGGCCCACAAGGTCACCACTCCCACCATGGTGCTCACCGGCGAGGAGGACTGGCGCACGCCCATCGGCCAGAGCGAGGAGTTCTACTTCGCCCTCAAGGCACGCAAGGTCGCCAGTGTCCTGGTCCGCATTCCGCGCGAACCCCACGGCATCCGCGGCGCCTTCCCATCCCATCGCGTGGCGAAGGTGGAGCACATCCTCGGCTGGTTTGAAAAATACGTGAAGTAGGCTCAGCCCAACTCCACCGTCAGCTTCCCCACCGCGCACGGCGGCAGCGTCACGGCAATCCTCCCGCCGTCCACCCGCGCCGCCAGCGCCCGCTGCTCCACGGCCCGCGGCGCTGCCCACGTATTGTGCGCCTGCGGCGATGCCCCCGCCAGCAGCAGCCCGTTCACCGCCCGCACCCGCCCGCCATTCACTCGCACCTCCACCTCGCGCGTCTCTCCATACGCCAGGTTCGCCGCCGTCACCGTCACCCGGTTGCCGCTCCGCGACGCCGAAGCGCTGAGGCTCTCCAGATGTAGCTCCGCGCCCCCCGGCCGCTTCCACCGCAGCGGCGACGGCGCGGCCGCCACCGTCCGCACCGCCTCCCCGCCCTGATGGTCCCGGTAGAGATCGAACACGTGCCACGTCGGCGTCACGCAGAACTTCTCCTCGTGGATCAGGAATAGCGACTGCAGGCAGTTCACCAACTGCGCGATATTGGCCATTGCCACCTTCTCGGCGTGGGCGTGGAAGATGTTCAGCGTCAGCGCCGCCAGCACCGCGTCCCGCATGGTGTTCTGCTGCCCGATCAGCGCCTCGGCAAACGGCTCCGTCCCCGGCCGGTGCCAGGAGCCCCACTCGTCCACCACCAGCTTGATCCGCCGCGCCCGGTCGACATCCCCCATCGCTGACCAATGATTCCGGATCAACTCATCCATCCGCGCGCCCTCGCGCAGCAGTTCGTTGTGCTCCAACTCCGTGAACTGCAGCGCGTCGCCCTTGCCCTTCTGCCAGTCCGTCGTCGCGCCCGCCGAAGTGTTCCACGAGTAGTGGTGCAGCCCCCAGCCCCACATCTTGCCCAGCCCGCCCTGCGTCGCGGCCTTCTGGAAGAAGCGGCGCGTCCATTCGTTGTCCGCGCCGTTCGGGCCCGATCCGATCATCGCCAGCCGCTGCCCGTAGCCCGGCACCCAGGCCGAGTAGCGCTTGAACTCGATGGCGTAGTCCTCCGGCGAAAAGTTCCCGCCGCAGCCCCAGCTCTCATTCCCAACGCCCCAGTAGCGCACATTGAGCGGCGCCGTTTCCCCATCAGCGGCACGCTTGGCCGCGTTCGTCGAGGAACCCGCCGGCGCGTTGCAGTACTCCACCCAATGCCAGAAGTCCTGCGCCGGCAGGCTGCGCAGATTCGCCGCGAAATACGGCTCGGCGCCCACGCGCCGGCAGAACCGGGCGAAATCGGCCGACCCGAAATGATTCGGGTCGTACACCTGCGGGCCGGTCTTATTCGCCGCCGCAGGCCACTCCGGCGAGTCCACCCAGAAGTTCGTCCGCCGCGGCCGCCCCGCCCGCGGGCCGGTGCCGTCCCGCCAGTCATACTGATCCGCAAAACACCCGCCCGGCCACCGGATCACGCCCGGCTTCAGCCGCGCCAGCGACTCCACAATGTCGTTCCGGATGCCGTCCCGGTTCGGGATCTTCGACTCAGGCCCCACCCAGATGCCGTCGTAAACCACGCCGCCCAGGTGCTCCACAAAGTGCCCGTAAACCTCCGGGGCAATCCGGCCCACCGGTTCATCGAGCAACACCTCCACCCGAGCCACGGCGGGCTGGGATCGGAGCAGCGGAGCGGCCGCAAGGCCGGCGATCAGGTCACGTCTGCGCATGTTGGCCCTATCGTAATATGACGCGCCCCAGCGCGCCACCGCCCACGCGCCCGCTACGACTTTACCGGCCCGACGATCCGAACCCGCCCGCTCCCCGCGTCGAATCCGAAAGCTCGCCCTCTTCGATCTCCACCGGCTCGTACCGCGCAATCACCATCTGCGCAATCCGGTCTCCCTTGGCGATCGTGTAGCTCTCCCGCCCCAGGTTGATCAGAATCACCTTCACCTCGCCCCGGTAGCCCGGATCGATCGTCCCCGGACTGTTCGGCACGCTGATCGCATGCTTCAGCGCCAGGCCCGACCGCGGCCGGATCTGCGCCTCAAAACCCACCGGCAACTCGATCGACAAGCCCGTCGGCACGGCCTGCGGAATCCCCGGCTCCAGCACCGCTTCGGCCACCGAACAAAGGTCCATTCCGGCGTCCTCCTCAGGCCCGTGCGCGTACCTGGGAACCACGGCATCCGGATGCAAACGGCGTAAGCGAAGTATCATGAGATTCCAGTATGCCTGAACCGATTCGCCGGCAAGTCCTCGCCATCTCCCCCATGCCCCCGGAGAAAAGCGCCTACGCCCTCGCGCGTTACAGCCGCTCGGCAGACTCGATCGTCGATTCGCTCTCCTGGGTCCGCACCCACGACTCCTCAAAGTTTCTCGACTCCTTCTATTTCCAGTACGGCCACGCCTCCATCGCCGACCTCGGCCACATCGCCATGTGCTTCGAAGGCGTCTCCGAACTCGCCGCCGCCGAAATCGAGGACGAGCAGCTTTGGGACGGCCAGGCCAAGTCCTCGCGCTATCAGGACTTCGGCAAATCCGGCTTCGTCACCCCGCCCGAGTTCGACGCCGCCGACGCCGCCGCCTACCAGGCCGCAGGCCAGGCCCTCCTCGATGCCTACCGCGACGTCCACAACGCCTCGTTCGACTACCTCTGCGCCCAACTTCCCCGCCCCGAGGAGATGAAGCCCGACGCCTACCAGCGCAACATCGCCGCCCGCGCCTTCGATGTCGCCCGCTACCTGCTCTTCTGGGGCGTGCCCACCAATGTCGGCCAGGTCACCTCCATCCGCACGCTCGAAAAGCAGATCCAGCGCCTCAAGGCTTCTCCGTATGCCGAATGCCGCGCCATCGGCGATGAGATCGCCGCCGCCTGCGCCGCCGAGCCTGGCTGCAAATGGGAACTCGACCGGCCGGCCGAGCCCCTTGCCCCCACCCTTGCCAAGTACTGCAATGCCGACGAACACCTCCGCGCCTCCCGCGAGGACCTCCGCGTCTGGGCCTCCCAGAACCTCGGCTCCTACGGAGCGCCGCCCCCCGAAGAACCCCTCGATCTCCTGAAACCCACCGACACCGTCGCCGACATCGCCGCCACGCTCCTCTACCCGGTCTCCGACTGGCCCTTCCGCGCCCTCTACGACTGGGCCGCCTCCGTCTCGGCCGCCGTCCGCGCCGAGGTCATCGACACCGCCGTCCGCTCCCGCTCCCGCCGCGACGACCTGCTTCGCGAGTTCCGCGGCAATCTCTACTGCTTCGACATTGTCATGGATATCGGCGCCTACCGCGACATGCACCGCCACCGCCGCTGCCAGCAGTATCGCCAGCCCTACGCCGGCACACTCGGCTACGACGTGCCGGAAGTGGTCCTCGCCTCCGGCATGGAGACCACCTTCCGCAAGGCCATGGATGACGCCCTAGCCGCCGTCCACGATCTCCCCGCCCCGGGCTCGGATTACCTGCTCCCCTTCGGCGCCCGCTCCCGCTTCCTATTCAAGATGGATTTCGCTGAAGTGGAGTACATCGCCCGCGTCCGCAGCGGCGTCAAGGGCCACTTCAGCTACCGCAAAGTCGCCTGGGATATGAAGGTGGCCATGGAAAACCTGGAGCCCGAACTCGGCCGCCTGCTCCACGCCACGCCACCGTGGATTGAGGACCCCCTAACCCGCTGACGCTCACACTGCCGCTTCCAACACCTTCATCTTCGCCGTCAGCGTCGTCCGCTTGAGCCCCAGCATGTCCGCCGCCTGGCTCTTGTTCCCGCCCGTCCGCCGCAGCGCCTGCTCGATCAGCGTCCGCTCCAGCCGCTCCACCGTCGCCTGCAGGTCCATCCCCGTCTCCGGCACCGCCACCACGCCCTCCTCCCGCGCCGCTTTCGGCAGCGCGAAATCCTGCGGATACAGTTCCGCCCGATCTCCGCTCAGGATCACCGCCCGCTCCACCATATTCTCCAGTTGCCGCACGTTACCCGGCCACGCATACCGCTGCAGCACCTCCAGCGTCTCCCGGTACACGCGCTTCGGCGCCATGCCCTCCGCCCGGCAGATCTTCTCCAGAAAATGCTCCACCAGCAGCGGGATATCCTGCCATCGCTCCCGCAGTGGCGGCAGATGGATCGGCACCACGTTCAGCCGGTAATAGAGATCCTCGCGAAATTTTCCATGCTCAATCCGGTGCTCCAACTCCGCATTGGTCGCCGCCACCACGCGGACATCCAGCTTCACCGTCTCCCCGCTGCCCAGCCGCTGGCACTCCCGCTCCTGCAGCACCCGCAGCAGCTTCGCCTGTGTCTCAAACGGCAGATCGCCCACCTCGTCCAGGAAGATCGTCCCGCGCTGCGCCTGTTCGAACCGGCCCGCCCGCGCTTGTGTCGCACCGGTGAACGCCCCGCGCGTATGGCCGAACAGCTCCGCTTCCAGCAACGTATCCGGCAGCGCCGTGCAGTTCACAGCAACCATCGGCGCGCCAGACCGCGGACTGGCCGCGTGTAGCGCCCGCGCCACCAACTCCTTGCCCGTTCCCGTCTCGCCCTGGACCAATACCGTACTCCGCCGCGGCCCCAGCAGGCGGATCGTGTCAAACACCGGCTGCATCGCCGGACTATCTCCCACCAGAAACGCCCGCCACGGCTCCACCACCGCCGGCCGCTCCACCGCCGGATGCCACGCCTCAGCCGCGCTCCACTCGTCGAAATACTCCGCCGCACCCAGCCGCAACAGCCGGATCGCCTCCCCCGCTCCACCCTTTTCCCGGTAAAACGCCACCGCCACGCCCGGCTGCAGTGCCTTCACCCGCTCCAGCAGCCCTTCGGCCGTCTCCCCGCGCAGCGGTAGCGAAATCAGCACGCCTGCCGGCCGGCCAACGGCCAGCAGCGCCATCGATTCCGCGTCGCTGATGTGCAAGACGTCCATTCTTCTGCCTCACTCTCCTATCGGCCCCCTCCCACATACACTTCATTCCAGAAAATCCCGGGTTACCCTAGGGTTATGACGAGACGTATCCTTCTCGCCGCGCTTTCCCTTGTGGGCTGCGCGTCCCAGGACCCCTCCAAACCAAAGGCCAAGGACCTCTCCGCCGATGAACTCAAGGGGTTGCTCACCAAGCAGGTCAAACTCTTCTTCCTCGACGTCCGCGAACGCAGCGAAATCGAGGAACTCGGCACCATCGCCGGCCATGTCAACATCCCCATCTCCCAGCTCGAAACCCGCCTCTCGGAGATCCCAAGGGACGTTCTCATCGTCGTCGCTTGAAACCGCGGATCGCGCGCCCGGCGGGCGGCGGAAATCCTCCAGAAGAACGGTTTCGACCAGGTTAACTGCATCGGCCTGGAAGACTATAAGAAGAAAGGCTATGACCTCGTTTACCCGAAAGGCATGCCGCAGCACGAATAGCGTCATACTGTAGGCTGAGGAAAATGGCAGGACGCTTCCTCGGTCCCCTGGCGCTGTGTATCTGCCTGGCCGCAGACGCACAGAGTGTGCAGGACGCCGGTGCAAGGACCGATTCCACTCGCGCCCAACAGGCCTACACAGAGGCCCTCGACGCCGCGCGCGCCCAGCGCTGGAACGACGCGCTCGAGGGCTTCACCACCGCCATCCTCTACCGCCACGGCTTCCTCGACGCCCATCGCGAACGCGCCCGCGCCTACCTCGCCCTCGGCCGCCACATTGAAGCCATCGCCGATCTCGACACGCTCCTCCGCGCCGACCCCGGCAACGCCGAGGCCCGCGGCCTCCGCGGCCTCGCCCTCCTCGACGCCGGCCAGCCCGCCCGCGCCGCCGCCGATCTCGAAGCCGCCCTCGATGCCGGCTACTCCTCCGCCCCCGCCCGCAACGCTCTCGCCCGCCGCTTCGCCGCGGACGGCGTCCACGACAAAGCCATCCTCCACTTCTCCGCCAGCCTCCAGTTGAACGACCGAGACCCCGCCGTCCACCGCGACCGCGCCGCCTCCTACCTCGCCCGAAACGAGTTTGGCCCAGCCGCCGCCGGCTTCCTCCGTTCTCTCGAACTCCAGCCTGATCAGCCGCTCACCCTCGTCGATGCCGCCTTCTCCCTCGGCCAGTCCGGCCAGTTCGAACGTTCCGTCCAACTCCTCACCCGCGCCCTCTCCCTCGACCCCTCTCTCACTCGCGCCTACTTCCTCCGCGGCGAGGCTTTCCGCCGCCTCAACCGCCACGCCGACGCTGCCGCCGACCTCTCCGAAGCCATCCGCCTCGACCCCAACGACCCCAACCTACGCCTCGCCCGCGCCGCCGCACATACCGCCAACGGCGATTACGCCGCAGCCCTCGCCGACCGCTCCGAAGCCATACGCCTCGACCCCTCCAATCCCCGCGCCTATATCGCCCGCGGCGGTTCCTTCCACATGCTCAACCGCCACGACGACGGCTTCGCCGACCGCTCCCGCGCCATCCAGATGGCCCCCACCCTCCCCGAAGCCTGGTTCGCCCGCGGCAGCGCCCACCTCCTCAATGGCAACCACCAGCTCGCCATTGCCGACCTCGACCGCGCCCACCGTCTCGACCCCGCCAATCCCGAAATCAAGAACCTCCTCGACGCCGCCCGCACCCGCCAGGAGGAGGTACTCCAGGCCACCCTTACCCCGCCCCCCGCCGCCGCCACTCC
>CAZWDD010000008.1:0-40182 GCA_964632345.1 uncultured Solibacteraceae bacterium | reverse complement strand
GGTGAGGCCGGCGAGGTGGCGGAGACCGTCATCGGTGACCATGCTGTCGCGCAGGAGGAGGCGGCGGAGGTTCTTGAGGCCGGCGATCCTGGCGAGGCCGGCGTCGGTGAGGCCGGTATTGTTGAGGTCGAGGCTTTCGAGCTTGGTGAAGGGCGAGAAATCGGCCTGGCGGAGGCCGCACTGGGAGCAGCGGATTTCGCGGAGTTCGGTGAGGGATTTCAGGCCTTCGATGGCGCTGTCGCGAAAGCCGATGGTGGTGGCGAAGTGCCAGCCGATGTAGAGGCGCTGGAGGCTTTTGAGGGAGGCGAGCGCGGGGAAGACGCCGTCGGTTTTTTCGTTGCCGCCGCCGGGGTTCCAGACGGGGCCGGGGAGGAAGAGATCCCGGAGGTGGGCGAGGCCGGCGAGTTTTACGAGTTCGGAGGGAGGGATGACGGAGCCGGTGAGATCGATGCCGGTGATGCGGACCTCACCGGGCGGTAATTGCGTGACGTCACCGATGGGTTGGGGGACGCCATCGAGGGTAACGAGACCCTCCCAGCGGATGACCCATTCGGCGGTGTCGCGCTCCCCGGCGAAGGCGGAGAGCGCGAGGAGGATGAAAAGCGCGAAGCGAAGCATCTGGTTACTAGGCGAGCAGGTCGCCGACGCGCCGGTTGGCGGTGGGGAACTTGCCGATGCCGGCGCCGACGATGTCATCGGCAACGGTCATGTAGACATCGCCGACGGTGGCGGTGACGCGGGTGTGGCGGCCCTTGGCGATCTTGCCGACGCCGCCGGCGACGAGCATGGCGAGGCCGCTGTTCTTATGGGGATTGGCTTCGGCGTGTTCGTGGACGAAGATGAGGGCGGTGCGGTCAAACACGGTGGAGTCGCCTTCGGGAATGGACTTGAGCTTGGCGACGAGGTAGGCGAACTCCTCGACGTGCCAGCGGCAGATATCGCGGAGGACCTTCTGGCCTTCGGCGCCATCGGCACCGGCGACCTTGCCTTCGGCGTGGGTGTAGTCGTGATGGCGGCCGGCGGTGTAGCCGAGCCAGGGGAAGCGGGAGATGCTCTGGCACTTGGTGAGCATGTAGGAGGCGACACGGGTCTGGCGGGTGGCGAGGGCCTGGACGAGGAGGTCGCTTTGGAGCTTGGCGATGCGGGGCCAATCCTTCATGTCGCCGTCGAAATCGGGCGGGGAGACTTTGCGGTACTCCTCGGGGAGGGCGGCGATGGCGCGTTCGAGGTCGCGGATGCCGGAGAGGTGTTCGTCGAGGCGGGTCTGGTCGTCGGTGGGAAGGTTCTTCTTGAGCGAGGTGGCGTCGTTCTGAATGGCGTCGAGGATGCTGCGCTTGCGGTTGATCCAGCCCTCCTCGCGTTCGCCGAAGAGACGGTCAAAGAGGCGGTGGGGGATCATTTCGGGGGGCAGGGCGCGTTCGTAGCCGGACCAGCTCATGTTGCGCTGCATGCTTTCGCCGAAGGACTCCTGGGCGACGCCGATCTGGAGGGAGCGGAAGCGGGAGTCACCGCCGATTTTGGCGGCGATGACCTGATCGATGGACGGGCCGGCGGGGCCGCGGCCGGTGAAGTGGGTGCCGGTCATGAGGCCGGACATGGAGTTGGTGTGGCCGTTGCCCTGGCCGTTGGCGGCGGCGTTATCGACACCGGAGAGGATGTGGAAGTCGCGTCGATAGGCGGCGAGCGGGGCCAGGCAGGGGGTCATCCGGTAATCGGTGCCCTCCTCGGCGGGGATCCAGTAGCGTTCGGGGATGCCGTTGCCGTTGAACCAGAGGACGAAGCGGGTTTCGATGGGGCTCGCGGCGGCGTAGGCGGAGCCTTGCGAGTTGAACATGGAGACGAGCGGGGGCAGACCGACAAGGATCCGGCTACCGGCGGCGGTAAGGCCCTGGAGCAGGGTGCGGCGAGAGGTTCTAACGCGGCGGGTGATTACGGACGACATGGGATTCGGTTCCTCCTTGGTTTTCGCGGGCGAGCATGAGGGACAGGATGAGTTCCTTAAAGCGGAAGCCGGATTTGCGGAAGTCATCGGAGATTTTGCGGATGAGCGGACGGTCGGCAGCGGTTTCGGCGCGGCCGGCGATGTAGCGGAAGTACTGCTTGGCGATGCACTCCTGGCACTGAGAGCTTTTGCCGAGGACGGCGCCGAGTTGAGCGGGGGAGGAGAATTTCGAGTTCGGAACACCGGCAACGAAGCCGGCGGCGTCGATCTCCAGTTCCCAGGCATTCCCTTTTTTGTCGCGCTCCTCGCGGCCGCGGCCGCCGGCAGCGAGGGTAAATTTGTCGCGGCGGGCGCCGACGGCGTCGAAGCGTTCCAGGCCGAAACCGATGGGGTCAATGAGGCTATGGCAGGCGGCGCAACCGGGGTTGGTGACGTGTTCGGAGAGGCGGTCCCGATTGGTCTGGGGCTTGCCGGGGGAAAAGGGCGGGAGGTTGGTGTTGACGCCGGCGGGCGGGTCGGGGACGTGCTGGCAGAGGAACTGTTCGCGGATGAAGAGGCCGCGGGCGGTGGGGGCGGACTCATCGGGCTTGGCGGTGGAGGCGAGGAAGAGGGCCTGGCCAAGGATGCCAGCGCGTTCGGAAGCGGCGGGAAAGGCCGTCCTGGCGAACTCCTGCGCGGGAACCGGGACCTGATAGATACCGGCAAGTTCGCTGTTGACGAAGCCGTAGGGAGCGGTGAACAGCTCCATGAAGTTCTTGTCGTTCCAGACGAGGTCGCTAACGAAGAGGCGGGCTTCCTCGGTCATGGCGACGGCGGTTTCACGGGTGAACTGGGGGTACCGGCGGCGATCCTTGGCGGCGGTGAGGATACGGTCAAAGCGGAGCCACTGGCTGATGAATTCGTTGAGGGACTGGCGGGCGCGCGGGTTGTCGAGCATGCGACGGACCTGGCGGCTGACGCCGGCGGGGGAGTTGAGCTCGCCCTTTTCGGCTGCGGCGAAGAGTTCGGCGTCGGGCATGGTGTCCCAGAGCGCGTAGGAGAGGCGGCTAGCGGTGGCGTAGGGCTTCCATTTCGGCTCGGAGGTGTCTTCGAGGCGGAAAAGGAAGTTGGAGGACTGCAGCATGGCCTCGATGACGAGTTGCGCGCCTTTGAGGAAGTCCTTCTCCATGGCGAACAGGGCTTCGTAGCGCTTCTGTTCGGCGGGGTTGAGGGGACGGCGGAAGGCGCGGAGTCCGAACTCGCGGACGAAGCGGGAGCGGCAGGGAGCGGAGGGCTTGCAGGGGATGAGACCGCGGGTGTCACCGCCGCGAAGGGCGCTGGCGGCGATTTTCTCGGCGGCGAGCGAGTAGGACTCAATAAGGAGGGGGGAGAGGCCCTGGGCCTGGATCTGATTGCGGAAGCCGTTGACGAAGTCTTCGGGGGGGAAGCGATCGGCGGCGCGGGAGTTGTCGCCGAGCAGGTCGCGCATGGTGTTGTTGTACTGGCTGTGAGTGAGGCGGCGGAGCTCGATGCGGGCGGCTGCGCGGCCACCGCCGGACTCTTCCTCCTCGCGGTAGGCGAGGGCGCGGGCGAGATCGTCGCCGTTGAGCGAAGTGAGGTGATCGACCCACGCGCGCAGGGCGGCCTCTTCGGGGCTGTCCTTCTTAATGCGTTCGCCGCCGACGTGGGAAACGCGGGCGGTGGGCTTTTCGAGGAGGAGCGACTTCGCGGGAGCGAGGCGGTCCACGAGCGTGACGAGGGAGTTGCCGAAGGCGGCGATGCGGGCGGGCGGGGTGTCCCCTTCGGGGAAGAGCAGACGAGTGCCAGCGGCGACGCCGTCAGAGTTGTGGCAGGAGCGGCAGCCGGCCTTTTCGAGGACGGGATAAGCGGTTTTCTCGAAGGAAAGACCACCCGCCTGGGCCCAGGCCACAGTGGAGAGAAGCGCCGCAATGGAGAATCGAATTGGCAAACACGCCCCCTTATGCGATAGCGATTATGATACCTCGTTCATGTTCCGCCGATGGGTAGGGAAGGGACAATGCTAGCGCTCCTTCGGGTCGCCAGGCATGCGGGCGACCGGGAAGTGCCAGCCGCGGCGGAGGGCCAGCAGGCGAATGAGGAAGCAGAGAGCGGCACCAGAGGCGGCGACGGGGGCGGAGGGGAGTCCTGCGAATTGGCCGGCTACGACGATGCCAGCGCCGGCAAGGGCGGCGACAGCGTAGATTTCGGTCCGGAAAACGGCGGGGACCTCCGAGACGAGCACATCCCGGACGACGCCGCCGCCGATACCGGTAACCATACCGAGCAATGCCGCGGGGACCGGTCCGAGTTGAAACGCGAGGGCCTTAGCGGCGCCTGTGACGGCGAAGAGACCAAGGCCAGCCGCATCGTAGATCAGGAGAGCATTTCGGAAGCGATTTACTTTGGAGTAAAAGAAGAAGGTAATCGTTCCGGCGAGGAGCGACACGACGAGGTATCGCCAGTCCTGGATGGAGGCGGGGGGATAAGCCCCGATGAGGACATCGCGAGCAATGCCGCCGGAGGTGGCAGCGACGAAGGAGAGCACCAGGACACCGAAGATATCCAGGCGGTGCCTGACACCGGCGATAGCGCCGCTCAGCGCGAAGACAAAGGTTCCCCCGAGATCGAACGCCTGAAACAGGAAGCCGAGCAGGATTTTCTCGCCGGGAGGCATGGCGGCTACGCTCCCACGGCGGCGGCGCGGCCCAGGCTGAGACAGCGCATGGAGATGGAGGCGTTCTCGATTCCTTCATACTCGAAGCGCAGTGGATCCGTCTCGCCGGAAGCTCCCAATGCGTAAAGGAGCGGGTACCAGTGGTCGGGAGTGGGGATGCTGAGGCGGCCGGCGGAGGTGGCGGTAGCGTTGCGGAGAACGGCACTGTAGTTGCGGTCGAGCAGTTGTTGCTTCAGCCATTCGTCGAACTCGACGGCCCAGTCGAGCGCGGGGGCATCGTCGGCAAAGTCGACTTGGCGAAGGTTGTGAACGATGTTGCCGCTGCCGATGATGAGGACTCCTTCGTGGCGGAGTTGCTTCAACTGTGCACCGAGGGCAAAGTGGAACTCTGGCCCTTCGGTGATGTCGAGGCTCAACTGGAGAACAGGCACGTCGGCGGCGGGGTACATATGCCTGAGGATGGACCAGGCGCCATGGTCGAGGCCCCAGGCACCGCCGTCGATATGGATACTGGGCTCCGAAGAGGCGCTGCTGATGCGCCCGGCGGTTTCGGGATCACCGGGCGCGGGGTAGGTGACGTCGAAGAGCGCCTGCGGGAATCCGGCGAAGTCGTGAATGGTTTCCGGATGGCGGCTGCTGGTGACCGCTGTCATTCCGCGAGTCATCCAATGGGCAGAGATGCAGAGGATGGCCTGGGGGCGCGGCAGTTCCCTTCCCAGGTTGGCGAGCATGCGGGTGAAAGCGTTGTCTCGGATGGCGTGCATGGGATTGCCGTGGCCGATGAAGAGCACAGGCATGGGCGAAGCGCCGGGGTCATGGAGAGGGGGGCTCATTTGGAATCGCGTGCGATGGACGCTATGGCTTCGAGAGGACAGCGAGGACTTCCGCAGCGGTGGAGCGTCCGGCGTGCGTGTTGCTGATTTTCGCAAAACGGATTTTGCGATGCGCGTCGATGATGAAGGTGGAAGGGTACGCCGTTTCGCGGGGAGCCTCCCAGCGGAGGGAGTAGAGATTGGTGAATTGATAGGCAGGGTCGAGCAGGAGATGGAAGTTCGGAGGCAGTTTCTTGTCCGCGACGAACTCAGTGGCGCGATCGCGAGGCCCCGGGTAGACCATGACAACGCGGGCACCGGCATCGGCGAAGGCGGTGGCGCGAGATACAAACTCCTGTACCTGCCGGTTGCAGAGAGGACATTGGTAACCGGGGAATCCACGGAGAACGATGAGGACTACCGGGCCCTTCCCGGCATCTTCCGACAGGCGGAACTGCGAGCCATCGAGAGACTGTAGTTGGAAGTCGGGCGCTACATTGCCCACCTGCGGTGGCGCGGCATGAAGGACGAGAGCAATCGCGAGAGCCATGAGTCGAACAAGCATTGAGGGGTTCCTTTTTTCCTTTTCTTTGGCGCAGCAGCGGCGCGAGGGGTGATGGGCGAACTACCGGGCTGCGCGGTTCCCCGCAAGCGGAGAAGCATTGGGATTACGCACGCCCGCGGCGCCGTGGACAATAGACATTGCGAACGGGTACGGCGACGGGTTCTGACCAGAGCAACTTGGGGTGGGGACCTGAGAGTGGAAGCACCGAGCAACCGCGGGCGGTTCGTATTGCCATTGGTGGAGATCTCCTTGCGATCGCGCCAAATCGAGTCACTGGGATAGGATTCGTTCCCGCGGGCAAAACGGTCACAATAATCGCTTTCTCAGAATCTTACGAAACAGACGGAGAAAGAAAAAACCCGGTCGGCCTTTAGGGGGCGGACCGGGTTTTTTGGAGTGCTGATCCAGTCAGGGACCGGGCGCACCTGCGCGCTAGGAAACCGAAGCGGTCGAATGGCGGTGGAGGTAGTCGTTCATCAGGTCTTTGAAATGCAGCTTCATCTTCTTCAACCGCACTTCCTCCATCTGCTCATCTTCCGAAAGGTGGCTCATCGCCTCGAGTTCTTCCAGCCGGCGGTCGTATTCATGATGCCGCTCGACCAGTTCGCGAAACTCTTCGCTAGTCGCCATCAGGTGCGCCTTGAGTTCTTCTTGCGTGTTTAGCTCCATCGGGTTTGTCTCCTTTGGCAGGCTGCCACGCCAGGGCCAAATTTGGCTCGGTGGGTAGTCTGAATATCTCGTCCATGAGTGGACACCCCGAACCTATCAAATTTCACGCTCCATGACAATCCCATCCTCTGGGGGGTTGTGGTAGTACGCGCGGCGCACGGAAATAGCCCGAAAACCGGCCTTTTCGTACAGTTGACGGGCGGGGAGATTGGAGGCGCGGACCTCGAGAAAGACGCGCTGCGGAGGGAGGGAGGCGAGGAGAGCGGCGGCGATGCCGCGGCGGCGGAAGGCGGGGTCCACGGCGAGATTCAGGATCTCGGACTCGCCGGCAATGTCGCGCCAGACGAGGAAGCCGGCCAGTTGGCCGCCGTCTTCGGCGACGAGGAAGGAGTGGGCCAGGTAATCGGCAACGGGCCAGGCAGCGGCAGCCGGGGACTGGCTTTGAATTTCGGCGATGCGCGGGAGATCGGCGGGAGTGGCAGGGCGGATCACAGGTGACTCCAGAGGGCGGCCTGGGCGCGTCCGATGGCCTGCCAGTCAAAGTGCTGTTCGGCGCGGGCGCGGGCGGCAAGGGCGAGGCGGCGGCGGAGGGCGGGATCGGCAAGGAGGGTGATGACGCCTTCGGCGAAGGGCGCGGGGCCATCGGCAATCCACGCCGATTCGCGATGGACGAGGCCGAGCCCGGCGCAACCACTGGTGGTGGATACGACGGCGCGTTCCATGGCCATGGCTTCGAGGACTTTCAGATTCGTGCCGGCGCTGACGAGAGTGGGCGAAAGCACGAGATTGGCGGCGTGATAGAGCGGGACAACGTCGCGGACGAAGCCGTGGACGGTAACAGGACCGGCGGTGGCGGGCGACTGGGGCCAGTAGCGGAGACGATCGGGGCCTGCGACGACGGTAAGGGTCGCGTGGGGGACGGCGGCCAGGACGAGGGGCCACACCTCTTCGAAGAAGAAGCGGAACGCGGTGACGTTGGGGAAGTGGCGGAAGGAGCCGACGAAGAGGAGATTGGCGGTGGCAGGTTCGGGGGAAGGGGTGAAACGGGCGAGGTCAACGCCGTTGGGGAGGACGGTGGTGTTGGGCAGGGCGAGGAGATCACGGTCCTTTTCGGCCATGACGACGACGCGTTTCATGCGGCCGGCGGCGCGAGTTTCAAAGCGGCGCCAGCGCCAGGCGTCCCAGCGGGCGGACAGGGACGGGGATTGGGCGAGGATCTGCTGATAGAGATCGAAGGTGACGTCGTGTTCGACGAGAACATCGCGGGTGTATGGGGCGAGTTGCGTATATTCAGCCTGGATGAGGGCGAACCGGTGGCGGGCGGCATCGTCACGAAGGCGGGCGTGGAGAGCGGGGGATTGGAATTCGCGGACCTCCGGAGGAAGGATGGAGGCCCAGCGAGGTTCGCGGTAACGGGGCATTTCGAAGAGCACAGCGTGGTGGAGGAGTTCGGGAAGAGGGCCGGGGTCGCGCTCGGCGCCGGGCTCGGCGAAACAATAAAGGAAGATATCGAAGTCCTTGGCGGCCTCACGGAGGAGGGAGAAGATGCGGACGGCGCCGCCGTGGGAGAGGGGCCAGGGGAAGTAGGGGGAGACGATGGCAACGCGGGGGCGGCCGGAGAGGGGGCGGCCGGGGATCTCGACGGAGCGGACGGAGGGGCGGGAGCGTTCGCGGGCGAAGGGCCACCAGGAGGGGCGGAGCCAGATGCGGTCCAGCGGGACGCCGCGCCAGAAGAGCCAGGAGGCGATGGGGGATTGTAGCTGGAGGTGGTGCCGTTCGCCGGCGGCGTTGAAGGCAAGGAGGCGGCGGGGGGCGGTGCGGAAGGCGATGGGGACAAGTGGATGGGCGCCGAGGAGGAAGGGGGCCAGACCGACGCGGCGGGAACCGAGGGCGCGGCGGAGAGCGGAGGCGGAGTCGACGACGAGACAGGGCAGGCCGTCAATGGGTTCGCGCCAGCAGACGACAAGATGCTCGCGGTTGGGCTCGAGAGCCCGGATTTCGTCGAACATGGCGCGGACGCGCGGGACGGGGCCGGAGGCGAAGTGGAGGACTATGGCCTCGCCATGTTTTCCGAGAAGGCGCCAGAGCCAGGTGCGCATCAACGTTCCCGGGTGAGGTAGAGGATGGCAACGCCGGAGAGAGGAAGGAGTGCCGCGGCGAGGCAGACGGGGTTGAAGCCGTGGCGATCGACGACAAAGCCGATGGCGGGAGAGATGACGGTCTGCATGAGCCCATAGGCGCCCGTGAGAGAGGCGGCGCCGAAGGCGGCGCGGTGGAGGCCGAAGAGGTCGAGGGGGAGGGCGTAGAGATTGACGGACATCATGGTGGTGGCCGAGTAGCTGATACCGATGCAGAGGGCAGCGAGGAGGGGACTGGGGGAGAAGGGGACGGCGGCGGTGGCGGCGGCGGCGGCGATGCCGCCGAGGAGAATCGCCTTGCGGCGGGCGTTGGGAACGGAGCCGGAGAGGCGCATGGAGACGGCGCCGCCGAAGAGGCCGCCGGCGGCGCCGATGAGCGGGGGGATCCACGCGAGAGTCCGATTTACGGCGGCGGCTTCCAGATTCCAGGCCTTGACGAGATAGGGGGTGGTCCAGTTGGACCAGAGGCTATAAATGGCCATGATGAGCATGGCGGATAGGACGAGCCCCCAGTAGGTGGAAGAGAGTATCATCTCGCGAACGGCGGTGGGAGGACGGGAGGTATCGACAGGCTGGGCGGGGGCACTGCGAGCGACCCAGAGCCACAAAGGGACCCAGAGGAGCCCGAGCGAGCCGGCGATGACGAAGGCGGGGCGCCAGCCGAAACGGGGTTCGACGAAGCCGGCCAGGAGGGGGGCGGCGATCATGCCAATGGAGAGGCCGACCTGGCTTAGGCCATTGCCGAGGGCTCGTTCGCGCGGCTGGAGATAGGTGGACATGGCCTTGCCGGCGGCCGGGACGCCGCCGCCCTGGGCCGCACCGAGGAGAAAGCGGGAGGCAATGAGACCGGGAAGGCCACGGGCGAGGCCTGTCCAGACGGTGGCGGCAGACCAGACACCGACGGCGAGGGTGACACCGGCGTTGAGGCCGATACGGTCGATGACGAGACCCATGAGAGGCGCGGCGATGGCGTAGACGAGGGAGAAGTAGGAGACGACGCGGCCGTAGTCCTCATAATTCCAGCCGAATTCGCCGCGGATGGCGGGAGCGAGGGCGGACAGGAGTTGGCGGTCAAGGTAGTTGAGAGAGGAGGAGAGGACAAAGACGGCAACGGCTACCCAGCGAGAGGGGATGCGCATTATTGGGCGCCCGCGAGGGATATGGTGGTGACGTTCTTCGTGGCCTTAATGTATTCGACGGTGACGGTGGGGGGCGATTTCTGGAGGCCGCAACCGAGATCGACGGAGCCGTTGCCGGTGACGACGATTTTGCCGGCGTCCGGGACGTTGAGGAGGGTGGCGGATTTGAGGGAGGGGCCGATGGCGAGGCGGAGGCGCTGGTTGGGGAGGCAATCGACGCGGAGGAGTCTGCCGGTGAGGGAGGCGTCGCCGCGGGGACCGTCCCACCAGTCAACGACGGGCCCCTTGGAGGGAGAGGCGCCGGCGTTGGCGCGGGCTTCAGCTTCGCGGATACGGGTAACGGCCTCGTCTTTCAGGCGCTGGAGTTCCCGGGCTTCCGCTTCCTGGATGCGGCGGCGCTCGGCCTCCTCTGCTTCCACGCGTTTCTGGTTGGCGGCGAGGCGGACCTGGCGGAGACGAGTTTTTTCCGCGGGAGCGAGGGCGGCGCGCTCGGCGCCGAACCACATTTTGGCGGCTTCGGCGGGGAGTTCGGCGGCTTCGAAGGCTTCGGCGGCGGCCTGCCAGAGGCGGACCTCGCGCGGAGAGAGTTCGGCGGCACGGCGGAGGCGCTGGGCTTTGTTGGAGAGTTTGTCCTCGTGAGCGGCAAGGAGTTCGTGCGGCAGCGGCCAGCGTTCGTTGGCGCGCCAAGCCTTCTCCAGGGCTTCGGGGGTGTTGAGCGCGGCCAAGGCGCGAGGGCCGGTGGCGCCTTCGAGGAGGGCACGGTCACCGGTGAGGACGCCGAGGGCTTCTTTGGCGGGAGCAAAGTCGGGGAACTTGCGCGTGATGGCGCGGTAGGCATCGGCCGAAGGGGCCAGGTCGGCATCGAGGAGGGCGGCTTCGGGCGGTTCGAGGTCTTCGCCACGGAGGCGGCGGGCGTCGATTGGTTTGCCGTTGAGCGCGACGGTCGAGAACTGCGCGCGGGAGAGATGGAGGGCGGCTTCCTTGTCGAAATCGCGTTGAAGCATGTTGACGGTGTTGCGCCACGCGGCGTCGCCGTCGACACCTTTCGCAAAATTGGAAAGCAGGACGCGGGAGGGGGAACCGGAGAAGCGCGGATCGGTAAGAAGGAGGTGCATGCGGGCCCAGGCAGTGTCCTTATCACGGGGCGGGACGCCGAGGGTGACACGGGGACCGTCGACGGAGAGAGTGGAGAAGGCGCGGGCGACGCCGGCTTCGATGGAGGGGTCCATGGCGGGGGTTGCGTCGCGGAGGAGCAGGAGCGTAATGGCTTCGAGGAGCTGCGGGGGGACGGGGCCGGCGGGGGATTTGGCGAGGTAGGATTCACGTGCGAGGACGGGCTCGGCGACCTCGGCATTGTTCTTGCGCTGGACGAGCAGGATGGGCCAGACGGGCTGTAGGTCCTTGCCGAACTTCTCGGAGAGCGTGTGGTGAAGCTGCACGAGGGTGACGAGGGCTTCGCGAGCTTCCCGGTCGCCGGCCGAGGTGGCGACCGAGAGCGGGCCCTGGCGGAAGACGGTCCACTTCTCGGCGGAAGCGAGGAGCGGCAGGAACAGCAGCAGGGCTCCGAGGCGTGTCACAGCATTAGGATAGCCCGAGGGGTCACCCGTTGGAGGGTGGGGCGAGGACGGCAGAGATGATGAGTGCGCGGGCGGGGGGATCGGAGAGGCCGCGATAGGAGTGGGGTTCGGTGGCGTCGAAATAGGCAGAATCGCCGGCGTCTAGGGCAACGGCTTCCTCCTGGTAGACGACTTCGAGACGGCCTTCGAGCAGGTGGATGAGCTCGGCCCCGGTGTGGGCATGTTCCACCGCCTCTCCCTCGGGGCGGGAGGGAAATTCGGCGAGGTAGGCCTCAATCGGCTTGTTGGTGGCTTTGAAGGCCAGCACTTCAAAGAAAAAGCCGGGGCGGGCGGATTCCGGGTCGTTTGGGAAGCGCATGCGCTCGTCATTGCGAACAATTTCAAAGAGCCCGGTGCGGCGGCGGGAGTTGAAGAAGTACTCGATGCCCACATCGAAGACCATGGCGATGCGGGCGAGGGTAGGAAGCGTGGGGACGAGTTTCCCGTTTTCCAACTGGGAGAGCATGGAGGCGGACAGGCCGGTGTGCTTGCCGAGTTCGGTGAGGGCAATTTTCTTCCGCATGCGGAGTTGGCGAATTTTGGCGCCGATATCGTAGGCGGAGAGGACCCTGGCGATAGTTTCCGGGCCCGATTCGATGTCATCCATGAAATCAGTTTAGTACAGCTAAAAACGTTTGCAATACCTTTCGCAGGGCTAAATCGGACTTTAGTGAGGGGCTAGCTTATTTTCAGTTTTACTGACAAAGTTGAAGCATATGGCAACGACAGCAACCGCAATCGCTACCTTCAGCCCTCTGGGAGTCCGGAACCGCCCGGCGCCGGAGGCCATCATCGACGCTGACGCGGATTTGATCGAATCGGCGCGTCGTGGAGACCAAGACGCGTTCACCGAACTGGTGAATCGCCACTATCAATCGTGTATCAAACTGGCCCGCTCGATTCTGCGGGATATGGAAGATGCGGAAGATGAAGTACAGAATGCCTTTACCAAGGTCTACTTGCATCTGAGCCGCTTCGAGGGCAACAGCCGCTTTTCCACGTGGCTGAGCCGCATTGTGGTGAACCAATGCCTGATGCGCCTTCGGAAGGCTCGGCGTGCGCGGTTTGCGTACCTGGATGATCCGGGTGGGGAAGAGGGTACGGTGAAGTTTGAACTGGCCGACCCGGCGGAGAACCCGGAGGAGTCCTTGGGACGCGGGGAAGTGGAAGCTCTGCTGCGGAAAGAGGTGAAGTGCATTCCGCCGCTGTTGCGGGAACCGCTGCTGCTGCGGGAGACGATGCGTATGCCGCTGGCGGATGTGGCGGCGAAGTTGAACATTACGGAGGCGGCGGCGAAGTCCCGGTTGTTGCGGGCGCGTCGGGAGTTGAAGTCGCGTCTGGAGAAGCACCAGGGGCCGCGCGGGGCGGCGACGCTGCTGGCCTAAGAAAAGTAGAAACGAAAAGACGGCGCACCCGCTGGAAAAGCATTGCCTACGCCTCGAGTAGGGATGCGGGATTCCAGCGGGTGTGCCGTTTTCGGGGTACAACAGCGGACAATGGGAGAGAACGTTCAACCAGTTAACGGGCGCGCCTGCAGCAGGCGGACTGGCCGTCGCAGCAGGCGTTGCCGCAGCAGGCCTCAACGGCCCAGGCGGCGGAAACTAAGAGAACCGCACTCGCGATGAGTTTGACGAACGTAGACATGGATATCTCCTTATATGGATTCGAAGGCAACGGGGGGAAGGCAGCACTTACACCCGTGCGGAATCAGATACGGAGAACGCACAGCCTGGAGAGCAGACCATCAGCTGTGAAGCGTCCAGTGTCAAAAGAACTCACCGTGGCCCAGGTACCGGCCGCATGGGAGACGGCCAGAGGAGACGAGGGCAACGAGTGCGGTTCCCAAGCTTTGGAAGGCGCTTCGCCCGTGAGGCGGGCGGAAGACATCATCGGACAGGACAGTTCGCCTGGCGCGGTAGGGCAATGAGAGGGAGTCTGCCGCTGGCAGCTTTCACATGTCTCAACCGGCGCCGAACCTGAAAAGGCGGGACAGGCCAGAAGGAGCGTCCCGTCAAAAACCACAGTCAACAGCAGACTGAGGAGGGCGGCGGAAGTGGTACGAATGAATTTCATTCCATTACCTGTTACAGCCAAGCTCAGTATGCGCCTATTGGTATAATCAGGCAAGATGTATTTGCACCACTCCGGGCTCAACGCCGTTCCCGCATGCGAGTAAACGTCCCCATACCGGAGAGCGTGGAGGCGTTGTACGGGATTCGCGATGAGAACATCCGGTCTCTGGAAGCGGGGATGGGGGTGCGCACGCGACTCGGGAGCGGAGTGCTGGAGATAGAAGGCGACGAGGCGTCTGTTGAGCGCGCGGCGCGTTTCGTGAACGACTATACGGAGATGATCCGTGAGGGGCACCAGTTTTCCAGCGGGGACATGGCGAGCTTTCTGCGCATTGTGGCGGGGGACGAGGGGGTAACGCTGCGGGCGCTGGTTTCGAGCGGCCGGCAACGGAGCTTCGGCAAGAAAGTTCTGACGCCGAAGACCATCAATCAACGGCGGTATCTGGAAGCGATTGAGCGGAACGACCTGGTGTTCGGGGTGGGCCCGGCGGGTACCGGGAAGACGTATCTGGCGGTGGCAATGGCGGTGTCCGCACTGCTGTCGAAGCGGGTATCGCGAATCATCCTGACGCGGCCGGCCGTGGAAGCGGGCGAGAAGCTGGGATTCCTGCCGGGTACGCTGCAGGAGAAAATCGACCCTTACCTGCGCCCCCTTTACGACGCGCTTTTCGATATGCTCGAAGCCGACAAGGTGGAGAAGTTCATCGAGCGGAACATCATCGAAGTGGCGCCGCTGGCCTTCATGCGGGGCCGGACGCTGAACGACAGCTTCATCATTCTGGACGAGGCGCAGAACTCGACGCCGGAGCAGATGAAGATGGTGTTGACGCGGCAGGGATTCCATTCGAAGACGGTGGTGACGGGAGACGCGACGCAGATCGACCTTCCGGCGGGCCGGCGGTCCGGACTGATCGAAGCGGTGGAGATCCTGAAGGGCATTGAAGGGATCAGCTTTGTGCATTTCGATGAGCAGGATGTGGTGCGCCACAGCCTGGTGCAGCGTATAATCCGGGCATATGAGAAGCACGGGGAGAATGCCGTGAACGCCCGGCAACTGAGTCTGCGGCTGAACGAAGCGATGGCGGAAGCCGACAGCGCTGCGGGCAGCGCACCGAACGCCTGATAATCACGAACACTATGTCGCCGGATGGCAGTCAATTTTTGTTTCGCTCGGCGCCGCGGGGGTTGGACCGGAAGCGGCTGCGGCAGTTTCAGGAGACGCTGCGGGAGCAGGTAGCAGAGGGCCGGGAGTTCACGTGTCTACTGACAAGCGACGCGGAGTTGCGCCGGTTGAACGCGACGTTTCTGGGGAAGGACTATGCGACGGACGTGTTGTCGTTCCCGTCGCTGGAGGGGGAAGAGGGGCTGGGGGAACTGGCGATTTCCGCGGTGCGGGCGCGGGAGCAGGCGGCCGAGCACGGGCACGCGATTGAGACGGAGATCGAGATACTGATGCTGCACGGGGTACTGCACCTGTTGGGGCACGACCACGAGACGGATCGCGGAGCGATGCGGCGGCTGGAGACGCGGTGGCGAAAGAAGCTGCAACTGCCCGCCGGGTTAATTGAACGCACGCGACGATGAGTATTGCCTTTCTGATCACGCTGGCTGTCTGCTGCGCCCTGCTGGTGGTGAGTTCGCTGGTGCACCTGTTGTATGTCGAAGCGGTGCGGCTGCGGTCGCGAGAGTATGCCTCGCTCGAGTACTTCAAGGAGAACCTGGAAGACCGGCTCGGCTTGAAGATCGAGAAAGGCGCGCTGACATTCTCGTTGATCAAGCACGGATTGATCGCGTTGATGGGAATTTTCGCGCTGTCGCTGCTGGGGGTCGGGCGGGAACGGTTTTGGACGGCGATTGCGGAGGCGGCGGGGCTGGCGTGGTCCTTGAATCTGTTCTTCGCGCAACTGGTGCCGCAGTTCCTCTACCGGAAGACGAACGGGAAGTGGCTGTTCGCGTTCCTGCCGCTGCTGCATACGATGGTGCTGGTGATGGCCCCGCTGGTGGCCGTGCTGAAGTTCCTGCAGTCGCTGACAGAGTTGCGGGACGGGACAGACGAGGAGACGGGGAACGGGAATGCGGAGTCCGTAGAGGCGCTCATCACGGCCGGCAAGGAAGAGGGGCTGATTGAAGTGGAAGACCGGAAGCTGATTGAATCCGTGGTGGCGTTCGGGGACAAGACGGTGCACGAGGTGATGACGCCGCGGCCGCGCATTGTGGGCATTGAGAAGAGCAAGTCACAGGAAGAGTTGCGACAGTTGGTAATCAACGAACAGTATTCGCGAGTACCGGTGTTCGACGAATCGATCGATAACATTGTGGGGTTTGTGCATGTGCGGGACATGTTCGAGCGGAATCCGAATGAGCGGGGGCGAAAGGCGTGGGAACTGATGCGGCCGGTACGGGTGGTGCCGGAGCAGAAGAAGGTCACCGCGCTTCTCAAAGAGATGCAGCGGGATGGGGCGCACATGGCAGTGGTCGTGGACGAGTACGGAAACACGGCGGGGCTGGCGACGATGGAAGACCTGGTGGAGGAGATCTTCGGCGAGATCCGGGATGAGCACGAGCCGGCGGCCGACGTGACACCAGACGGCGAGGGAGCGTGGCTGGTCTCGGGCTCCTTCGACCTGGACCATCTGCAGGAACTGGTTGGGTTCCGGCCGGAAGAGCAGCCGGAGTCGACAACGGTGGGCGGGCTGGCGGCCGAGTGGCTGGGCCGGGTGCCGCGGGCCGGAGAAGCCGTGGAGCGGGACGGAATCCGGCTGGAGATTGTGGCGGCGAACGACCGGCGCGTGGATCGCGTGCGGATACTGCGGGCGCCGGTGCCGGAAACGGAAAAGGACGACGCGAACTTGGAAGAAGAAAAAGATGCCTAAGGCTGTAAAGAGTGGATTCCGCTGCGGAGCGGCAACGATTATCGGACTGCCGAACACGGGGAAGTCAACGCTGTTGAACGGGATTGTAGGGGAGCGGCTGGCGATCGTCACGGCAAAGGCGCAGACGACGCGTACGGCGCTGAATGGGGTGTGGACCGGGCCTGAGGCACAGATCGTCTTTGTGGATACCCCCGGGCTGCACAAATCGGACACGGTGATCAACCGGCGTATGATGCAGGCGGTGCGGGCGTCACTCGATGCGATCGACGTGGTGGTGTTCGTAGTGGACGCGACGGACAAGCCGGGAGAGGCCGAAGCGCAGGCGGTGGACCTTGTAAAAAAACCGGGCATGCCGGTGATCCTTGTGTTGAACAAGATTGACGCGGTGAAGGAGAAGCCGAAGCTGATCCAGTTGATCGAGCATTACCGGGAATTGCATGACTTTGTGGCGTACGTGCCGATCTCGGCGAAGACGGGAGAGGGCTTGGAAGCGCTGAAGAAGGAGATCATCCGGCATCTGCCCGAAGGGGAAGCGCAGTATCCGGAGGATCATCTGACCGACGTGCCCTCGCGGTTTCTGGCGGCGGAGATGATCCGGGAGAAGATCCTGATCCTGGCGCGGCAGGAGGTGCCACACGCGGTGGCGGTGCTGGTGGATGAGTGGGAAGACAAGCCGAACGTACTGCGGATTGCGGCGACAGTGTACGTGGAGCGGGCCGGGCAGAAGAATATCATTGTCGGCAGCGGCGGCGAGATGATCAAGAAGATCGGCACAGCGGCGCGGACGGCAATCGAGAAATTCTTCGACAAGAAGGTATTCCTGGAGCTGTTCGTAAAGGTAAAACCAGGGTGGCGAAACGAGCCGGAGTTCCTGAATGAACTGGATTGGCGTAGGATGGTGAATGAGCGCGATGTTTAAGAAACTGATACTGGCTGCCGTTCTGCTTGTGCCGGCGTATGCGGACGAGAAGAAGGACGACGAGATCTACGACAAAGTGCGGCTGCGGCTGGCCGGCGACCCGGAGGTAAAGGGTGGCGGGCTGGAGGTGGAGGTGAAGGACGGGGTGGTCACCATTCGCGGCATCGTGCGGACGGATAAGGCGAAGGCCAAGGCCGACAAGCTGACGTTGAAGGTGAAGGGCGTATCACGGGTGGTGAACGAACTGCGGGTGTCGCCGACGGGAAATTAGGCCGTCTGTATTTGGCGGCGTTTTGGCGCGGCGGCGGATTGGAAGGAGCCGATGGCAGACGGCCCAACTGGAGGGGCTTCCGTTTGGGCGCGTTGGTGACGTAGCGGGATCCGAAGCGGCGGAATTCGGCGCTGAGATCGCGCTTATCGGTGCGGCCGGGTTGGTTACTGCCAGAGATTCTCGGGGCGTGGATTGTCGAAAATGAAGCCGGCATCGGCGGCATGAGGAACGCTCCTGTTGCGGTTCCGATCTCCCTCACGCGATTCCGATCACTTACAGGCCATCGCGTCGCTCTGTCGCAGCGGACTGGGTAGGTTTCCTGGCACAATTGCGTCGCAAATGCGGTAACCGATTGTGCTGGTGCGGGCGAGTAGAGTCATACGGGAGGACGGGCGGCATTTGCCGGCTTTCGTTTCCCGGCCATTCGTTCTCTGCGGACTTCCGGCGCGGCGGCCGCCGACGAATCGTTTTCTCATTGAACGCAGGACCGGGAGCTTCCCACTCCAGGTTACGGGCCACCCTAGGCTCGGGCTACCGTTTGGCCAGGACCGTCTTAATCTCGTCTTCCTCTCCACATTGGCCGTCCGCCAGAGAAACCAGGTTGTTCGGTTTCGCTCAGCCGCCGAAAAACTAGATACGTTCGGAATGGCGGGAGGGGGCAAAGAATACCGCCCGATCATCGGCACCTTCGAACACATCTTTGGCGCGACCAAGTACTTCTCAACGGAATCGAGCCGAGCTGCGGCTACGGTGATTCATCGCAGTGGCTTCGGCTTCCTGTGCGAGGCAGCGATCTGATATGGCACTTCATCTACCCCTGAAGGCGAGAACACAATCACGCTCAGCGAGGATTTCTATGCGGAGATCTCGGCGCCCCGATTCCAACGGATCTGGAAGCAGTTAAAGTGCTGGCTGCGTCGCCGGCGTTGCTGGAACGATATATGTGGTTGGGGCATCGGTGCTTCTTTACGAAGGGTTCGGAGTCGATCCCGCCCTTCCCTCCGTGCGCTTTGCTTGATTCGCCGCGTGCGTATCTGTGGTGCGGTTCCTAAACGACTATATTCTAAGTGAGGTATCACAATGGCTCGTCCGGAATTATCCAATCGGCGTTCCTGGCCACTCGACGTGATGGGCTCAAGGTATCTGGTGATTCGAGCGATCGATCTCCGAGAGAACGAAACCGCGTTCGCAGCGCAGAAGGCGCTGCAGTTAATCGAAAGGGCGATCAACCATCCGGCCGACACGCGGCAGCTCTCTGATTTAGGGCAAGCACTGACCCGGAGCAGTCTGCGTAGCGTGGGCACGCCGAATTGGAATGCGGTGTTCAGCGCGTTCCGGTCCGGCGAGGTGGTGCTACTGAGGCGGAACACGCAGGGTCCTCAGCTCCGCGCAACGAGTAACGAGAGCATCGCGGAGCAGTTGAAAAGCGCCAAGCCGGTGACGACGTGGGTGGAGATGGCGGTGGTCGACATGGAGGGCAACCCTGTCCAAGGGAAACGTTTTTTATGTGCGTTGCCCAACGGGTCCGTACAGGAAGGGGTGCTGGACCGAACAGGAGTGGTCCGATTTGACGGCATCGACCCGGGCAATTGCTCCTTTATGTTGGCCGATCAGGACCGCGAATCGTGGGAACGGGTTTCGTAGGTACGGACGCGGCTGAAGGGAGTTCAAAACGCCCCTGATGCCCTGATCGACTGGACTATACTAATCAGCGAGTAAGGTGCGATGCCAGTTCACATTGTCCAGCAGGGAGAATGCCTCAACGTTATCGCGGACACCTACGGGTTCTTCTGGGAGACGCTCTGGAACCACGAGAACAATCAGGCGTTGAAATCGCTCCGCCGAGATCCTGGCGTTCTGATGGCGGGTGATCAGGTTTTTATCCCGGAAAAGAGGACGAAGGAGGAGCTGTGCCAGACGGCGCGGCGGCACGTATTCAAAATCCTCGGCATCCCCTGCAAATTGAACCTGTGCCTGCTTGATAATGAAGGCCGGCCGCGCTCTGGTCTGCACTATACGCTGGCGATTGACGGCGCCCGCAAAGACGGGGTCGTACCCGCCGATGGCAAGGTTTCTGAGAACATTTCGCCGCGAGCGAGGCGGGCTGAGCTTGTTTTGAAGCTGGCGGACGGCGGCGAAGAAAAATACGCCCTGAACCTCGCCCATCTCAACCCTGTTGAATACCCGAGTGGCGCTCAGGCACGGCTCAAGAACCTGGGGTACTACCACGGGGCGATTACCGGGGAGATGGACGACGACTCGGAACAGGCACTGCGGAAATTTCAAGCAAAGTCGGGACTCGCGGTGAACGGACAGTTGGATGCCGCTACGCGGGCGGCACTGCTACAGGCGCACGGATGTTAACGGGAATGAAAAGGTCACGCAATGAACCCTTCCGCTAATCCGGGTGCCGCAGCGATACAGGGGTTTGGCGCCGCGGGTGTCAACAATCTTACGCCGCCGACTCCGGTGATTCATCTTCGGCTTGCGTTCGTCGACCCTGAGGGAATAGTCCGTAATTTTCCAGCGGGTGTGCCGGTCACGGTCCTTTATGGAATGGAGCTCTCGCCCCCTGGGGCTGGACAGGCGAACTACACGACCACGGCCAACGGATTGTTGGAATTCCCCGCGTGGCTGGCCACGCCGTGCCGAAGCTGCACACTCCGTTTTCGCTGGGTGAACCAGATTCCGTATCTGCTGTACGAGCCGAATACCTCGCCGCCGGCCGCAGCGACGAGCCGTTACGTCACCGTTGCCACCGGGGCCGCCGATCCGCCGTTTCTATCTGTCCCTGCAGCCTCCCCGCCGCCGTCGCCCCCTGGATCGGAGCGCGGGTTCAGCCTGCCCCCCAGTTGGGACATGATCGAGGCCGACTGGTACGACCGAGGCGGCGGAGCCCGGCCCTTCGCGCTGAAAGGCGCATTCGCCGGAAACGGAAACTACACTCCCGCCACTGGCAGGATCTCCCAGACCGCCACCCCGGCGGCCGACATCGGGACAACCGCGGCTCCGATCGACTTCGTTCTCGACCCGCATTGGCTGCAATTCCGATTCGAATTTTTCGATCGTTATTATGGCAATGGAGCGCTCAATAGTCCGCCCACGGCTGGGCATGGCCGCCGGATCAGTACGCCGGCCGTGTGGCTTGAGGGGTTTCGCAACAATGCGGCGGCGACGCCAGCCGATGCTGACACTGTCAGCAACTGGACCATTGGAGCCGACCCCCTCGACGCGCTGCAGTGTCTGCCGTTCATTCTGTCCAAGAACAACGCCGGCGCCGCGTTGCCGGCTCCCAACGGCGCCAGGCTTGGCCTGCGTTTCCGGACGCACCAGACTCGCCGGACCTTTGTCTACTCTCAATCCAATACCGTTCGCGAACTCCAACACCTGGACAACTCCCCCCCTGGGAATCCCGTTCCCGGGCCGAATCGCCTGCGGTATTACGATCTTCCGCGGCTATGGAAATCGAAAAACTACTATACGCGGAATGTCCCGGCCTCCCCGCCAGCAGACGGCAAGTACTTCCAGGTTCTATCATCCGCGGAAATCCTGGCGGCCGAGTTCAAGGTCATCAACACGGCGGCCGCAAGGCCACTCCATTTTTCGCTCGACGACATTGTCTTGACCGACGCGACGCTGACCCAGCTTCCGTTGGCGGCGCTTCCTGCCGCCCCCGCGATTGGGGAGCGAGTCACGATTTTCCATCACAAGTTCGGCAACCGTCCTTATCAGGCGACCGGGAATGTTGCGGGAGCGTGGGCGAATCTTTCCAACGAAGGAGTTCACAAACCCGGCAATGCGGTGGATGCAGCCGGCTACCCGTATAGCGACATCAGCATGCCGGTGCGCTACTATATCACCGACTATCCGAACTGGACGCGTCTGGTGCTCGCGCAGGGTAATGCGTGGGACACATTCGAAGATCGAACGCCGGACGTGGTCGCGAATGCGGTTGTGGGAGCTCGCGCGGCTGTTCGCTGGGTGGACGCCACAACGGCTCCGAACGGAGTAGCTCCGGTCGGGTCCGGCGCTGGTACAGGTTCCCTTTCCCCACGTCCAGGCCCGACGCAGAGGCCCTATTTCGCCATCCAGCCCTACCATGAACAGCGCTTTATCATCACCTACGGAGGTTTTAACCCCCAGGCCGTTCCCGTCTATCACAATGAATGGAACGCGGCTTGGCCATCGACAGCGATGGGAATCGGCCGCTACGATTCCATTTTGCTTCGCTGCGCCGACTATGAAGGAGCCGACGAAGTGGCGACCGTGGTCCGCTATCTTCGCCTAACGCTGGACTTCGTAAATCCATCGAACGATAACTCCTCGCCTTCGATCGCTCAACCCAATCCTCTCGGCGGCGCTCCCGCCCCGGCGCCACCGGTGACGCAGATGGTGTGGGCGCAATCACTGATCGATAACTCGTTAGCCCGCTGGAACGGACATGACGCCCATAACGACGCGCGCATTTGGGCGTCACCCCGGCCGGCCTCGCCGCCAGCGGCGGCGCCTCCTTTCAAGGCGCAGGTTGTCACGATTTTTCACTATCTTCCCATCGCCTGGAGCCACTCGAACATCCGCTGCGCCCATTGGAATTGCACTTCGTTCATGGGCGCCTCGAATGGTGACGGGCAGATTCGCTCCAATGCCACGATTCACGATGCCGGCGGGGGCAACGACATCTGGGGCCGGCCCCGCGTCAATCGCGGTCTAGCCGCCGCGCATGAGTTCGGGCACGGGCTGAGCCTGCCCGATGAGTATGACAACAATCGCGGTCACAGCCTGTTTGCCGCCGCGCTGAACGTTTTGGGAAGCCCCTACAACCTGGAGAACCGGGGCATGATGTTTTTCAACTGGTATGTTCGGGCGAGGCACCTCTGGGTGGCGGCGGAATGGTTGCGGCGCCTTAACGGTTTGACGGCCGTGAATTTTATGTTGTCGCATAACGACACGGCCGCCCCTGGCGCCGCCCGCGAGACCAATTATTTTCTCCCGCACTACCCGGCAGCCAACCCCACCCGCAACTTCGTCTCCTGGCCAGTCAGCTTTAACCTTGGATGGCGCACGGGTCCAGACACTACCTTTTTCGACTCCGTTTTATACATTCTCGGCGACGACAAATACTCTTCCACGATCCTTCCCTCGCGTGCGCCAACCGGCATGCGTATTGACGGCTTGCTTGTGGTTCAGCTTCGCCTCCGATTCGACTTCACGGGGATTGCGGCAGCGCCGGCAGCGACACGCGACGCGATTTATACGGCCGTCACGGCAGCGATCGAACCGAATCTCAATTTCGCGCGATTCGCTCAGTTTAGTCCGTCCAACGTGTCACCGCCCGCCGGGCCGTCTTTCAACAACTGCCTGCTTCATTTCCGCGCCTGCTTCAACACCATTGGACTTACAGTTCCCGTTGGGGGCCCAAATCCGAACAGCCCGGCGGCAAACGACGCGGGCGCTCCACATCATTTCCGCGTCGTGCTGCAGCTTGCGCCGGCCGCGCCACCGCTGGCCGCACCGGCCCAGGTTTCATTTGCCAACAACGCGCCACCAACAGCGAAGGTATTGACCATTAATCTTCCGAATGGGTACCTCGGCGTTGGTTATGCGAACTTCGCGGCCGACAACGCCGCCATCGCCAACCTTGTCTGGCAGCACGCCTGCACTTGCCTAGGCTTGTCGAGCGCGAATGCTCCTGCAGTCGGTAGTTTCCAGACGCCTGCCTCATTCGTCAACATAGTTCGGACGGTAATGGATGCTGGTACCCCAAATCCGAACATCTCTTAGCTTCGCGCTCGCCGCGGGCCTGCTTCTCTGCTGCGCCGGCGATCCCACGCACGCGCAGAAGCCATCCGCGGGCCGGCCGAAGGCCCCGGCGAAGAAAAAAAGGAACGTGAAAATGTCCACTCCTCTCTTCCGGTACCGCGATGAAGCCCGTGTCGCCCTGCCGCCGGAAACTCCGATCACTCCGGCCGCAAAACCGGTGATGGCTCCGCGAGCCACCGCCGAACCCGGTTATGTGGCCATGCAGTTCGTCAACGCCGCGCGCAACTCCCGATCCGGCGTCAACGCCCCGCCAAGTCCGTTGACGATTCGCTGGCGTTCCCCCCTTATCGCGTCCAACCAGCCCCCAATGGTGCTGTTGGCCGCGGCGGATCGTGTGGTGGCCTACGGGGAACTCAGCTGGCAACTCTTTCAGTCTGACGGCGCTTCGCTAGGCCATGCGGCTATTGGCATGGGCGCGGTGACGCTCGATCCCGAATGGAATCTCGTCTACTACCCGGACAAGTTCGGCCGCGTCGCGGCGAATCAGCTCTCCGACGGCGCATCCGCTTTTTCACTGCTCCCGCGCCAGACGAAAGGATTCGCCCGGCGGCTCCTGACACGCTTTGAACATTCGCTGTTTGCCGTCAGCTATGAAGTGCCCATCGACGCGCACGCGGCCGACCCAGAGTACTCGATTGCGGAAAGCTTCGATCTGATTGGTCCCGAAAACCGCAAATCCTGGCTTGATGCTGGCGGTCCGGCCGTTGTTCAGGACGCCGTGGCGAAATCCGCTGTTATGCTGCCGGCCATGCGGAAGGACTCGCTGGTCCTCGCGCTGGACAATGTCATCTACACGCTCGACCCACGCCTGGAAGTCCGTTCCGTCCTAGCGGGCGAGTTCCAACCGCTGGCCTTCAGCCTTGATGAAGCACGCCGCATCTACCTGCTGCTTGGCGCAGGGGGAAAGATGTATTTGTGGAGGATCAGCCCCGCTGGCGAACGGCTTTACTCGTTAGTCCTGCCTCCGGGCTTCGATATTGTGGCCTCCCCACCGATTGTTGGCTACGATCACACCGTCTACCTGGTAAGCGGGCGCTTCATCCTAAGCGTGGCTCAGGACGGAAAATTGAACTGGTCCCGCGAGGCACCGACGGCGATCGCCGGAGCTGTCGTTACCCCCGACAACCAGTTGATCGTCTCCGAGGGGGCCAACGTCACCGTTTGGAATGCGAAGGGCGATAGAACCGTGCTTCATGCGTTCCCCGAGGCGCTAGTCACAGCGCCAGTTCTGACGAAGGAAGGTGCCCTGTTTGTCGCCAGCCGAACCACACTCTACTGCGCCTCCCGCTGAGGCTCCATTCCTTTCCTGACAATCAAGCCGAGGGATGTTGCGATATATCCGGCGGTCCATAGCTTGAGATGATTGCCCTGGAAGGGCGGCCCGTCGACCTGATGATCGACAGGCGAGCCGCCGCTGTTCAAGTTAAGAACGATTTCATAACCTGCCGCCCGCAACTGGCCGGCCAGCGCGAGAATATCGCGCTGGCGGTAGAGAACGGTTCCGCCGGCGGCCAGGGTATCCACGTTGCACGAAACGTTTTAATCGGTGGTATGCACGGCGAGTACAACCGGACGCAGGTACACCAAACATCGCCACAGGAAAACGATGCCCTCATCTAGAGTACCCAGGTGTTCCAGTGCGCAAGAGGACCAGACGAAATCGAATACCCCCAAGTCTTCCGGTAGCTCATTCATGTCCACTGGCCGATAGCGCACACGCTCTGCAAACAACGCAGAATCACATAGCCCGCGGGCATTCAGAAGCGCCCCGGAAGCGGCGTGCTGGCGGCTCTGCGCCCATACAGCGGCCGTATCCGAGTTCTCCGGCGCATCGGTGGCTAAAATATGACAGCCACGTGCGGCGAACATGGCAGTCAACGGCTCCTCGCCAACGCCAAACCCTAGCCCGCGCGAGCCGCCGGTCAGCATTCCAGCCTCCGCCAAAGCCTCCAATATGTAACAGAATTCCCACTGCTTCCGGTGATAGCGCGGCAGTTCACCCATCTCTTTGCACCAACGCCGGTAGGCCAGCGAGTCCACCTGCCCCTGCGTACAAAGCTGACTGATGGGGTGTTCAAGGGTGGGCTCAGGGTGCGTAAACATACAGCTCCCACTCGATTCCCTCGCGTCTTGCTTCCACCTGCCATTCTCGTTCGAGCGTCCGATGCAGGAAGTCCTGTTTCCATCCGGCCTGCAAGAAGAGTTCGCGCCACCACGCACGGCCGCGGCGCGTGATGCGGTGTTGATCGTCGCGGCCCGTGCCCTCCGGTTCAAGCGCCGCCACCGCGCAGCCGATGGTGTTCAACCGCGCGCGCGTTAAGAACTCCCTTGCCTGATCCGCACTCAGATGGTCCAACACGTCCATCAGCAACAGCACATCGAACGGACGCCGCCAGCGGAAGTCGTCGACTCCCACCTGTTCAACACACTCCCGCACCCCGTCTACGGCATGCTGTATGGCACAACGCGACGGATCGAATCCCCAGCACTCCCGTCCGGAGCGCCGGAGCGCTCTTACCAGGAAACCCTTTCCGCAGCCGACGTCGAGGAACGACTCTCCGCCCGGGAAGTGGTTGAGCAAGAACGCGGCCAGGGACTCATAAAACGTGCCCAGCACATGCCAGTGATAGCCGTCGCCCCATCCGCCGGTGCCGCCGCTCGCGAAGTACCGTTCGTCATACTCGACGGTACGGCAAGTCGCGCCGGGACCTGGGACTAAAGACTGGACGCGAGCGAAAACCTCTCCGGCGGTAAGGGTTTTCAGACACCGCAGATTGTGCTCACAATCGCGGCGCGCAGGCTGCAAGCGGCAGGCCGGTTCGCAAGGCAATTGCTTAGTAATGGGAAACAGGTTCGGAAAGGGCATGGCCTCGCGCGCTGGTGACGTAATGCCAAAGATCCCAAATACCGGGATCCCCATCACCGCGCCAAGATGCATCAGGCCGCTATCATTGGAAATTAACGCCCGGCACTGCGTAAGCAGCGCCGCGGTATCCTTTAAGCTCAGTTGTCCGACATAGTTCCGTGCCTGCGCAGGCCACGAAAATGTGGTTCCGAAATAAGTGTCGCTGTTCTGTAAGTCTTCGGACATGCCAATAATCGCCACAGATGGAAACAGTTTGGCGAGGTCCTCGAACCCGTGCCATTTTTTCCAGTACCAGTCCGGCTTGCAGCCCGGGTGCAGCGCCACGGTGCCGGGCGGCAGATGAAATTGGCGCTGGGATGGCATCGCAATTGGCCCTGGCAGGGCGCCCGTCCATCCCGCCTCAGCGGCGAGCCGCTCCACCGCGTAGGACACACCGCGATTCGTCGATTCCTCAGGGTGAATATGTAGCACGCGCCGCGCCGCCACCGGGAACTGACCGGGGAAAGTCCAAGGCGGATGCACCGCGATGGCATATTCCCGAGCGCTTAATCCAGTCAGATCCGCAGCGCCGTGGCCCGCCCAGGAGCTCGACCGGTGGAAGAGGGCTCTGATCTCCGGCGCTCCTTCGAGCAGGGAGACGACGTCGGGATAGTCGGTCTCCACAACGACGTCGACGTCGTATCCCAGGCTGTCCATTACACGGATTAGCGGCGTAACGCGAAGGATATCGCCGATCCCGGCTCCGAGGGAAACAATGGCCGACTCGCGTCCGGACCAGATCTGCCGTGACGAACGGCTCGACAACATCCCCGCCCGGCCCGTAAGCAGATTCGCCAGTTCGTTCCAGGCTTCCCCGGCGACCTCCCGCACCTCTTCCACCGGGATACTGGCCCAGCGGGAGTCGCCGGTGGATTTCGGGCTCGTGTTTCCCGGATGAATGGTGGCGATATAGAAGGTGTTGTCGGCTATCGACGAGACAGTTTTCTGGACGGCGCTCCAGACGAATCCATTGTCTTCACCAACAGATTCGTCGGGAAAGGGATTCCGCTCCCAAAGTGACCGAAGGTAGCAGAATGTCCCGCCGCACACCCAGGGTCGATCGTCCGGGGGATAAGTGTAGAGCCACGCCTGCTCACGGCCGGGACCGGCGAAATAGACGCGGTCCAGGCCGCTGATATCGGCGCCCGTGCGAAGCAGATGCGCCACCTGGCGCGTGATCCGCCAGGGAGCGCTATAGTCGTCATCATCCCAATGGACGATAACGTCCCCCGCCGCGTACTCACAGGCCAGATTCCGTTTGGCGCCGACTGTGCGCCGGCCAGAAAGGCGAAAGTACCGGATCGCCGGATCGTCCGGAATCAGATCCCCTACTGGGTCATCCCCGTCGTCGAGAATCACCAGCTCACGGCACGGATAGTCCTGTGCCTGAAACAGTTGAATGGCGTGGGGGACGAAAGCGCGCCGATTTGCGGTCGGCATGATACAGCTCACCAAGGGCTGGCCGGTCTTCGGTTTGCGGGTTTGTGCTTTCGCGTGCGGCACCGGGCGCGGACGCCGCACGAAACGGGAATAAAACTTCTTATCCGCAGCCGGGAGGGGCGGCTCAGCCACGCACCGCCCCAGGCCAGCCCCGTCGCGCACGAGCCCGATCCACATTCCCTCGCTCCCCAAAATGCTCCGCCGCGTTTCGTCGGCTAACAGCCTGGTGGTGACCTCCTCAAAGGACAACTGCCCCCGCTCCGCCCCCCACACCGACGCCCGCAAGACCACTGTTCTGGACTCCACACGATTCCCGGTAACTAGAAATCGCCAACTCCGCAGGTCTAGCGACAGTGCACCGTTCAACACGGAAATGTCGACGTTTCCGTTCAGTAACGGCGCCGATTGATAGGCGAGCCGATGCGGATCATTCCAGGCCTCGTCGTCCCATAGTGCAAACAACTCGCCCCTTGCCTGTTCCAATCCATAGTCAAGCCGCTCGGCGTCGCTCAAACCGGACGGGAGGCGGAAGTAGCGGATGTTTGGCCCGGCGGGGATTTTCGTCGCGCCGGCCAGGCCGTCGTCAATGACGATTAGTTCGCGGCGCCGATAACTTTGGCGTCGAAACTGAACCACAGCATGCGCAAGGAATTCGGGCCGGTCTCTTGTGACCATTACACAACTGATGAGCGGGATGTCCGTCTTTCCCGTCGGCGTCCTGCGGCGTACCTTTCCGTCCCTCGGACTTCGCATCGGCACACGCCATTGTAGCCAACACCAGGGGAGTTGCCCAATCGCCGTAGCGGAACTTGCTTCCCTGCCCTCTTCGGCCACCGTCCAGCCGGGCCCTCATCTGCATGGGCAGCGTCTGCGGATCGAGTCTCGAGACGCGCGTCGCCTTCGATCGCTCCACCGTCACCGATCACGCAGACACAGGCGAGGCCGGCCGCAGGGCAGGGGGATTCCTGAATCGAGAACATGCGAGCAGCTTGTCACAGTTCAAGGAACAAAACGGAAAGGAGCGCGAATAGATGCGACGCAAACGCCCTCGGCCGGAAAACGAAAAAAGCCGCCGTATCAAAAAGATACGACGGCTTTCAACTATGGTGCGGAGAGCGGGACTTGAACCCGCACGGTGTTACCCGCTAGCACCTCAAGCTAGTGCGTCTGCCAATTCCGCCACCTCCGCAAACTCGTGGCTCACTACTTCTTCTGCTCCTGCTGCTTCTGCTCTTTTCCAGCCGCGGGCGGCGGCGGGAGTTCGAGAGGCTGCTTGCTGACAACCTTACCCGTCTCCGGATCGAGCAACTCGATGGAGGGCTGGGTATTCTGCATCGGCGGCGGGACCTGGCCGGGCGCCGTCGGCGTCGGAGCCGCATTCGGATCCTGTACCGATTCCAGCACCGACTTGCCACCACCACCCGCACCGGCCGACTGCTTGGTGGCCAGAACGGAGAGGCTGAGAGAGGTGATCATAAACAAGACTGCCGAGGCCGTGGTGGCACGGGTGAGAGCCGTGGCAGCACCGCGCGGACCAAAAACAGTCTGAGAACCCATACCGCCAAATGCGCCTGCCAGATCCGCGGCCTTGCCACTCTGAAGCAGCACGACGACCACAAGGAACAGACAAACGATGACGTGAACAATCGTCAGGATGACGGTCAGAATCATAGAAGCTTACGCCTCCTACCAGTATAGGCTACCTAGCGGTAGGCTGCAATTCCCGTTTCGTGTTCGCCGATGACGAGGCAATGCACATGGTCGGTCCCCTCGTAGGTCTTGACAGTTTCGAGATTGCAGAGATGGCGCATGATGGGGTACTCGTCCATGATTCCATTGGCGCCGAGCAGGTCGCGAGAGAGGCGGGCACATTCGAGCGCCATGCCGACGTTGTTCCGCTTCAACATGGAAATGTGATGGGGCGCCAACTTTCCGGCGTCCTTGAGGCGGCCCGCCTGCAGGGCGAGCAGTTGCCCCTTGGTGATTTCCGTGACCATCCAGGCGATTTTTTCCTGCACCAGTTGATGAGAGGCGATGGGGCGGCCATCGAACTGCGTGCGGGCGACGACGTAGCGGCGGGCGGTGTCATAACACTCCATGGCAGCGCCAAGGACGCCCCAACCGATACCGAAGCGGGCTTGCGAAAGGCAGGCGAGGGCGGAACGAAGGCCCCTGGCGGCAGGGAGTGCGGCCGAGGCGGGGACACGCACATCCTGCAGCGCGAGGCTGGAGGTAACCGAGGCACGCATGGATAGTTTGCCATGAAGATCGGACGCCGTGAAACCGGGCGTTCCTTTCTCGACAAGGAACCCCTGAATGCCTTCCGGCGTGCGGGCCCAGATGACCGCAACGTCAGCGATGGAACCATTGGTAATCCAGGTTTTCTCACCGTTGAGGACCCAGGATCCGCCATCGGGGACAGCGCGCGTCAACATGCCGGAGGGGTTGGAGCCGAACTGCGGTTCGGTGAGGCCGAAGCAGCCGATGGCCTTGCCCTGCTGGAGCAGCGGGAGCCAGCGTTCCTTCTGCTCATCGGAGCCGAAGGCGTGGATGGGATACATGACGAGGGCGCCCTGGACGCTGGCGAAGCTGCGGAGCCCGGAATCGGCGCGCTCCAACTCCTGCATGAGCAGGCCATACTCGACGTTGGACATGCCGGCGCAGCCGTATCCTTCGAGATTGGCGCCGAAGAACCCGAGTTGGGCCATCTCGGCGATCCACTCGCGGGGAAACCGGCCCTCGTTATAGCAGTTACGGATGTGAGGAACGACGCGATCCTCAACAAACTGGCGGGCGGTGCGCCGCACAAGCCGTTCCTCTTCGGTGAGCGAGGCATCGAGGAGGAAATAGTCAACACCGGTGAAGGCCATACCCTCATTATCAGATTTTCCTGAGAAATCGGCGGCTCGCCGGGCACTAGATAGGCAAGGCGAAAACTGTGCGAATTCCGGTTGTGTTGTTATTGACCGGGCTGTCTGCGTTCGGGCAGACGGTGCTGGACCGCGCGTACGCGGCGTTGCGGGAGAAGGACTACGACAGAGCGATCACCCTGTTCGGACAGGGACTGGCGGCGGAACCAGGGCGGAACGCGGCACGGAAGGACCTGGCGTATACGCTGCTGAAGGCGGGCGAAACGGAGGCCGCGCGAGAGCAGTTTGCCGAGGTGATGCGGCGGGATGCGGCGGACGCGCATGTCGCGCTGGAGTATGCGTATCTGGCGTATGAGACGAAGAAGCCCGTGGAGGCGCGGCGCGTGTTTGACCGGCTGCGCCGGCAGGGGAACCCGACGGCAGCCGAGGCGTTTGAGAACATCGACAGGCCGTTGCGGGAGGGGATTGCGCGCTGGCAACGGGCGCTGGCGGAGATCCCGGACAATTTTTCGGGACATGAAGAGCTGGCGAAGCTGGCCGAACTGCGGGACGACGCCGTGCTGGCGTCGCGGCACTATGAGCGCGCATGGAAGTTGAAGCCCGGCTACCGGGTCCTGCTGCTGGACCTGGGGCGCGTGTATAAGGCGCTGGGGCGGGAAGCGGAAGCGAACGCGGCGCTGCTGGCGGCCTCGCGCGGAGCCGAGCCGCGTGTGGCCGAGCAGGCGCGGGAGCTGATGAACGACCGGTATCCGTATGTCTACGAGTTTGAGCGGGCGCTGGCGCTGGACGGCCGGAACATCGAGTTGCGAAGAGAACTGGCGTACCTGCACATGCAGATGGAGAAGAAGGACGCAGCTGAGCGGGAGTTTGCGGCCATCGTGGAAGCGGCGCCGGACGACCTGTTATCGGCCGCGCAACTGGGCTTTCTGCGCCTGGCGCGGAAGGACCTGGCCGGGGCCATGCCGCTGCTGGAACGCGTGCTGGCTGAGGACGATGGTGAGTTGGGGGACCGCGTGCGTGTTGCGTTGCGGCTGCCGGAGACTTTGCGCCGCCGGCCGGAGACGCCACGCGCGGAGGCCAAGATTGAGGCAAAGGCATTGGGAGAGAAGTCCTACGAAAAGGGCTATCTGAAGGATGCACTGAAGTACCTGACCATCGCGCATGAGGCGGACCCGCTGGACTTCGAAGTGATGCTGAAGCTGGGGTGGACGAACAACATGCTGCGAAACAACAAGGATGCCGTGCGGTGGTTCGACCTGGCGCGGCGGGCGCCGGACGAGAAGATCGCCGGCGAAGCGCATCGCGCCTACCAGAACCTGACCGCGGAGCGGACGCCAATTCTGACCACCTTCTGGGCACTGCCGATGTACAGTTCTCGGTGGCAAGACGTTTTCGCCTACAGCCAGGTGAAGGCGGAGATCCGGTTGGGGGCGCTGCCGGTGAAGCCGTACTTCAGCGCTCGGCTGCTGGCCGATGCACGGGGCATTGAGAGGTCGCGAACAACAACGGCGAATCCGCAGTATCTGTCGGAGAGCGCAGCGATCTTGGGCGTCGGCGTCGCGACGCCGGTGCGGCACGGGGTGTCGGCATGGGCGGAAGCGGGCACGGCGCTGAGCTACCGGAGCCGGACGGACGTGGCGCGGGCAACGCCGGACTACCGCGGCGGGTTGGTGGTGGCGCGGCTGTTTGGCACGGCGCTGGAGGCGGAGCAGCCCGGTTGGTTCACGGAGACAGCCAATGACGTGGTCTACATCAGCCGGTTCGATAACGATGTGATTCTGGTGAGCCAGAACAAGATCGGGAAGACGGTGCGGCGGAACGTACAGGCCTTCGCGAGCTGGAACGTGAACACGGACGCGCGGCGGCAGTACTGGGCGAACTTTGTGGAGTTGGGCGGAGGGGTGCGGCTGCGCTGGGCGTCCCTGCCGCCGAATGTGCACTTCACGCTGCAGGGACTGCGGGGCGTACATACGCGGAACGAAGGGAATCCGCGGCGCCCGAACTACTTCGACATAAGGGCAGGTTTCTGGTATGCGATTACTCGTTAGCGCCTGCGCGTGGATGGCGGCATGCGTCTTGGGCGCGGCTGCGCCGGCGTTCCACTATCACATTGCCGGACAGACGGGCGGCGGCTGGGCGGGCATTTTCCAATCAATCGGGATGCGGGAGGGCGAACTGGGGCGGGCCGGCGTGATCGTGCTGCCGGCGGGCACACCGGCGGCGGCGGCGACATGGCGGCCGGCAGCCGAGCGTGGCGCCATTGTGGTGCTGGAGGGAAGTTCAGAGTTTGCCACGGCGCTCGGGTTTTCGCCGACCGCGCGCCGGGTGCCGGTGCGGCAGGTGCGGGATTCGCGCGACGAGACGCTGCCGGTGATCTGGGAGCGGACAGTAGAGTTGCCGGTATACAGCACACCCACCGAGGCGCGGATTTTCGTGCGGGAGCGCTGGACAAACGCGCCACTGGCGGCCGGGATGCGGCTGGGCGAGGGCGCGGTGCTGTGGCTGGCGGCGTCACCGGGCGAGCAGGGCCGGGAACGGTTTCCCTACCTATTGCAGGCGCTAGTGGATCTGGGCTTGCGGGCGCCGTTCCGGTCCGGGCGGCTGTGGGCGTTCTTCGATGGGTCATACCGGTTGCGGGCGGATCCCGACTACCTGGCCCGGCGGTGGCGGGACGCGGGAATCGGGGCGCTGCATGTAGCGGCGTGGCACTACTATGAGCCGGACGCGGAGCGGGATGCGTTCCTGCGGCGGGTGATCGAGGCCTGCCACCGGCGCGCCATTGTGGTGTACGCCTGGCTGGAGCTGCCTCACGTCTCCGAGAAGTTCTGGAACGACCATCCGGAGTGGAGGGAGAAGACGGCGCTTCTGCAGGACGCGCACCTGGACTGGCGAAAGCTGATGAACCTGGCCAACCCGGCGTGTGCGCGCGAGGTGAAGCGTGGCGTTGGGGAGTTGGCGCGGCGGTTTGACTGGGACGGGATCAACCTGGCCGAGCTGTACTTCGAATCGCTGGAAGGCATTGACAACCCGTCGCGGTTCACGCCGTTCAACGACGACGTGCGGGCCGAGTTCCGGGCCCGGCATGGGGCGGACGCGGTGGAGGTGGTGCGGAGTCCGGGCCACGCGCTGCGCGGCAAGCTGCTGGAGTTCCGGACAGAACTGGCGCAGCGAATGCAGGAGGAGTGGCTGGGCGAGTTGGGCGCGATCCGAAAACGGTTGCCGCAGTTGGACCTGGTGCTGACGCATGTGGACGACAAGTTCGACACGCGGATGCGCGATGCCATCGGGGCGGAGTCTGCACGCCTGCTGCCGCACCTGGAGAAGCAGGACTTCACCTTCCTGATTGAGGACCCGGCAACCATCTGGCACCTTGGCCCGCAACGTTACCCGCAGATCGCGGAGAAGTACGACACGCCGTTCCGGGACAAGCTGGCGATCGACATCAATATCGTCGACCGCTATCAGGACGTGTACCCGACCAAGCAGCAGACCGGAACGGAGCTCTTTCAATTGGTGCATCTGTCGGCACAGGCGTTCGCGCGCGTCGCGTTGTATTTCGAGAACTCGATCCGGAAGGTGGATCTGGGACTGCTGGGGTCGGCGGCGGCGCAGGTGTCGCGGGTGGAGCGGGTGGCCGGGCGGCTGGTGCTGGAGACGAAGGCAGGGGTAGGAATACCGTGGGCGGGGCCGGCAATGGTGAACGGGCGGTTGTGGCCGGTGGCGAACGATGAGACGCTGTGGCTGCCGCCGGGGCCGGTAGCGGTAGAGGTGACCGCCGCGGCTCCGCCACTACGGGTATTGGACTTCAACGGGGACCTGCAGACGGCAGCGGTGCAGAACGGGGGAGTGGAGATCAGCTACCAGAGCCAGCACCGTGCGGTGGCCGTGCTCGACCGGAGGCCGGACGCGGTGGAGATCGACGGGGCGGCAGTGGAGGCGAACTGGATGGCGGATGGCGGACGCCAGACGCTAATCCTGCCGCGAGGGCAGCACGTGGTGACGTTCCTGGTTAAGGGGTTACGGCCGCCTCCAGAAGGCCTGCGCTCTGCGGCGCCGGCGGCTGCCACGCGCCGGTAGTCTCGGCGTAATCGACGCCCTTGGCGGTGATGCTGAACTTGCCGCCGTCCGTCCGTTGGATCCAGCCCTGTTCGCGCAGAAACCAGAGGGGAAACTCGAGATGCTCGCGCGGCACGGCGAGCAGCTGTTCCAGGTCGGGAATGCCGACGCCTCCGCCCTCGGGCTGCCGCATCCGCTTGTTATAGAGCAGGGACAGGATGGCGCGGCGCTTGCGCTGTTCCTGTTCGAGCCCCGGGGCGGCGGATTCAGGGTCAAAGATACGCCAGCGGCGGCCGGTGGCGCGATTGCGTTCGACGTCGAAGGCGGCGCGGCGATCCGGGTCCGAGAGGATCTGGTAGGACTTGGAGAGTTTCTTGAAAAGCTCTTCGTTGCCGCTGTCGGGGTTGTCGGGATGGAGCCGGTGGGCGAGGACGCGGTAGATTTTGTGAATCGTGTCGAAGGACGCGGTGGGGTTCACTTCGAGAATCTCGTAGTAGTCCTCGAAATCGGCAGCGGCGGATTTGCCGTCAGCAGGAGCGTCATCAAGGGCCACGCCGGCGCGGTAGGCCGCCTGTCCAATCGATGTGCACCAGGCGATGGCGCCTCGCGCGCGGCCGCCATGGGCCCCGCAGATGCCTCCGCCTTCGATCAGAACAGCCTGACCGTCCCGGAGCGGCTGTGCCAGCAGGATACCAAGCCCGTACTCGCCTTTGTCCTGAATCTGCGCGGCGATTCGCCGCCAGCCGCCATCGGGATTATCTACCCAAAGCTGCACGCTCTGGGTTGGTTGAGTGCCCCCGCGGGACTTTCTGCGCCGTTCCTGCCGTTTTGCCGATTCCACTGGGTACTTTATCGGCGAAACGGTGGAAAGTCTTTAATGGGCTGGCTCCAATTGGAGATGCTCCGATGGCCTCTGTTCCCATACGCCGAGGCGCTCCGCCTGTTCCACACCCTTGACGGTGATGGAGTAGCGCCCGCTATCGGTGCGAGTGACCCAGCCCTGCTCCTTGACGAACCACATCGTGAAGTCAAGATGTTCGCGGGGTGTACCGAGCAGGTTTTCCATCTCAATCATGTTCATGCCCGGATTCTCCGGTTCACGGAGGCGCTTGAGATAAAGCGCCTTCAAAATGGACCGGCGTTTGACCTGTTCCTGTTCCACCGACGGAGTGGCGGAACGCTGGTCAAAGACGCGCCAGTGCACCTTCTGGCGAACGCCGCGTGTGCTGTCGAAGGCGGCGCGCTTTTCCGGATCGGAGAGGACTTTGTAGGCCTCAGCCAGTTGCTTGAAGGCTTCCGTGCTGCCCGTTTCGACGTTGTCCGGATGAAGACGCTGGGCGAGTATGCGGTAGATGCGATGGATGGTTTCGAGGCTGGCGCTGGGGCTCAACTCCATCACTTCGTAGTAATCGAGGAAGGATTCCCCGCTGGCGCCGCTGGTCTTGGCGGCCGCGGCAAGTTCGATGCCGGCGCGGAAGCGGCCATCGACGGTAGGACGGCACCAGCGGATCTGGCCTTTCTGCCGGCCGCCGCTGCCGCCGGAGAAACCGTCTCCCTCGATCATGACATGGAGGCCCGGTTCGACCTCCTGGGAAACGATCAAGCCGACGCCGATCTCGGATCGGTCTCCGATTTCGCCCTCGCGACGGTTCCAGGCGCCGGACTTGTCCTCAATCCAGAAGGTAAGTTTACCGCCGCCGGGCAAGCGTTCCCGCGCTGCCCGCCGCCGTTCGGTACCGGTTCGTCTTTCCACAACGGACATATCGGCCACCGCTGGAGAAGTATGAGTCCTCAGCGTTCGAGCGTAGAGACGACGGGCGGGCCGTAGACGATCATGTTGCGGACGGCGAGAAGTTCCTGGGCGTCGGTATAGATGGTCTGGTGGATGCGGAGGTGCCCGTTGGCGGCGTGGATCTCTTCCACGGCGAAGGAAGCCGCGGGGCCGAGGAAGTCGAGCAGCGGCTGGTCGGCGAGGTCGCCGGGGGAGGCCAGGGTGATGGTCTCTTCGACGACCGGTGTGTCGCCGTTACACCAGAGGCGGATGCCCGTGGCCGGTGCCAGACGGCAGTGGGGCGCAAGGAAGACTTCATGCGGGTCGAGCAGGCGGCGCCGGGCCGCACGCCCCGGCGTGGCGAAGGTGCCGGCGCCAACACGGCGGCGGGCGAGCCCCTCCCGCTCGAGCTCGGTAAGGGCGCGGCGGGCCGTCATCAGGCTGACGCCTTCGCGGGAGGCCAGCTCGCGTTCCGATGGCAGCTTCCCGCCCGGCCCCACACGCCCTTCGGCGATCGCGCGGCGAAGGCGCTGGGCGATGCGTTGGTAGGCGGGTAGGTTTCCGGATGCCATACCATTGAGTATGAGCTCTGGACAGGGCGGGGCGGATCTGCCCCTGGCGATGCTGCTTGTCTTCGGCGCCGCGAAGATTTTGGGGGAAGCGTCCGAGCGTTTGCGGTTGCCGAATATCGTCGGCCAGATTGTGGCGGGTGTCATCCTGGGGCCGAGCGTGCTGGCGCTCGTCAAACCGGAATCGGTCTTCGACCTGGCGGAGCTGGGCGTGATGTTCCTGCTGTTCCGGGTGGGGCTGGAGGTGAAGGCGTCCGACCTGTTCCGGGTGGGGAAGACGGCGGCCATGGTGGCCGTGCTCGGTGTGATTGTTCCGCTGGCGGCGGGCTATGGGATCTACCGCTGGAGCGGGGGAACGGATGTGGAGTCGTTGTTCGTTGGCGCGGCGATGGTGGCAACCTCGGTTGGAATCACGGCACAGGTGCTGGCGGACATGGGCCTGTTGAACGTCGCGGCAAGCCGGATCATTCTGGCGGCGGCGGTGATTGACGACATACTGGGCCTCATTGTGCTGGCGATTGTCTCCAGCGTGGCGCAGGGCGACGTGAATGTCCTTCAGCTCGCCGTGACGGCGCTGATTTCGCTTGGCTTCACGGGGTTTGTTCTGTGGGCCGGGAGCAAGACGGTGGAGAACGTAATGCCGGGGCTGGAGCGGCAGATGAAGGGCGGAGATTCCCAGTACACGATTGCGATGATTCTGCTCTTCGCGCTGGCGCTATTTGCGCACTACGCGGGAGTGGCCGCGATCATCGGCGCGTTTCTGGCAGGGGTGGCGCTGGCGGAGACCGTTTCGCATCGGGTGCATCTGTTGACGCAGGGAGTAACAGAACTGCTGGTGCCGTTCTTCCTGGCCGGGATCGGGCTGGCGCTGGATGTGAAGGTGCTTCAGGAGCCCCGGGTGATCCTGGTGGCGGCGCTGATTACGGTGGCCGCCGTCATCTCCAAACTCGTCGGCTGCGGATTGGGGGCGTGGCAGTTGGGCTTCGCCGACGCAAAGCGGGTCGGCGCAGGAATGGTGCCGCGGGGCGAGGTGGGTATGGTGGTAGCGCAGATCGGAGCGACGATGGGCACGATTTCCCAGCAGGCCTACGGCGTGGTGGTGATCATGGCGGTAATGACAACCGTTGTGGCGCCGGTACTATTGAACTGGACGTTCGGGGATCTGAGAGGCGAGCCGCAGGAGGCTCCTTTTTCCATTGAGTGAGGCATGATGATTCTGCTTTCCGCCGCACTGGCGATCGTCGAGACGTTGAGCCTGCAGGGTCCACTGCACCACGTGCAGGGGATCGACGTGGAGGGTGAATCGATCTGGGTGTCGTCCGTCGAAAAAGAGACGAAGAAAGGGTATCTGTACCGGCTACACCGGACGACGGGGCAGATTCTGGCGAAGACCGAAGTCCAGGACGGAGAGCGGCACCACCCCGGCGGACTAACGCTGGATGGAGAGAACCTGTGGATACCGGTGGCCGAGTACCGGCGGAACAGTTCGACGGTCGTGCAACTACGGGACAAGCGGACGCTGCGGCTGCTGCGGCAGTTTGAGGTGGCGGACCATATCGGCTGTGTGGCGGCGGGGGGCAACCGGCTCTACGGCGGGAACTGGGATGCGCGGGAGATTTATGAATGGGACAAGCAGGGGAAATTGGTACGGAAGGAGCCGAACCTGGAGGGGACGCGATACCAGGACCTGAAACTACTTGAGGGGCGTCTGGTGGGCGGAGGACTGCGCGGAAAGGGGCAGGGCGCGGTGGACTGGCTGGACCCGAAGACACTGCGGCTGGTGCGGCGACTGGAGGTGGAGACAACCGACCGGGGCGTGGTGTTCACGAACGAGGGGATGACGATACGGGGCGGCCTTTTGTACCTTCTCCCCGAGGACGACCCTTCCCGGCTGTTTGTGATCCGGCTGCCGTAACGCAGCGGGCGGCGATGGCGGCAAATGCCTGACGGAGCTCCTCGGGAGAGTCAACCTCAAAGGCGGCGCCGGTCCAGAGGATGCGCATGGCAAGGCTGTCCCAGCAGGTGGAAGCGGTATCGAGCCAGCACCAGCCGGGCCCACCGGCTTCGAGTGTCCCGGCGGCGCAGGGAAGGCGGCGGGCGGCCTCTTCGACGGGCAGCAGCAGTCGGACGCGGGCGCGGCAGGTCTCGCGGGAGCGCCAGTAGCCTTGTTGGACGAAATCCGCGAGGTCGGCGGCCGGAGCGGGACGGGGGCGGAAGCCGGCGCCGGTGGCGGGGCGGGGCGCAACACGGTCGAGCCGGAAGGTGCGCCAGCCGTCGCGCGCCAGGTCCCATGCCACCAGATACCAGCGGAGCGAAGTATGGACGAGGCGGTGCGGCTCAACGGTGCGCTGGGTGGCTTGTCCGTTGTGATCCTGGTAGCGGAAGCGAAGCGTGAGGGAGTCACGGCAGGCGGAGGCGAACAGCGCCAGGGTTTTGGCGTCAACGGGTACGGACGGCGCGGTGACGACGGCGGACTGGAGCGCGGCCACGCGGCGCTGCAGGCGGGTGGGGAGGAGCTGATCGAGCTTGGCCATGGCGCGGGCGGAGGCTTCCTCAATGCCCGCAACCTGGCGCAGTCCGGCGGCGACGGCGACGGCTTCCTCGTCGTCGAGCAGCAGGGGCGGCATCTCCTGCCCAGCGCCCATCTGATAGCCGCCTCCGGCGCCGGGGCTGGAGTGGATGGGGTAGCCGAGCGAGCGAAGCTTGTCCACATCCCGGCGGAGCGAGCGGGGCGTCACTTCCAAGCGGGCCGCCAGGTCGGCCCCGGACCAGTAGCGGCGGCTCTGGAAGAGCGCGAGAAGGCGGAGCAGGCGGGCCGATGTCTCCAACATGGCCGAAGTATGGCACAGTATGAGGACCGATTCTGTCCGCATTGCCTGCTAGTCTGACGCCATGACCATCTGCCAGACCATTCTGCAGGACTTTGACGCTGAAATGAAAAGCACCCGCACACTGCTGGAACGCGTGCCGGAGCCGTTGACCACCTACAAACCCCATGAGAAGAGCATGGCGCTGGACGCGCTGGCGACACATGTGGCCGACATCCCTTCGTGGTTCCGGG
>CAZWDD010000007.1:31468-45494 GCA_964632345.1 uncultured Solibacteraceae bacterium | reverse complement strand
GCTGCGGCCATGCCATACCCTGCACCCCACACCGCAGCAGGAACTCCGTCTCCTTCGCCAGCGTCGCCGTGTCGAGCGAACTGTCCGCATGGAACGGCGTCTGCACAATGGGATAGATTCCGCGAAAGGCCGCCTGGGGGGCCGCAGCGGCCGCCAGGGGAGCCAGCAGGAGGGAACGTCGGGAAAAAGTCACCACTGCGATAATACATGCATGATTCGCAGTTTGTGGATGCTGTTATTGACTCCTCTATTTGCCCAGGAAGTCGCGATTCTGCCGCAGCGGCCGGCTTTCAACGGAAGCGAGATCGTTTTCTCCTACGCCGGAGACCTGTGGCGCGTCGGCAAGGCGGGCGGCGCCGCCGTGCGGTTGACCACGGGGCAGGGAATGGAGACCTATCCTGTCTTCTCGCCCGACGGGAAAACCGTTGCGTTTGCTGGAGAGTATGACGGCAATTTCGACGTCTATACCGTGCCTGTCGCGGGCGGAGTGCCGAAGCGAATCACATACCATCCGGGCATCGACGAGCCGGCGGCATGGACGAACGACGGGAGGCACATCGTCTTCCGTTCCGGCCGGTCGGCCGTCTCCCGCTACCGGCAGCTATTCCGGATTCCGGCCGACGGTGGAGCGGAAGAGAAGCTGCCCTTCGACATGGCCGTGGCAGCGTCATTTTCCGCGGACGGCTCCCAGATTGCCTATATGCCGATCGGCTTCTTCCGTCCGCCGCACAGCTACGACGCGTGGAAGAACTATCGCGGCGGCCGGACAACCAAGATCTGGATCGGCCGCATGAGTGATTCGGCGGTGACCGAGATTCCCCGCAAGAATTCCAACGACAGTGATCCGCTCTGGATCGGCAACGAGGTCTACTTCCTCTCGGACCGCGAAGGTCCCGTCACGCTGTTCGCCTATGACGCAACAGCGAAGCGCGTGAGGCGCGTCCTGGAAAACACGGGGTTGGACTATAAGTCAGCCTCTTCCGCGCCGGGCGCGATTGTTCTGGAGAAGTTCGGCGGGGTACAGATTTACGACCTGAAGTCGAAGAAGCTCACCGATGTGCCGGTCACCGTGAGCAGCGACATCGCCGGCGTCCGGCCGCGGTGGGAGAAGGCCTCTGGCGCGCTGCGTAGCGCGGCCATTTCGCCTTCCGGCAAACGCGTGGTGTTTGAAGCGCGCGGAGAGATTGTCACCGTGCCCGCGGAGAAAGGCGACGTGCGGGTACTATCGAAGTCGCCCGGCGCGCACGACCGCAGCCCCGCATGGTCACCGGACGGAAAACAGATCGCCTGGTTCTCCGACGAGGGTGGCGAATATGCGCTCGTCATTCGTGACCAGGAAGGGAAGGGGGAAAAGCGGTCCATCCGGATGGCGGACAAGCCAGGCTACTATTTCGATCCGGTCTGGTCGCCCGATTCCAAGTGGATCGTCTGCGAGGACAACCGGCTGAACCTGTTGCTGGTGGAGGTGGCAACGGGAAAGGTTTCGACGATCGCCACCGACCACTACTACGACCCGGAGCGTACGTTCAACCCTTCCTGGGCGCCGGATTCGCAATGGGTGGTCTATACGAAGGAACTGCCCTCGCACTTCCACGCCGCGTTTGCCTATTCGCTGGTGGATGGAAAGACGCTGCAGTTGACTGACGGCCTCAGCGACGCACGTTACGCAGCGTTCGACCGCAGCGGGCAGTACCTCTATTTCACTGCGTCCACCAACACAGGCCCCACGCTCGGCTGGATCGACATGACATCGAATCCTTACGCCGTCCGCCACAGCGCCTACATTATGGTCCTGCGGAAGGATACGCCTTCCCCGCTGGCGGCCGAAAGCGATGACGAAACCGAGAAAAAAGACGAGAAGAAGGAAGAGAAACCGGCGGTGCGGATCGACCCGGATGGCCTCGGGCAGCGCATCCTGGCGTTACCCGTGCCGCCGCGCGACTACCGCGGCCTGGAGGCCGGAAAGGCCGGCGAGGTTTTCCTTTATGAGGGCCGCGATGAAGGCCCCGGCACGCTGCACAAGCTTGAGATGAAGTCCCGCAAGTCCGTGGTGTACGCCGACGGAGTGGACGGCTGGACGCTTTCCGCGGACGGGGAAAAGGCGCTGCTAAGGAAGGGTGAGCAGTGGTCCATACACTCCGCGGCTGCACCGGCAAAGGCGGGCGAGGGCGCCATCAACACCGGTGCGATTGAAGTGTGGGTGGACCCGCGCGAGGAGTGGAAGCAGATGTTCCGCGAGGCGTGGCGGATGCAGACCGAGTATCTATACGACCCCAAACTACACGGCGTTGACGCCCGCGCCATGGCGGAACGCTACGAGAAATATCTGCGCGGCATCGGTTCCCGGGCGGACTTGAACTACCTGATCACCGAGATGCTGAGCCACATCTCCGTCGGGCATCTCTACATTCGGGGCGGAGAGGTTCCGGCAGGCAAGAGCGTCCCGGGCGGACTGCTTGGCGCTGACTACGAGGCCGTCAACGGCCGCTACCGCATTGCCAGAATCTTCAACGGAGAGAACTGGAACCCGACCCTACGCGCACCGTTGACCGAGCCCGGCGTCGATGTCCGGACAGGCGACTTCATCCTCTCGATCGACGGCGCCGACGTGCGGACAGACCGTGAGATCCACGCCTGGCTGGAGGGCCGTGCCGGCAAGCAGGTCCGCCTGCGAGTCAGTGCATCCGCCGATGGAGCGAACCCTCGGGAGGCTATCGTTGTCCCCGTCGACAGCGAAACCCAATTGCGCTACTTCGCCTGGGTGGAAGGGAACCGCCGCAAGGTGGACCAGGCCTCCGGCGGCCGGTTGGCCTACGTCTATATGCCGGACACCGGCAGCGGTGGCTACGCGAGCTTCGTCCGCTACTACTACGCGCAGTCCGGCAAGGAAGGCGTGATCATCGACGAACGCTTCAACGGCGGCGGGCAAGCGGCGGACTACGTGATCGATGTCCTGAGGCGCGAGCCGATGAACTACTGGCGTACGCGCTACGGGCACGACACCACTACACCGGTGATGGGTATCACCGGGCCGCGCGTCATGATCATCAATGAATTCGCCGGTTCCGGCGGCGACGCGATGCCCTACTACTTCCGCTTTCACAAGGTGGGCATGCTGGTCGGCACGCGGACCTGGGGCGGGCTGGTCGGCATCCTGGGGTTCCCTCCGTTGATGGACGGCGGATCCATCACGGCGCCGAACTTCGCCTTCCGCAATCTGGCCGGGGCATTCGACGTGGAGAACAAGGGCGTGGCGCCGGATGTGGAATCATGGAACGATCCGGCGGCGGTACGCCAGGGGCGCGACCCGCAGTTGGAGAAGGCAGTAGAGGTGGCGTTAGAGCAACTACGCCGCAATCCGCCGAAGAAACCGGCCGAGCCGGTGTATCCCGTTTACGCGAAATAGTTCATGGTGCAATACGATCCTCACAAGTGGCTGGACCACTTCTTCGATATCCGCGGCTCGCTGGTGCGCGAAATCAGTTGGCGCGTCGCGCTGTGTGTCGCCTGGTCGGCTGGAGTCGTCGCGTTCCATAAGCATGTTCACAATGTGGGCATGCCGTCGTTGCTACACACGCTGATGGGCGTGGCGATGGGCATGCTGCTGGTGTTCCGCACCAGCTCCAGCTATGACCGTTTCTGGGAAGGCCGCAAACTCTGGGGCGGAATCGTCAACGAAACGCGGAACCTGATCCGAGGAGCCGTGGTGCACTTGAAGGAGGACCCGGAACTGCTGGCGCGCCTGACGCGTTGGACCAGCGCCTTCCCCTGGTCGTCGATGCACGCCCTCCGCGGGACGGATGGCCTTGGCCCGCAGGGCGTCGAACTGCCCGCGGCCGAGGCACAGCGCGCGCTTTATGCCCAGCACACGCCGCTCGCCGTCGCTGAGCAGATGTCGCAATGTCTGCGCGAAGCTCGCGACAAGGGGCTCATCTCCGACTACGTGATGATGACTCTCGACCAGAACGTGCAACTGCTGATCGACTATCTCGGCGGCTGCGAGCGCATCCGCAAAACGCCCATGCCCTTCGCCTACGCGGTGCATCTGCGCCGCTCTCTGGTGCTCTACTGCTTCACGCTGCCCTTCGCCATGGTTGAGTCCTTTGGCTGGACAACGGTCATCGACGTTCTGGTGCTCGCCTACACGTTCTTCGGCATTGAAGAGATCGGCGTTGAGATTGAAGGCCCATTCGGGCATGACGACAACGACCTTCCGTTGGAGGACATCTGCGAGACCATTCACAAGAACCTCTACGCGCTGGCCGGCATTGAACAACTGGAGCGGGAAGCTTTGCCCGAGGGTCTCTAGGCCGTGTATCCACGCCTGCGGTGGTTGATGATCGGCCTGGTCTTCCTGGCCACGCTCATCAACTTCATTGACCGGTTGACGGTGTCGACGCTCGCTCCAGTCATCGTCACCGAGCTGAAGCTCAGTAACCAGGAGTACGCTGCCATCGCCTCGTGGTTCCTGGTGGCCTACTCGGCGAGCCACGCACTTTCGGGCCGGCTGTATGACCGCATCGGACTCAAGCGTGGATTCTCTCTTTCCATCACGCTGTGGTCGCTGGCGGCCATGGCGCACGCCGGGGCGCGAAGCGCCGGCAGCCTGAGCATCTTCCGCTTCCTGCTCGGCCTGGGTGAAGCGGGCAACTGGCCCGGCGCGGCGAAGGTATGCACGGAATGGTTCCCGGTGAAGGAACGCGCCTTTGCCATGTCCATCTTCAACAGCGGCGCGGCGCTCGGCTCGGTCATCGCCCCACCGTTGATCGTCGCCCTGCAGTTCCGCTTCGGCTGGCAGGGGACGTTTCTCATCACCGGAGCGCTGGGGTTCGTATGGTTGGCGCTCTGGCTGTGGCTCTATCAACCTCCGGCCCAGCACCGCTGGTTGACGGCCGCGCAGCGCGAAGCCTTACGCGAAGCCGCCGGAGAAATGCCCGCCGCAAATACGCCCTGGTTGACGCTCGCCAGGAGGCGCGAAACCTGGGCTATCGTACTGGCCCGGTTCTTTACCGATCCCGCCTGGTGGCTGTTTCTGAACTGGCTCCCGTTGTATCTGAACCGCGTACACGGGTTGGAGTTGAAAAGCATCGCATGGGCCGCAATGGTTCCGTTTCTCGCCTCCGACGTCGGCAGCCTGCTCGGCGGTGGTTGCGCCGCCGTACTGCTGGGCCGCGGCTGGAGTCTCAACCGCACACGCAAAACGCTGATCCTGATTGGCGCTGCTTGCATGGCCGGCGGCAGCGGAATCCTGACAGCGCGTGACCCATATACGGCGCTGGCGTGGATGTCGCTGGCCGCCTTCGGCTTCCAGTTCTGGGTGAATAACGTGCAGACGTTGCCCTCGGATTACTTCCCGCCGGAGTCGGTGGGCAGCGTGGCCGGTATGGGCGGAATGGGGGCCGGCGTCGGTGCGCTGCTGTTCACCATGGCCACCGGCTGGCTGGTGGACCATTTCGGCTACACGCCCGTCCTGGCGCTGGCCGCGGCGTTGCCCGTCATCGGCACCGGCCTGCTGCTACTGCTCGGCGGCAGGGTGCGGCGCCTGGCGAATGGATAAGATACGAGTACGCATTATGTGGCGCGCGTTGCTGTTTCTGCTTCCCCTGCTGCTCCCGGCCCAGGAGCCTGCCTTCTCCCATCAACGCCACGCGGGGCTCAACCTGCCCTGCACCTTCTGCCATCCCGGCGCGGCGTCCAAGGCGCGGGCCGGGTTCCCGGCGTGGAAGACCTGCCAGACCTGCCACCGCGAAAAGGCGGAAGCGAAGCTGCCCACCCAGCGTGTTTACCGCCTGCCGGACTTCGTCTTCTTCAGCCACGCCAAACACGCCGGCGCCAAGGTGGAGTGCTCTTCCTGCCATGGCGACATGAAGACGCAGGCGAAGGTGGAGGTCCATCGCTCCACCAAGATGGCCGATTGCGTCGACTGCCATAAGGAGCAGCAGGCCACCATCACCTGCACCGCCTGTCACGAACTGGGCCAGTAAGGATCATTGCCATGCCATTTTCCCGACGCCATTTCCTGCTAACCTCCACCGCCGCCGCATTCGCACAGGAGAAACGCGTGATCCCCTGGTACGAGGAGCCGTTCCTGAATCTCCACGCGAAGGTGAAGAACCCGGTGAAGATCTCCGGCATCCGCCTGCTGCGCGTCGAAAGCAACTACTTCCTGGAGGTCACCTCCACCGACGGCGTCAAGGGCATCTGCCGCACCAAGCAGATCGAGGACTATATCGCCATCCTCTTCCGCCGCGTGGCTCCATCGTTCCTCGGCAAGGACGCCCGCGACGTGGAAACCCTCATCGATGCCGTCTACACCGCCAACTACAAACTGGCCGGCCAAGCCTTCTGGTGTCCCGTCGCCTACATGGAGCAGGCGATTTTCGATCTCCTGGGCAAGACCGCCAAGGTTCCCGTTGGCGAGTTGTTGGGCGGCGTGATTCGCAAGGAGATTCCCGTCTACCTGTCCGGCTCCGGGCGCGAAACGACAGCCGAGCAGGAAGTGGATGTCTACGTCCGGGGTGTCGAAGAGACCGGCGCCAGGGCCGTGAAGTTCAAGATCGGCGGACGCATGAGCCGTAACCTGGACGCCTATCCCGGCCGCACGGAGACCATGATGAAGCTGGCCCGCAAACGGTTGGGCGACGGCATCGTCATCAACGCCGACGCCAACGGCAGCTACAACGCAGCCAAGGCCATCGAGGTCGGCCGTATGCTGCAGGATCTGAACGTCAACTTCTTCGAGGAGCCCTGCCCGTGGGAGGAGCTTGGCGAGACGAAAAAGGTGGCCGATGCATTGACCATGAAGGTGGCCGCCGGCGAGCAGGACGCCAGCCTGTGGCGTTTCCTCTGGATGATGGAAAACGGCGTCATGGACATCGTGCAGCCCGACCTGAACTACAACGGCGGGTTCGTCCGGGCGCTGCGCGTGGCGCGCATGGCGAAGCGTTTCAACATGCCCATCGTGCCGCACAACACCCAGACCGGCGCCTCGGCTGTCAACATCGTGCAGTTCGCCTCAGCGGTCGAGAACATCGGCGGTTTCATGGAGTTCCCCCACCGCGGCAACGAAAAGAAGGAGAGCTGGTACACGCCGGAGTTCAAGATCCGCAACGGCGCCATCGCTGTCCCCACCGGGCCCGGGCTCGGCATTCAGTTCGACCCGGCCTATCTCGCCAAAGCCGAGAACATCACGGCCTAGTTCTTCTTTGCCGTCCAGGTCCCTTCGGCTTGCCCGGCGAAATCCGCAGTTCCCTTCATCTCGGTTCCGCTCACCACCGTTCCCCGGTAAACAATGCGGTAGCCCTGCGTCTCGAACTCGAACTGCACCTTGTCCGCCTTCACTGTCCCCTGCAGCTTGGCCTCGCCGAGTTGTCCGGAGTAGGTACCCGTCAACTCCTCGCCCTTCTGGGAAAACGTAAACCTCGGCACGCCACTCTGCCCGCCTACTTCCACCTGGAACACCCACCTTCCGCTGATGTCAGCAGCGAGAAGCGGCAGGGCGAAAAGGAGTAGCAGGGTGCGGCGCAGCATATCACCCGTCATTATCACGCAGTATAGTAGCCGTATGTATCGCTGGTTGACAGTTCCCCTTTGCACCATTACCCTCTTCGCCGCAGACTGGAAAAAGGACGTCCTTTTCCGGGCCACCTTCGACGGTTCCTTGGACGCCGCCACCGCCGCTGGAGACAAGATCCTCTACTCCGCCCCGACGTATAAAGAACCTGGCAAACCCGGCCTGGAAGGCTCCGGCGTCGAACACGCCAAAGGCGCCGGACGCACGGGCGACGCCCTCCGCTTCCCGCAGAAGAACACCAAAGCCGTTTACTTCAAGGCCGGCGACAACGTGAACCCGGTCACCGGCACCGTCAGCTTCTGGCTGAAGGTGGACCCCGATCAGGAACTCGCTCCCGGCTATTGCGATCCGATCCAGATTACCGACAAGGCGTATAACAACTCCGCCATCTGGGTGGACTTCACCAAGGATGAACGCCCGCGCCACTTCCGCCTCGGCGTCTTCGGCGCCCTGAAGGCGTGGAATCCGAACAATGTGGACTCCGACAAGAACCCCGCCTTCAACAACCGTCTCGTCGTCGTGCAAAAACCGCCCTTCTCACGCGACCGCTGGACGCACATCGCCATTACCTACAGCGGCCTCAGCAGCGATAAAGGTTCGGCAACCCTCTATCTCAACGGTCAGAAGCAGGGCAGCTCCAGCCCCATCAAGGAGATGTTCGACTGGAGCATGGCCAACGCCACCATCCGTCTCGGCGTGAACTACGTCGGCCTGCTGGACGACGTAGCTTTGTTTCGCCGGGCGTTGACGGATGGCGAAGTGGCGGAACTCGCCACCGGAAAGTGGTAGCTACGACTTGCGGCGAACGACCAGCCGCGTTTTCGCGCGCGGCATCGGATCGTTGCTGAAGGCTTCGGCGAGAATTTCGGCCTGCTCGGACTGGTGCCGCTTCAGCGACCCCGGCGCCGGGCTGGCCGATTCCGCGCGGCCGATGTAGCGCAGCGAACGGCGCGCCGGATCCAGAATCGGTTGCACCTGCTCCCGCACGAACCGCCACGCTCCCATGTTCTTCGGCTCTTCCTGCACCCAGCAGACTTCCGCCGTCACCGGATACCGCATCAGCACGTCCTGCAGGTCGGCTTTCGGAAACGGGTAGTATTGCTCGATGCGCACGATGGCGACGTTGTTCGCCGCCAGCTTCTCCCTCTGCTCTGCGAGTTCGTAGTAGATCTTGCCGCTCGTCAGAATCACGCGGCGGATCTCATCGGCCGCCAACACATGCGTATCGCCGATGATCTCCCGGAACCCGCCCGCCGTCAGATCGGTCAGGCGGCTGATGGCGCGGACGTGCCGCAGCAGGCTCTTCGGAGTCATCACGATCAACGGCTTGCGCATGCCGCGGCGGTCATCGCCGCCGTGCATCTGCCGCCGCAGAAGGTGGAAGTACTGCGCGGGTGTGGTGGGGTTCACCACCTGCATATTGTCCTCGGCGCAAAGTGTGAGGAACCGTTCCAGGCGAGCCGAGCTATGCTCCGGACCCTGGCCCTCCTGCCCGTGCGGCAGCAGCAGCACCAGTCCATTCGGCTGGCCCCACTTCGAGTAGGAGCACGAGATGAACTGGTCGATCATGATCTGCGCGCCGTTGGCGAAGTCCCCGAACTGGCCCTCCCACATCACCAGGCACAGCGGGTCAGCCACCGAGTAACCGAACTCAAAGCCCATCACGGCGTACTCGCTCAGGCTCGAATCCCACACTTCGAACTTCGCCTGATTCGGCGCCAGGTTCTGCATGGGGATGTACGGCTCGCCGGTCTCGGAGTCATGGAACACCAGGTGCCGCTGGCTGAACGTGCCCCGGCCGCAATCCTGTCCGGATAAACGCACCGGCGTCCCTTCCAGCACCAGGCTGCCGAAGGCCAGTGCCTCGGCCGCTGCCCAATCGATCGGTCCGCCTTCCAGAATGTGCAGACGGTGATCGAGGAACTTCTTCAGCTTCGGATGAACGTGGAAGTCCTCCGGGAAAGCCGTCGAGCCGTAGATCACGCGCTGCAGCGTGGCCTGATCGGAGGCGGTCTGCGGAATCTCGCGGCGCACATCGACTTCGTCCACCACGGCCAATTCCTGGTACTCGAACATCTGCGCGCTCTGTTGCGCCCGGGCGTGGGCGTCGGAGAGGCGCTGCTGGATCGACTTGCGAATCCGGTCCACCTCGTCCTGCGTCACCAGCTTCTCGCGCACCAGCCGCTCGGCGTACAGCGTGGCCACGCTGGGGTGCGCCTTGATCTTGCGGTACATGATGGGCTGCGTGTAGCTCGGGTCGTCGGCCTCGTTGTGGCCGTGCCGCCGGTAGCAGATCATGTCGATCACAACGTCCTTCTTGAACTGCTGCCGGAACTCGTAGGCAAATCGCGCCACCAGCGCGCAGGATTCCGGATCGTCGCCGTTCACATGGAAGATCGGCGCGTCCACAGCGCGCGCGATGTCGGTGGCGTAAATCGAACTGCGGCTGTCATCCGGCCGCGTCGTAAAGCCGATCTGGTTGTTGATTACCAGGTGTATCGTGCCGCCCGTCGTGTAGCCGTCAAGCTGCGACATGTTGAGCGTCTCGGCCACCACGCCCTGGCCGGCGAACGCCGCGTCGCCATGGATCAGCAGCGGAATCACCCGTTCGCGAGTCTTGTCGCCCAACCGGTCCTGCTTCGGCCGTACGATTCCCTCCACCACCGGATTCACCGCTTCCAGGTGGGACGGGTTCGGCGCCAGGCTCACCACAATCTCCCGCGAGGAGGACGCCCGCCGCACACCCGTCGCGCCCAGGTGATACTTCACGTCACCCGAGCCCTGCGTTGACCCTTCCGTCGGGTTCCCTTCAAACTCCGAAAGAATCTGCTCCGGCTTCTTGCCGATGATGTTCGTCAGTACGTTCAACCGGCCGCGGTGGGCCATGCCGATGACGATTTCATGCACCGCGCCGTCGGCCGCGCGCTCGCAGATCTCATCGATGATCGCAATGGCGGATTCACCACCCTCCAGGCCGAACCGCTTCGTACCCACAAAGCGCGTTCCCAGGAAGGACTCAAATCCCTCCGCCTCATGCAGCCGCTCCAGAATGCGGACACGGTCCGCGGGAACCAGCACACCGCTCTCGGCTTCCATTCGCTGCTGCAGCCAGGTCTTTTGCTCCGGCGACTGGATGTACATATACTCCGCGCCGATCTTGCCGCAATAGGTCTGCCGCAGATTCTCCAGAATCTCGCGCAGCGTCATCACCATGTGCGCCGCGCCCTCGCCCGTCAGTTGGCCCAGCGATCCGGTCACAAACTCGCGGTCCAGGTCCCAGATCGTCAGGCCGTACGTGGCCGGGTCGAGTTCCGGATGGTAGTTCGGCTCCGAACCCAGCGGGTCCAGATCCGCAATCAGGTGTCCGCGCACGCGATAGGCATTGATCAGCTGCAGAACGCTCGATTCCTTGCCGATCTCCACCTGCCGTAATGCGGTGGATTGCCGCGGCGCAACGGCGCGGTCCGCTTCCCACTTCACCGGCTTGTGCGGCATCCGCAGGCTGGCAAAGATCGCGTCGTAGAAGCTGTCCTCGCCCTGCAGCAGGCCCTGCAGCTTGGCTAGGAACATGCCGCTTTCGGCGCCCTGAATCACGCGGTGATCGTACGTGCACGTCACCGTCATCACCTTGCCCAGGCCCAGCATGGCGCGCATCTCCGGCGCGACTCCCTGGAACTCGGCCGGGAAATCCATCGCGCCGGTGGCGATGATGCAGCCCTGCCCCGGCATCAGCCGCGGAATCGAACCCACCGTTCCCAGTGTGCCGGGATTGGTTAGCGAAAGCGTCGTCCCCTGGAAGTCACCCAGCCCCAACTTCCCCTTCCGGCCGCGGGCGATCAGGTCGTCATAGGCCTGCAGGTACTCGCTGAATGTCAGCGACCCGGCGTTCTTGATGTTCGGCACCACCAGCGAACGGCCGCCGTCTCGCGACGGCAGGTCGATCGCCAGTCCCAGATTCACGGAGCTCCGCACTACCTTGAACGATTCCCCGTTGTTCTCCGAATACGAGCAATTCAGTGCCGGGTTCGTCTCCAGCGCCTTCACAATGGCCCAACCAATAATGTGCGTGAACGACACCTTTGACAGTCCCAGCAGCGAACGGTGCTGATTGATGATCCGCCGGTTCTCATCGATTACCTTCACGGGAATCGAACGCTGGCTGGTCGCCGTCGGCACCGACAGCGACAGGATCATGTTCTCGGCAATCCGCGCCGCCGTTCCACGCAACGGGACCAGTTGCTCGGAGGAGTCCACGTCCTTCGATGGGCCCTGCTGCTGCACGGCCTTTTCCGTCGTCGCCACCTGCTGCGAGGCGGCGGGTGCGGGCGCAGCCGCGGGCGCCGGGGGCGCGGCAGGTGCCACAGCCGGAACTGGCGTCGCCGCCGGCGCGGGGGCCGGGGTGCCATTGGCCGCTTTCTGCTCGCTGAATTCGGTCTGCCAGGCCGAGTCGACAAAGGAGTGATTGTGCAGGTACTGCTGGTACAGCTCTTCTTCGAGCCAACTATTAACGTCGATTTTGGTGCTGTCCGACATGGGGATGTATTTGGTTAGGGGTGGAGACGCAAAAAGGCTTTGGAAAGACGCGCTTTCCCTTTTTCATGTTAGCGTATTTGCTCCGTCACCCAGTCCGTGCGGATCGCCTCCCGGAATGGACACGCGGGCGGATCTCCGCCCAGTACCGCACGGACGAAATTCTCGATCAGAGGATAATGTACGTTGGCGTGTGCCGGCAGTTCCAGTACTCCTTCGGGCGTCCGCAGAACCGGTCCGTTCAACGGATCCAAGTTCAGCTCTCCATCCGTTCCCAGAATCCGGCACTGGTCCCGCTCCACGCGGCTGTGCCAGCGCACATCCACCGTCCCCCGCACCCCGCCCGCATACTCCACCAGCACCGTTGCGCTGTCCTCCACGCCATACATATGAACCGCGTTCGATTTGAACCCCACCGCCCTGTGCGGCTCACCAAACAGGAAATTCAACACGTCGATCCGGTGCGAAGCAATGTCATAAAGCGGTCCGCCCCCGGCCAGCAGCGGATCAATCAGCCACGCTCGCTCCCCACTGGCCGGGTTGAACCAGGAGTGGCAATTCAGCTCCGCCGCCACCGGCTGCCCGATCGCCCCCGCGCGCACCAACCGCCGCACCTCGATCAGCTTCGGATACAGCCGCCGGTAGTACGCCACACCGCAGACCCGGCCACTGGCCTCCGCCGCCGCGGCCATCTCCTGGGCCTGCGCGTAGTGCATCGCCACAGGCTTCTCACACAGCACATGCTTGCCCGCCCGTAGCGCCGCCAGCACCTGTGGATGGTGCAGCGCCACCGGCGTCGCCACGTAAACAGCGTCCACGGCCCGATCGGCGACCGCGTCTTCCATCGCGGCATACCCCCGCACGCCATACTCCGCCGCTTTCTCGGGCCGCCGCGTCACTACGGCATGCAGCCGCGACCGCGGCTCCGCCAGAATCGCCGGAATCACCCGCCGCCTCGCAATATCGCCCACGCCCGCAACCAGCCAGCTCACCACGCACATATTCTACCCGCATGGGCCGCGGCGGTACGCTGAATATGCGTGCGCTTTCTCTCCGTTTTCCGCTCCTACCGCACTAAACTCCAGGCCGCCTTTGTCGGCCTGGCTTGTCTTGCCATCACAGCCACCGGATGGGAGGCCGGCGTCGGCGCCGCGGATGCCCTCCGCACCGCCACTTTTGACCGGCTTACCGTCATCCGCCAGACTCGCTGCCGCCAGATCGAACGTTTCTTTGAGGACGCTACCAACCACGTTCTTGCCCTCTCCGCCGACGAGTCCTCCATCGCCGCTCTCGAAGAGTTCGAACGTGCCTGGCCCCAATTGGCCGCTCCGCCCGACGCCCGCGCCCGCCTGGAACCCCTCTACAACGGCCGCACGGACTGGATGCCGGCAGACCCTCGCGCCCACGCCCTGCAATATCACTACATCCTTACCAACCCCTACCCGATCGGCCAGAAGGACCGCCTGCTCACTGCCCCGGACGCCGGCGCCTACGGTCGCGCCCATGCCCGCTTTCACCCCACTTTCCATCGCTTCCAAAGCGCCTTCGGTTTCTACGACATCTTCTTGATCGATGTCTCCGGCCGTCTTCTCTACACCGTTTTCAAGGAGTTCGATCTCGGCGCCACGCTGGCCGCCCCGCCTTATTCCAACACCGCCCTCGGCCGCGCCTACCACCGCGCCATGGCGCTCTCCGATCCGGAACAGGCCGTGCTGGAGGACTACGCCGCCTACACTCCTTCCGAGGAGGCCCCCGCCGCCTTCATCGCCACTCCCATCTGGCGCCGCGGCGAAAAGGCCGGCGTCCTCGCCATCCAGGTCTCCATCGACGAAGTCAACCGCGTCATGACCGGCAACGGCCACTGGGCCGAGGAGGGCTTCGGCGCCACCGGCCAGGCCTATATGGTCGACGCCGCCAACGTCC
>CAZWDD010000007.1:4863-31458 GCA_964632345.1 uncultured Solibacteraceae bacterium | reverse complement strand
CAGCCGCACGGTGGTCCTTCAGCCCAGCCCCGGCGCGCCCGTATCGGGCTCCGGCACCGCCATCACTCCCGACGGCCGGCTCCTCCGCTCCTGGGCCCCTCTCAATGTGCCCGGTGTGCAGTGGTTCCTGATCGCCGAAATCGACGCTGCGGAGGCTCTCGCTCCCGTCAGCGCTCTCTACCTACGCATCGCCGGCTTCGGCCTTCTCATTGCCGCGGGCTTTTTCCTCGTCGCTCGTTGGCTTGGCGAAGGAGTCACTGCTCCCGTCCTCAAGCTCGCCGAAGGCGTCCGCCGCCTTGGCACCCGCGACTTCCGCCACCGCATCGACCTGCAGCGTAACGACGAAATCGGCCAACTCGCCTCAGACTTCAACCGCATGGCCGCCGACCTTGAACAGACCACTGTCTCCAAACAGGCCGTCGACCACATCCTGGCCTCTCTCCTCAACGCCGTCTTCGTCGCCGCGGACGGGCGTATCGTCCGTGCCAATCCCGCCGCCGAACGACTCCTCGGCTACGATCCCGGCGAACTCATCGGCCTGCCAGTTCCCGGCAACAACCCGCCCGTCGGCCGCCCGGCCATCGAAACGGAGCTTACCCGCAAGGATGGCTCCGGCGTTCCCGTCCTCCTCACTGCCGCAACGGTCGAGCCGGACGGCGTCATCGTCTACGCCGCGCAGGACATCACCGATCTCAGGCGCCTCTCCGGACAGCTGATTGCCGCGCAGGAGGAGGAACGCCGCCGCATCGCCCGCGAACTGCACGACGACTTCTCCCAACGCCTGGCCGCCGCCGCTATTGCCGCCGGCCAGGGCCACCTCGACCCCGTCCGCGTCCAACTGGCCGCCATCGCCAATGACGTTCACGCTCTCTCCCGCCGCCTCCACCCTGCCATGCTCGACGACCTCGGCCTGGAGGCGGCTGTCTCGGCCGAGTGCCGGGCGTCTTTTGAACGCGGCGGCCCGCCCGTCGATCTCTCTGTTGAGGGGCCGCTCGAAAATCTCAGTCGCGATGTCGCCCTGGCCCTCTATCGCATCGTGCAAGAGTCACTGCGGAACATTCGCCGCCATGCCGCCGCCGAGCAGGTGATGGTCCGGCTGCGCTCCTCGCCCGATGCGGTGGAGTTGGAGGTAGTCGACGACGGCCATGGCTTCGATTCCGCCAGCCCCGATTTCCATCCGGGCCTCGGCCTGGCCAGTATGGAGGAGCGTGTCCGACTGCTCGGCGGGCACTGGTCGCTCACCTCCGCGCCCGGCCGCGGTACTCGGATCCACGCCCGCCTGCCCCTGGGAGTCCGCTCATGAAACCTCGCATCCTTCTCGCCGACGACCACAAAATTGTCCTCGATGGCCTCCGCAGCCTGCTCGCCGGTGAGTTCGAATTGTCCGGCACTGCTGCCAATGGCCGGGAACTGATCGAACAGGCCCGCTCGCTCGATCCCGATGTCATCGTCGCCGATATCTCCATGCCTCTGCTCAACGGCATCGACGCTATCCGCCAACTGCGCGAGTCCGGCGCCCGGGCCAAGGTCGTATTCCTCACCATGCACCCCGACCCCTCCTACCTCCTTCGCGCGATCCAGGCCGGGGCCCAGGGTTATGTTCTGAAGCATTCCGCTTCCGAGGAACTGGTCGAGGCCATTCGCCATGCGCTCGTCGGCAAGCTCTATATCTCGCCCGGACTCCGCACCCCGGCCGTCGACGAAATGCTCGATGAAACGAAGGTTCGCCTGCGCCAATCGTTGGAGCTGACCGGCCGCCAGCGCGAGGTGCTGCAACTGCTGGCCGAAGGAAAATCGGCCAAGGAGATCGGGGCGATATTGGAGATCTCTCCGCGCACCGTCGAAACGCACAAATACAAAATGATGGACGATCTTGGCGTTAAGACAACCGCCGAGCTGATTCAGCACGCCATTCGCGAGGGCCTCGTGACTCCGTAATTTTGCGGATATCGACGGATGGTACTTCGGCCTTTTAATGGAGACATGAAGAGCCTGATTGTATTCGCCCTGACAATTGCCGCGGCCTTCGCGGCCGACCACAAACCGAACGTTGCCAACCGCGCGGCGGGGCAGAAGCTCTCCGTTGCCGAACACAAGGCGGAAGCGGACCGCCACGCGGCCCGCGCCCAGGAATACGCCGCCAAGGCCCGCAAGCATGAAGAAGCGGCCGCCCGCGTCGCCGAACGCAACCGCAACACCGCCATGCAGCACAAGTGGCCCGGCCTCGCCCGCGGCGCTGAGAGCATGGAGCGCGATCGCGCCATGCAGGCCCGCCGCGCCGAAGCCGAGTCCCGCGAACTCGTCGCCTTCCATACCGAACTGGCGAACCGCACCGGCGTCGAAGCGGAACCGTAAACTCCCACATCTCAGCGGTCTTCGCCCAACGGCCCTCTTCGGAGGGCCGTTCGCATTTTTCGGCAACCCGAAAATCGCTGGACTCCGTAATTTTGCGGATATCGACAGAAGGTGCTTCCGCCTTTTAATGGAGTCATGAAGAGCCTGATTGTATTCGTCCTGACAATCGCCGCGGCCCTCGCGGCCGACCAGAAACCGAACGAAACCAACCGTGCGGCCGGGCAGAAACTCTCCAGGGCCGAGCATAAGGCTGCCGCGGACCGCCACGCGGTCCGCGCCGAAGAGTTTGCCGCCAAGGCCCGCAAGCATGAGGAAGCCGCCGCCCGCATCGCGGCCCGCAACCGCAACACCGCCATGCAGCACAAGTGGCCCGGTATGGCCCGCGGCGCTGAGAACATGGAGCGCGACCGCGCCATGCAGGCCCGCCGCGCCGAAGCCGAGTCCCGCGAACTCGTCGCCTTCCACACCGAAATGGCCAACAAGACCGGAATTGAAGCGGAACCATAGGCGCATTGGTTCTCACTCACAGAAGCGGCGGCCCAGTGCCGCCGCTTCTGTTTTCACCCCCACCCTTTCTCTTCACTCCACACGGTGGAACGAATACCCTCCCGCCGTCAGCGTCGCCGCAATCTCCTCCACGTGCTCCTGCCCGCGTGTCTCCATCGTGATATCAATCGCCGTCTCGCTCAGGCTCACGCCATAGTGCGCCCGGTTATGGAGCGTCTCCACAATGTTCGCGTTGGCATCCGCGATCCTCCGCGCCAGCCCCTCCAGCGCGCCCGGATAGTCCGGCAGCGTGATCCGCAGCCGCAGCCTCCGCCCATCCCGCACCATGCCGCGTTCGATGATCCGCGACAGGATATTCACATCCAGGTTCCCGCCGGAGATCACCACCCCGATCCGCTTTCCCTTGTGTCCGGTCAGCCCCTGCAGCAGCGCCGCCAGGCCGATCGCCCCCGCCCCTTCCGCCAGCGTCTTCTCCCGTTCCAACAGCACCAGAATCGCCGCCGCAATGTCGTCTTCCTCCACCGTCACCAGCCGGTCCACATACTCCCGCACCATCGGCATCGTCAGCTTTCCCGCCCGCCGCACGGCTATGCCGTCCGCCATCGTCGACGCCGCTTCCACCCGCACCGGTTCCCCCGCCCGCAGTGCCGCCGCCATCGATGGCAGCCGCGCCGTCTGCACGCCGATCACCTCCACCGCCGGCTTCCGCCCCTTCACCGCGCACGCCACGCCTGAGATCAGTCCCCCGCCGCCCACCGAACTGACAATCGCATCCAGCGTCGGCTCCTGCCGCAGCATCTCCAACCCCAGGCTGCCCTGCCCGGCAATCACCGCCGGATCGTCGAATGCGTGTACGAACGTCGCGTCCTGTGCCACCGCGCCTTCAAATGCCTCGTCGTAGCTCGCCCCATGCAGCACCACGTCCCCGCCGAAGGCCCGCGTTGCCGCCAGTTTGACCAGCGGCGTGTATTTCGGCATCCAGATTTGAGCCCGGATGCCCCGCCGCGTCGCATGATAGGCCACCGCCTGCCCGTGGTTCCCGGCCGATGCAGCCACTACGCCCCGCCGCCGTTCCTCGTCGGTCAGTGTCAAGATCCGGTTCAACGCCCCGCGCTCCTTGAACGAACCCGTCATCTGCAAGTTGTCCAGCTTCAGGAAAATCTCATTGCCCGTCATCGCCGAAAGCAGCTTCGAATGCACCAGCGGCGATTCATAGATCTCCGGCCGGATCCGCTCCGCCGCCGCTTCGATGCTTGCCAGATTCACCATCTTTTGCACTCCTTGTTTCAACGACGAAAAAGCCCCTGGGGGATCGAAATCCGCCAGGGGCCAGGGGTAACTTGCGTGTCTCTTCGCAGGCCGGCTCAGGCGGAGCTGGCGATCATAATCGCCGCCGCCAGGGTAATCGTGCTGAGCCCTGCGTTCTTCACTAATTCGATCCTATCACGCCGCCTTATTTGCGCTTCCGCACGCAGCCGGGGTACATCTTCTTCAGCTTCTCGACCTTCGGGTCCGAGACATTCACTATGTACGGATTCGAACGGTTCCCGCGCGCATAGTCCTGATGGTAGCCCTCGGCCGTGTAGAACTTCTCAAGCGGTTCCAACTTCGTCACAATCGGCTTCCGGAACACGCCCGCCGCGTTCAACTGCGTGATATAGGCCTCGGCGACTCTCTTCTGCTCGGCGGTGGCGTAAAAGATCGCGCTGCGGTAGTGCGGCCCGACGTCGGCACCCTGCCGGTTCAACGAGGTGGGGTCGTGCGCCACGCTGAAGAAGATCTTCAACAACTGTCCGTAGGAGGTCTTCGCCGGATCGTAGGTGATCAGGATCGACTCGGCATGCCCCGTTCGCCCGCTCGAAACGATGTCGTACTTGGCCGTCTCCTTCGTCCCACCGGCGTAGCCGGAGATCACATCGTCGACGCCTTCGATGATCTCGAACACCGCCTCCGTGCACCAGAAGCAGCCGCCAGCCAGCACCATCGTCTGCTTGCCCGGCCCTTCCTTCAGGTCGGCCGCCGGATCCGGAAACTCGGCCGCCATCACCGGCAGCGCCCCGGCCAGCAGCAATGTCCGCAGAAACATATTGAACCCTCCACTACACATACAGTCTTACCACCCGCGAACTGATGCCGCACAGCACGCTGTACGAAATGGTCCCCGCCAGCTTGGCGATCTGCTGCGCGTCGATTGACTCGCTCCCTTCGGCGCCAAGCAGTGTCGCCGCGTCCCCCGGTGCCAGGTCGATCCCGGTCACGTCGATCGTCGTCACGTCCATCGACACAGCCCCTAATACCGGCGCCACCCGGCCCTTCACCAGCACTTTTCCCTTGTTCGACAGCCGGTGCGGATACCCGTCGGCATACCCGACCCCCAACACGGCGATCCGCGCCGCCCGCGCCGTCGTATGAATGCCCCCGTAGCCGATCGCCGCCCCCGCCGGTACGTCCTTCACCTCCAGAACCGTCGCCTTCCACGTCAGCGCCGGCTGCACGCGCAGCGCGCAGGGAGGCGCGTCCCCCTTGGCCGGCGAAATGTAGCCGTAGACCGCATGCCCCGGCCGCACCAGATTCCCCCACGCCTCCTTCCGCCCGTAGGCCAGCGGCACTGTGCTCGCCAGATGCACCAGCGGCGGGTTTACGCCTGCATTTCGCAGGTGCTGCAGCACTGCCGTGAAGGTGGCAATCTGCTGGTCCGTCTGCGCCGTCGTATAGTTCGGTGCTGAGGCAAAGTGCGACATCAGCCCCTCCAGCCGCGCCGCGCGCGTTCCGGCCAGAGTATCCAGGATCTCCTGCGCCGATGCCCGCGTTCCCAGCCGTCCCATTCCCGAATCGATCTTCAGATGAAACGGCGCCTCCTGCCCGGACTCCGCCGCCATTCGCTCGTAGTCCCGCACTCCTTCCAGCGAATGGATCGCCGGCGTTAACCCATAGTCCAGAAACAGCGGCCGGCTCACGGGCAGGAAGTCCGCCATCACCAGAATCCGGCTGTTGATGCCCGACTCCCGCAGCGCGATCGCCTCATGCACATTGGAGACCGCCAGCCACCGCGCGCCGGCCTCCTCCAACACCCGCGACACCTCCACCGCCCCGTGCCGGTAGGCGTCCGCCTTCACCACCGGCATCACCGTCACTCCCGGTCCGGCCAGCTTCCGGATCGCCCGGAAATTGGCGGCAATCTGGCTCAAGGACACTTCCAGCCACGAACGATACATTAGCTGTATTATCGGGCCTTTGCGCTATCGTGGTGGTGTCGCCCTATGCGGAAAGCCCTGCTGTCACTGCTCTTTTTTCATGTGCTCGCCTTCGGGTGGGGGAAGACCGGCCACCGCGTCGTTGGCCAGATCGCCGAGAATCACCTCTCCCCAAAGGCCGCCAAGGCCGTCCGCGAACTCCTCGGGCCGGACTCGCTGGCCGAAGTCTCCAACTGGGCCGACGAGATCCGCTCCGATCCCGCCTGGAAAAGGGCCGATCCCTGGCACTACGTCAACATCCCCGACGGCGAAACGTACCAGAACATGAAGAAGAACCCGGCCGGTGACATCTATGTCGCCCTGGAGCAGTTTCAGGCCACCCTGCGCAACAGGAAGGCGCCGAAGCAGGAGCGCATCGAGGCACTGAAATTCCTCGTCCACCTCGTTGGCGACCTCCACCAGCCCCTTCACGTCGGCAAGCGGGAAGACCTCGGTGGCAACCGCGTCAACGTCCGCTGGTTCCGCGGCGCCGAATCCACCAACCTCCACGCCGTCTGGGACGACCACATGATCGAGTACGAGAAGCTGAGCTTCACCGAATGGGTTCGTTTCCTCGATCACCCCACTCCGGCTGAGGTGAAGGAGTGGCAGTCCACCTCGTTTACCGATTGGGGCGCCGAGTCCCAGAAGCTGCGCGACCAGTGCTACGACTTCAAGCCCGAACTACCGCTCAGCTATCCCTACGTCTACAAGAACATGCCGCTGGTCAAGCAACGCCTGCTCCAGGCGGGTGTGCGGCTGGCCGGCGTGCTCAACGATGCCTTTTAGGACTTCCTCGTCAACCGCGTGAACAGCGCCTCATACTGCGTCGTGATGGCGTCCCAACTATAGCGTTCCTGCACCCGGTCCCGCGCGGCTTGCTGATACTCCTCCCGCTCGGCCGCCGGCAGCGTCAGTGCGCGCCGCATCACGTCGGCCAGCGTCTCATGCGTGAAGGCTAGTCCGCATCCTCCGGCCACCTCGCGATTTTCGACCGTGTCGAGATAGAGCACCAGCGCCCCGCGGCCCATCGCCTCAATCAGCGCCGGGTGCGTCCCGCCCACCTCCGTCGCATGGATGTAGGCGAAACAGTGCGACCCCAACTCCTTGTAGCCCTGCCCGAATACGTAGCCCGGCATCACAATCCGGCCGTCACTCGTGTCCCGCACCCGCGCAATATAGTCCGGTGCATACGGCGCGTCCCCGATCAGCGCCAGCCGCATCGGCGTCTCCAACTTTTCAAACGACTCCCTCACCAGCAGGGCGTTATTCTCCGGCTCCCACCGGCTCACATAAAGGAAGTACTGCTCCCGCTCCAGTCCCAACTCGTCGAGCACCGCCGCCGTCTCCAGCTTTCCCTGTTCCGCGCCGTAGGAGATGAACGTGGTGTCGCAGCCATACCGTTCCCGGTAGTAGTCGCGAATGGCCTCGGCGTCGGATACTGCGTGTGTCGGGCAGAACGTCGACAGCCGCTCCGACAGCAGATACCACGCCTTCGCCAGCCAGTTCCATTTCTTCCGGTTCCGCTCCAGACCGTCCACATTCAACGCCACCGGAGTGCCGAACAGGCGCGGCAGCCAGCAGAAGATCGCATTCGCCGCGTTGCAGCACAGGATCAGGTCGTAGCCCTTCGTCACCGCGTGCAGCATGGAGATTGCCGTGTGCGCCAGGGTGTCGGCATACTTGTGGCGGATCGTCGGCAGGCACACCAACCGCACGCCCAGGTAGGTGTCTGCGGTATGCCGCTGGCGGCAGTAGACCGTCACCTCGTGCCCTCGCGCCGCCAGTCGCTGCGACAACTCTTCGGCAAACGTTTCAAACCCGCCATATCGGGCCGGAATCCCGCGCGTGCCCAGAATGGCAATTCGCATCGAGCCTAGCCGCGCGCCGCTTTCAACCGCGCCATCACGCGCGGCGACGGCTTTGGCGCCGGCCGGCTCACCGGTTGTGCATGGAACCACGAGGCCATGTATTCGTCGGTGACGCGCTTCCTCCGCATGATCTCCGCCCGCTTCTCCATCACCCGCCGCCAGGACGTAACCACCTTCCAGAACGCCCGCAGCGAACTATGTTCGTGCACAAGACACGCGCCGATCACCACTAGGTCCCGCATCGTGATCTGAAGCCAGTTGCGGCGGTACAGGTCCCAGGTGATGTTTTTGATCCGCATCAGGAACCGGTTCTTCACCGAGTGCATGTTGATTGCCGGCGGGAGTGCCCGCCGGTTTCCTGGCAACACGTTCCGGACATGGTACGCGCGGGCATACGGCGTGTACAGGCACCGCCACCCGAGCAGTTGATGGCGCCATGCCACGTCGGCGTCTTCCCGGTAGACAAAAAAGTCGTTATCGAAGAACTCGCCGTCCAACGCCACATCGTCGATCATCTCGCGCCGGTAGAGCGCCGCCGCCGCCGTGGCCCCGAAGACATACTCCATGTTCGAGTACTCGCCGTTGTCCGGCTGCTGGCTTCCACGGTCCAGATGCCGCAGCATCGGCGTGAAGTACATCCCCGTCGAGTCGATCATCGACTTGTCCGGCAGCTCAAAGTTGGACTTGATCGTCAACAACTTTCCGCAGACGGCGCCGATCCGCGGATGCAACTGCCCGGCTTCCACCAGTTGGCCGATAAACCCCGGCAGCAGCAGGACATCAGGGTTCAGTGTCATCACCCATTCCCCGCGCGACAGGGCAATCGCCTGGTTCTGCGCCGCCGCGAAGCCCAGGTTCCGGTCGTTGTACACGATCCGGCATCTCCCTTCGAACTGCTCCAGAATGTCCACTGTCCCATCCGTCGACGCATTGTCAATGACGATCAGTTCCAGGTCCGGATACTTCTGCGCAAGCACAGACTCCAGACATTTTTTGATGAACCGGCCGCTGTTATAGGTCACTAGCGTGACCGTGACAAGATCGAATTGGGACATGAATCGAGGGTTCGAGTTTGCACGGCCAGCGCGTCCCCGTTACGGAACCCCTGGGTTTCGCGCCTCTAAACAGCCGGACCCTCCCACGATCCGCCCGTCTGGAAGCACTTCCATGCCATTCTCCAGATGGATTTGATTGAATTTACCTGTAATCCGAAAAGCAGACGCGGCAGAACCGCCAACATCACTACCCCGGCGACCATCCGCCTTGACGAGGGCGGATAATGTTTGGCGGCGTACCTAAGCAGGCTACCATACCAAGTGCGTTGACGGCATCCAAGCTCAATCTTTTGAACAGAATGGCCGCCGTGATGTCGAGCGCGGACTGAAGGATCGAACCAGATGCTACCCCCCGCATCGAGCAGGCGGCGGCAGAAGTCCACATCTTCAAACCAGACCGGGTGAAACCCTTCGTCGAACCCGCCCAGGCGCTGCCAGTCACTCCGGCGAAACAGCAGAAACGCACCCGCTGGCTGTTCCACCTCCTGCGCTTGCTGCGGATCGAGGTCCAGACAACGGTATCGCCGGTTGACCGGATTGCCCGGCCAGATCCGATTTATCCCAAGCACTTCGAATGCCAATGCCGCCGGCGCCGGTAAACGCCGGAAGGTAAAGCCATTTTGTGGTTTTCCGTCGCCGTCCACCAGTACCCCCGCCGCCACGCTGTGTCCGTTTGCGACGACGGCGTTGACTAACGGGTCAATCGCCGTCAAAAGTACCGCGTCCGGGTTCAGCAGCAGGAGCAGGGAAGCGTTTGTCTCCCCCACACCCTGGTTCACCGCTCCCGCAAACCCGCGGTTCTCCCGGTTCGCGATCACCCGGACCCGCGGGTCATGAGGTATCTCCGTAAGCGTCGAGTCCGTAGAGGCGTTGTCCACCACCAGCACCCGCAATCGTTGGCGCAGACAGCTTTCCACCGCCGCTCCAATGAACTCCCCCGAGTTGTAGGTGACCAGCAGGACTTGCACGTCGTTCATGGCGCGAGCTTGAAATACCACTTCCACAGGTGGTCATACCCGGAATTTTCCTGTAACTGGCGCAGCTGCTCTTCGGAGTTCCGCAGAATATCGGCCAGCATTTCACCGCGCGGTTTGGGCGGCACCGGTTCCTCCGGCACGTCCGGCCACTGTCCGTGACTCAGAAAGTGCGCCCGCAGCAGAGCCCGCGCCACCCGGTATGGCCCCGCAAACTCCGGCAGCAGGTACTGGTGCGCAAGCCGGCGGTGGTTGCGCAGGATCTGCCGGACGGAGTAGGCGCTGCCCGCTCCGGCGGTGGCGCTGCCCAGGTGTACCCCCGTTGCGGCGGGTTCGTAGTAGCCCCGCTTGTTCCGAATCGCCGCCCGGAGACCCCATTCCACATCCTCATAATAGGAGTGGTAGCTTTCATCGAGCTCCCCCACTTCGGCGAAAACCTCCCGCCTCGCCACCATCGCCGTGAATGAGGTAAAGGTAACCCTCTGCGCTGCCGACCACAACGGACCATCCGGCCGGCCCGCTCCCGCCCGCCACGCCAGTCCCCCACGGCTCAAAAGATCGAAGGTGCCGTCGATTCTTCCGTCCGGGCGGTAAAGTTTACCGCATGCGAAGTCCCCTCTTCCTTCCGAAATTACCGGTACTAGAAGTTCCAGCCAGTTCCCCGCCAGCGTGACATCGTTGTTCAAAACCGCCACCACCGGCGTCTCCGCCGCCCGCAATCCCGTATTCACCGCCGCCGCGAAACCGCGGTTCTCCTCATGCCGCTCCACCCGGACACTGCCATCCCCCTCAAACGCCTCGGCCGACCCATCATCCACCACAACGATCTCCGCCGGCGGCTCACTCTGTCGCCGCAGCCCTTCAATCGCCGCCCGCGTCAGGTCGTGCCGGCCATAAACCGGAAGGATCGCCGTCACCATCGCGAAAAACGCTTCTTCAACAAAAAATAGAGGTTGAAGAACCCGTCCCGCCACGGGTTTAGCTTGATTTCCCCCAGACGCGAGGTGTAAAGGATCGATATTTCGTCAAAACGAACGTTTGAACTGAGCAGCGCCTCGATCTTGATCTCCTCGCTGAACGCCATTCCGTCGCTCTCCAGCCGGAAGCCCTCCAGGATCGACCGTCGGAACACCCACATCCCCGATTGGGAGTCCCGCACCCACCGGAAGTAGAGCAGACTCATCGCCACCGACAGCACAAAGTTCCCGAACTTGTGCTTGAAGCTCATTGCCTCCCTGTCACGAACCGGGAACCGCGAGGCGTTCAGGAAGTCCACCTCCAGATGCAGAAACGCCTCCAGCAGGTAGGAGATCGCATCGGGCGGATAGGAGTGGTCGCCATCGAGCGTGACAATGATGTCTCCGGTGGCGTCCGCGAAGCCGCGCTTATACGCGCGTCCATACCCCCGAACGTTCTCCCGGATCACCCGCGCGCCATAGGAACGGGCGACGTCCGCCGTGCGGTCCGTGGAGCCGTTGTCGACGACGATCACGTCATCTACGAACTCCGGCATGCGACGGAGCACCTTTTCGATTCCCTGTTCCTCGTTGAGACAGGGAATGATCACCGTAATGCGGAGATCTTTGTACAAGTTGTCATTGTAACTACTCGCGGCGAGCGGCGGCAGCGTAGTCGGCGGGAGGAATCCAACCGGGGTGCGGCCGGGAGGAGGAGGCCAGGTCGCCATCCGGGTGCAACCGTATCCACGCATCCAACGCGGCGCCCAGCTCCCGCGCCCGCGCCGGATGGGCCGCCACCACGTCCTTCTCCTCTCCCGGGTCGTTCCGCAAATCGAACAGATACTCCGCCCGCCCCGGCGTTCCCTCTTCGACCACCCGCACCAGCTTCCAATCGCCATCCAACGCGGCATACCGGAAATCGGCCCGCTCATTCGACTTGGCCGCGAAGCACAGCGGTCCGTGCGGCACAACCGTTTCCCCCGCAATCTGTGGCCACAGATTGCGCCCGTCCAACGGCTTCCGGTTCCCCGCCGCCACGCCCAGCGCCGCGGCCAGCGTTGGAAACAGATCGGTCACCGCCATCACCTGCGCCGACTTCGTCCCCGCCCGCAGCCGCCCGGGAAACCGCATCGCCGCCGGCACCCTTATCCCGCCCTCATAAACCGACCCCTTGCTGCCGCGAAACGGAGCATTCACGCTCCCCTGCGCCGGCGCGCCGCCATTGTCACTCAGGAAGACCACCAGCGTCTGATCCCCGATCTGCTCCGTCTCCAGCGCCGCCAGGATCGTCCCCACCGCCGCGTCCATCGCATCGATCGCCCCAGCCAGAATCCGCAGTTTTTCGTGCGGCAATTGCCGGTGCCGGTACATCACCTCGTCCGGAGCCGTGAGCGGGGTATGAACGGCGTTGAACGGCAAGTACAGGAAGAACGGCCGGGCCCTGTCCCGGCGCTTCATCCACGCCACGGCTTCCGCGGCCAGCAGCGTCGTCGAGTACCCGTCTTCCTCCACGCTCTCCCCATTCCTTTGCCAGTCCAGCCCCCCCATGTGGCGATGCGTGAAGTAGTGGATATCGGTGTTCAGATGCCCGTAGAAGTGGTCGAACCCGCGTGCGTTCGGCAGCAGCCGCCGGTGCGCGTTTCCCAGATGCCACTTCCCCGTACAGCCCGTCTGGTAGCCGGCCGCCTGCAGGCTCTGTGGCAGCAGATGCTCGTCTACCGGCAACCCGTGGGGTGACCACGCCCGCAGCGAGCTGTACACCAGCCCGTAACGGACCGGCATCCGCCCCGTCAGCAGCGCCGCGCGCGTCGGCGTGCCGTACGGGAAGGCGTAGCAGCGCGTCAGTTCCACTCCCTCCCGCGCAATGCGGTCCACGTTCGGCGTAGCCGTCCGCCCGCCATGGAATCCAACGTCTCCCCAACCCAGATCATCCGCCAGCAGAATCACCAGATTCGGGGCACGAGAAGGCGGCTGCGCGGCGGCGGCGAGCGTGGCCGCAAACTGACGGCGGGTCCACATACCTTCAGTATGCGCCCTGCGTGCGAGTATCATGATGGTGTGAAGAAAGCACTCCTTCTCGGCGCCATGGCGGTGGCGCTATTCGCGGCCGACCCCGAAGTTCGCAACGTCAAATCGGTCTACATCCTCCGCATGGGCGGCGGCCTGGACCAGTTGCTCGCCAGCGAGTTGACCAAACAAGGCGTCTACATCGTCACCACCGACCCCCAGAAGGCCGACGCCCTCTTCACCGAAGCGCTCGGCGAAGGCTTCGAGAAGAAATATACCGAGCTCTACCCGCCACCCAAGGAAGAAAAGGACGAGGAGAAAGAGAAGAAGGAGGATGCCAAAAAGACTTCTTCCTCCGGCTTCGACTTCCCCCCTCGCGTGAACAACTCCTCCTGGGGCGCCCGCGGCAAAGGGACCATCTTCCTTGTCGATCGCGCCACTCGCAATCTGCTTTGGTCCATGAACCGCCAGCCGAAGAACAGCTCGGTGGAACAGATGACCCGCCAGGCGCGCCGCATCGTCGAGCAACTGCGCAAGGACATCGGCCAGACGCAGCCGGCGAACTGATCTAGTACGACTTCGCGATCACCACTCGCTGCGGCACCGTCTCCCCAGTGATGATGCACTTGCCGGGGCCGTCGTAGGCATCGACCAGCGGAATATTCCGCACGCTCGCCCGGAACTCCTTGATCCGCGCATCGGTCGCCGGATCGCCTTTCAGGTGCGCCATCACGAACTTGCCGCCACCCTTCTCGGCGGTCACGTCGTCCAGAATTGCGCGTACCTCATCCAGCGAATTCGCCACCACGGTGTTGTCCTGCAGCCGTTGTTTCGCCCGGGCAAACAGATCCTTCTGCATCGCATCGAGCGTCGCCGTGAGCTTCGCCGCCAGCTCCGTTTGCGGAATCACTTCCTTCACGCCCGTGTCGCGCCGCTTCAACACGATATTCCCCGCGGCCACGTCGCGCGGCCCGAGTTCCAACACCACCGGCACGCCGCGCCGTTCCCAATGGAAGAACTTCGCGCCGGGGGTCTGCCCGTCCCGCGTGTCGATGTGCGCGCCGATCTCCGCCGCCAGCTTTGCCGCCGCCTCCATCACCACCGCCCGCTCCTCTTCCTTCCGGAAGATCGGTACGATCACCGCCTTGCGCGGCGCCACCTTCGGCGGCAGCACCAGGCCCTTGTCGTCGGAGTGCGTCATGATCAGCCCGCCGATCAGGCGCGTCGACACGCCCCAGCTGGTCTGCCAGACATAGTCCAGCTTCCCTTCTTTGCTCTGGAACTGCACATCGAACGCCTTGCCGAAGTTCTGGCCCAGGTCGTGGCTGGTGCCCGCCTGCAGCGCCAGCCCGTTCTGCATCATTGCCTCAATGGAGTAGGAGCGCAGCGCGCCGGCGAACTTCTCCGCGCTCGTCTTCACCCCCTTGATCACCGGCATCGCCATGACGTCCTCAGCCACCTCGGCGTAAACATCCAGCATCCGGACCACTTCTTCCAGCGCCTCTTCATGCGTCGAATGCGCCGTGTGGCCCTCCTGCCACAGGAACTCGGTGGTCCGCAGGAACATGCGCGTCCGCAGCTCCCAGCGCAGCACATTCGCCCACTGGTTGATCAACATCGGCAGGTCCCGGTGGCTCTGAATCCACTTGCCGAAAAAGTGGCCGACGATCGTCTCCGAGGTGGGGCGGATGACGTAGGGCTCCTCCAGCTTCTTGCCGCCCGCCACGGTGACCACGGCAAGCTCCGGCGAAAACCCTTCCACGTGCTCGGCTTCCTTCTTCAGGAAGCTCTCCGGAATCAGCAGCGGCAGGTAGACGTTCTGGTGCCCGGTAGCCTTGAACCGTTGGTCGAGCTCCCGCTGCAACACCTCCCAAACGGCATAGCCGTTCGGCTTGATGACCATGCAGCCTTTCACAATCTCGGCCGGTTCGGCCATATCGCCCTGAATGACGACATCCTGATACCAGGTGGCAAAGTCTTTTTCGCGAGGAGTGATGGGTGATTCGGCCATGATAGCGGTAATTTTTTATGGTACCAGCGAGCGTTCCACGGCGCGGCGCAAACCGAGCAGCGGCAGCTCCGGAACAAAGGCATCGAACAGATTTTCCTGCTGAAACAGCCGCCCGAATCCCCCGGTGGCCACAATCACAGGTTTTCGTCCCGCGAACTGCTCCGCCGCGATCGCCTCGGCCAGCGTCCGGACCGTCGCCAGTGTACCGAAGTAGAGGCCGGACTGAATGCTCTCTACGGTCGACCGGCCCAGCACTCCCGCCGGCTTGACAATTTCAACCGCCGGAAGCCGCGCCGTCCGGGACTCTAGCGCGGCCATCGATATCTGCACGCCCGGCGTGATGATCCCACCCAGGTACTCGTTCTCCGCGTTGACGGCGCACAGTGTCGTCGCCGTCCCGAAATCGACAATCACCAGGTCCTTCCGCGGATACAGGCTCACCGCGCCGATCGCGTTGGCGATCTTGTCCGCACCCACTTCCAGCGGATTGCGGTAGCGGATCTTCAGCCCCGTCTTCACCCCCGGTTGCAGCAGGAACGGCTCCACGTGGAAGTACTTCAGAAAGCAGTTGCGCAGAGAGTGGACGGCATCGGGTACCACCGAACACATCGCCACGCGCGTGATCGAGGCCGGGTCCACCCCGTTCTCTCGCAGCACGGAGCGGAAGAAAATACCCGACTCGTCCGACGACGCACGCGCGCTCGACGTGCGGCGGAACGTGAATCGCAAGTCCTCCCCGGCGTAAACGCCGCCGTAGATCTGGCTGTTTCCGGCATCGAGACAGAAAAGCATTCCGTTACCCCGGCACCGGTACGTTATCGATCAGCCGGACGTTTTCCAGATACGCGGCGGCAAAGCGCCGGCCCCAGTGCTCCTCGACGTAGTCCACCTCGAAACCCTCACCGGCCAGACGCGCGGCGGCGGCTTCCGGCGTCGCGGCCGTCGTCAGTTCCCGGTAGATCGAAGCCGCCTTTTGCAGTCCCTCGGATGAAAGCAGGGCATTGCGGCTGCTTTCGGCCAGCCCGCTCGCGGCGCGTACGGTAGGGCAGGGAACCACCTCCACCGGCAGGAACAGATCGGCCGCCATCTCCGTCAGGATCCGCAGCTGCTGGTAGTCCTTCTCGCCGAAATAGGCACGCCGCGCCGGCACCAGGTGGAAGAGCTTCAGGACAACCGTCATCACGCCATCAAAGTGCCCGGGACGGTGACGCCCCTCCATGATGGAGGTCAACTCCTCGGAGGCGACGCGGAAGCGGTAGCCGTTCGGATACATCCCCTCCGGCGTCGGCAGCAGAACATCGTCCACTCCCAGGCTCTCCAGCAAGGCCAGATCCGCCTCCACCGGACGCGGATAGCGCTGCAGGTCGTTCGGATTGTTGAACTGCGTCGGGTTGACGAAGATGCTGACGGCCGTCCGTTCGTTCTCAGCAACCGACCGCTTCACCAATTCGGCATGCCCCCGATGCAGGGCGCCCATCGTCGGCACAAAACCCAACGATGTGCCGGTCAGTTGCTTCCGGCGCTCCAGCCATTCCGGGATCGTTCGGGCAACGCGCATTATCGGAAGCTCTCCTCAGGGGTGGGGAAGCTGCCGTGCTTCACGGCTTCATCAAACGCCTGCAACGCATCAAGCACGACTCTTTCCCCATCGCAGAACGCGCGCGCGAAACGCGGCCGGAAGGAGCTGTTCAGGCCCAGCAGGTCCTGCAGCACCAGAATCTGACCGTCGCATCCGGCTCCCGCGCCGATGCCGATCGTCGGAATCCGCACCGCGGCGGTAATCTCGGCAGCCAGCGCCGCCGGAATGCACTCCAGAACAATGGCAAACGCGCCAAGCGCTTCCAGTTCCGCGGCCTGCCGCCGGATGGCACCAGCGCCATCCTCATCCCGCCCCTGCGGCTTGAAGCCCCCATAGGCCTGCACCGATTGCGGCTGCATCCCAATGTGGCCCATCACCGGGATTCCACTCTGCACAATGTGAAGGATGATCTCCTGGTGGCCGTCAACACCCTCCACCTTCAGGGCATGCGCGCCGGCGGCCATCAGCGCGTGCGCGGCCTCCATCGCCGGAGCCATGCCCTTGCGGCAGCTGAGAAACGGCATGTCGGTGGTGACGAATCGATCCGGCGCTGCCCGCACAACCGCCGCGGTGTGGATTCGCAGCATTTCCACCGTGGCCTGCAGCGTATTCGCGTGGCCGTGCATCACCATAGCCGCGCTGTCGCCCACCAGTATGCCGTCGATGGGACTGCGGGAGATGAGCCGGGCGAAGGTGGCGTCGTAGCAGGTGGCCATGGACAGCTTGCGGCCATCCGCCTTGGCGCGGAGAAAGTCGAGATAGGTTTGTTGCGGCATGAGGTTGGGTACCTGTCCGTCGTCGGATCAGGTCCGGAGGAGCCGGAAGAACAGCGAAATCGGGCGTCGCCGCGGCCTTGCCGTCGGCGCACCTACAGCATAGCAGCGCCCGCGGAGGGTGCCGCGCCCCGCTTCTCGGCGACGGCGGCGGTGTAGCTTTCAGCGAGTTTCGCGGTGATCGTCGCCATGTCCCACTGCGCCACGACATGCGCCCGGGCGCGCGCCGACAGTTCCGCCGCGTAGCCTGGTTCGGCCAGCAGTTGAAGCGCCTTCGCGGCGAAGGCTTCCGGAGTATCCGCCAGCGCGCATGTGTCGCCATCGTAGGCGCAGAGTCCCTCCGCCCCGACCGTTGTCGACACCACTGGAATGCCGGCCGCGTAAGCTTCCAGTAGCTTCACACGGACGCCGCTGCCGGTGAGTATCGGGCAGATGAAGGCCGCATACCGGGCCAGCGCGTCACGAACATCGTCAACGAACCCGATCAATTCAATGTGCCCGACATCCGGCAGAGAGTGGCGCGGGGGCGGCTCCGAGCCGATGATCACGAGCCGCGTCCCCGGCCGCTCCGCTACAATTTGCGGCCACACATGCGCCAGAAACCACCGGAGCGCCTCGGTATTCGGTGTGTGCCGGAAACTGCCCAGGAAGAGCAGCGTGTCGGGCTCCCGTTCCGCAACTGGGTACCGGTATCGCGAGGTATCGATGCCGGCCCGAAGTCCGGGCTGCAGCTTCGGCCGCAGTTCGGGGGCAAACGTCAGCAGGTAGTCCGCGTTCGCCTGGCTGCACATCTGGATCCGGTCCATCTTCGGCAACAGATTCAGCTCATACCGCAGAGCGCGCAGGTACTCATAGACGGCGGACGGCCGCTTCATCCAACCGTTGTGCTTCGCGAGCGACCGCCCGATCGACTGGAAGTAGACATCATGCTCAAACAGGACGTTGACGATCTGCCGGAACTCCTCGGCGTACTGGCCCATGTTGGTGTAGTCCAGTTGGAGAACGTCAATCCGGTGGAGAAGAATGGTCCGGTGAATCGCCCAACGCAGATCATCGTTGGCGAATTCCCGGACAGCAAAGGGAGTCAGCGATCCGAACCCCTTCGGACGGCCCTCCAGGCGGGCGATGTATTCGGCCGTCCGACCGCGCGCCGTCAGCTCCTCGTGGGCCTTCTCCTGCCCGGCTTCATCGAGCAGGACGATCAGGTGCACGTTGACGTGTTTCACTAACTCCAGGAGCGTCTGATAGATAAAGACGCCGCCGCCGTGTACCGGGGGACAGACCGGATAGGGCGACAGGAATAAAACATTCGTTTGTTTTTTTGTTTTGGGTAGCGCAACGAACCGGTCCAGGAAGTATCCGGGCATCGGCCGCAGGAAGGCCTCCGTGTCGCTGATGGCCGCCAGCCGCTGGGCTCGCGCGCGGCTGCGCAGCGCCTGCGGAAGCTGCCGGAACGCGCGCCAGAGCGCCTGCGGGTTCGGCCGTTCGAACGCATCGCCGAACAGCGCGCTCAACCACGCCCCGGCAAAGGAGAAGCCGAAGTGGGATGCCAGGCGCGGCCATTCATGGATGTTCTTCCAGCAGAACAGCAGGAAGTTCTTCTTGAGAATTGACTGAATGTAGTCCTGGGAAAACTTCTTCCCGATCGTCCCGCGGTGTTCATGCCAGACAATGCTGCGAGGTTCGTAGTAGACCTTCCAGCCGCGCTTCCATGCCATGTAGCCGAGGTCGGTGTCCTCCAGGTAGAACGGGTGGAGCAGTTCATCGAAGCCGCCCAGTTCGGCGAACTTCCGGCGGTCGAATGCGCACGATCCTCCCCCGCCATAGAAGCACGGGAACGCCGTCTTCACCTGCTCGTCAATCCGATGGCGGACGCGGAGGCCGCCGTTCTCCCACCACGCCTGGGTCAGCCCGGTCTCTTCGCGCAGCTTGGCCGGATCGGAGAAGAAGATCTGGCACGAGACGGCGAACACGTTTTCGTCGTGAAAGCCTTCCACCAGCGGCGCCAGGAAGTCCGGCGCCACTCGCATGTCGCTGTTGAGCAGCACGACAATGTCGTTCTTCGCCGCCGCGAATCCCCGGTTGGAACCGCCGCCAAACCCATAGTTGCGGTCCATCTGGAGGACGCGCACGGTGGGGAACTGCTGCTGCAGAAACGCCGCGCTGCCGTCCTCGCTGGCATTGTCGACCACGATGATCTCATTCGCCGGGTTGTCCTTCGTGGCTGCCAGGATGGACGGGATGTACTTTTCCAGCAGGTCGCGGCCGTTCCAATTGGGGATGACAATACTTGCGGCGCTGGTATCCGGGCGTGTGGAAGGTGCCGGCGCCTTCCTTGGCAGAAGCTTCCTCACCAGGTCCGCAATCGCGATGGCCAGCATCGGGAGGCCGAGCAACAGAGGCGACAGGACCAGAAGCGGCAGGTTGCGCAGCAGGCGCCGGAGGAGGGCCATCGCTTAAAGGACCTTCGGAATCAATCCCAGGCGGCGTCCGATCCGGACCAGGTTCGCCGATTGCAGGGTCTGAATCTGTTCCCGCAACTGTTGCACTTCGGCGTCGAGCGACTGGGCCCAATGCGTGCGCTCGATCACCGTCTGTTCCGCTTTGTCGAGGAGCTGCGCGACTTCGGCCAGCTGCGCCGCCGCCGCCGCCTGCTGTGTCGCCATCTCTTCGTTCAACCGCCGGATCTCCGTCTCGTATCCAGCCACGGCCTTCACCGCCGCCTGCTGCTCGGCGTCCAGTTCCTGCTGCAGTTCCAGAACCCGGGCACCGGCTGCCTTCAGATCCGCATCCAGGCCAACGGCCCACTCGCTCGCCCGGGTGAATTCCGCTGTCTGCTGGTCATGGATCTCCACCAGCTCCGCATGTTTCCGCAGCGACTCCTGCAACCATTCGTCCTTCTTTGCCAGTTCGCCTTCCAACCGGGCGATATGCAGTTCACGTTCCCTCAGGACATTGGCCGCCGACGGTACGTAGAGAAACGCCGGGGCGCCCGTCATCGGTTCTGCCGCGCAAACCGCTATGAAGAAGTGGGCCTCGTCGACGTTTGCCGAACCGCCGTCCAACCGCACTTCCGCCGACGCCGGATGTGCGCCGGCCACCGGCCGGAAGACAATGCTGTCGGCGTGGTTCTCCGTGAATAGCAGGGTATGGGCAAAATGCACCTCGAGCGCCGATTTGAACTCTTCGTATTCGAATTCGTGTTCGTGGAACGGGTTCGGGCCGGTTAACCGCCGGGACTCGGCGTAGTAACTCTTGTTCGGCGTCGAGACAACAAACTGCCCCCCGGGCGCCAGTACACGGCGAGCCTCGGCGATCAGTTCCGCCCAATCCGTCAGATGCTCAATGACCTCGAAGGCAACCACCAGATCGAAGGATTGATCAGGGAAGGGAAGCAGCGCCGCTCCCGCCTGTTGAAACCGCAGGTTGGGCCGGGCGTAATGTTCGCTGGCGTAGGCAATCGCGTCACCACTGATGTCGATGCCCGTAACGCTGTTTGCCGACGCGGCAAGCTCAGCGGACCCATATCCCGCTCCACAGCCGACATCGAGCACCCGCTTGCGGCGAGCCAGGCGCGATGCAAAGGCGTATCGCGAAAGATGCTCGTTCCACAGGTCGACGTCGACCTGCCCTGGAATCACCCTCTCACCGGTAAACTCAGTGCTCATGCGCAGCCTCCGGTTCTCGCGATTGGAGACGGCTGTTCACCTGTACGCGGCATGGCAGATGGAGATATCCGTAGATCTGTCCTTCTCCGTGTCCTACCTGCAGCGTGAGTGCGTTGTCGATCCAATCGCACATTGTATACTCCGTCAGGTTGCCGTCGGCGATCGCAGGGGAGAAGGAGAACGGAGCCGGGTACAGCTCGGGCAGTGTCAAGTGGAAGTCCACAGTAACCGTATCCCCCGGCCACATCTCGTCCAACTGGCATCCCTCGCGTAGGGTGTTGGATCCCGCGAAATCAACACCCAGGTGGTTCCGCACCATGAATCCGATGTTAGGACTCAGGATCGCCTCTTTCGCCCTCGCGCTGATCCGAAGCACGATCCTCGATCCAGGGTCGAGAAGATGCAGCGGGCGGCCATTCGGATCGGTCACCCGAATGCCCAGTATTTCTGCCCGCCCGTCGCCAAAACGGTGGTCAATGTTGGGGATTTCCGTTACGACCTCCGGCGCCTGCGTCGCCGAGGCTGGTTGGATCGCGTGCGACTCCTTCCGCGCCAAGTCCAGGAACTGCGAGTCCTTCTTCACCATATAGGCCAGGTACTTGGCCACGACAAGTTCGGTGTCGCCGATCTCACGAATCTGCCCGTTGTCGAGCCACATCGTGCGGTCCCCCACCGCCTTCACGTCTCCAATCGCGTGAGAAACGAATAGGATGGTCACGCCCCGCTGCCGCAGTTCATGCACCTTTCGCATGCACCTCTGCCGGAAGTAGATGTCGCCCACAGCAAGCGCCTCATCCACCAGCAGAATGTCCGGGTCCACGTGGATCGCCACCGAAAAGGCCAAGCGCACGGACATGCCGCTCGAGTAGGTCTTCACCGGCTGGTCGATGAAATCGCCAATCTCGGCAAACGCCTCGATATCCCCATACTTCGCGTCGATTTCATCAGTCGTCAAACCCAGGATCGCCGCGTTCAGATAGACGTTCTCACGCCCGGTGAATTCGGGATTAAAGCCCGAGCCCAATTCCAGCAGCGCCGCCACCCGTCCGTTCGTCCGCGCCACGCCGCTCGAAGGCTGCAGGATTCCCGCAACGATCTGCAGTAGCGTGCTCTTTCCAGAGCCGTTCTCCCCGATAATGCAGAACGTCTCTCCACGCCGTACTTCGAAGGAGACATCATGCAACGCCCAGAAATCGCGGTGGTAGGACACGCGATTCAGCGTTAGCAACTCCTTGAGCCGGTCGCTCGGAGCCGAATAGATCGGATAGCTCTTCGAGACTTTTTCAAAGTGGATGACGGGTTGTGGTGTCGACAGGCTCAAGGCAGCTCAGATGCTGTGCTATATAGCACAGGAGATTGACAGGGTTGCAAGTTGTTGTTTATTCTGGACTTGTTGCCGGTGTAGCTCAGGTGGTTAGAGCGGCGGTCTCATAATCCGCAGGTCGTAGGTTCGAGTCCTACCGCCGGCACCAAATTTAGAATCAGGGCGCTTCGCCAACGATGACCGAATAGATTCTGTCGAGGTCATCATTTGAATAGTAATCGATCTCAATCCGGCCCTTGCCCGGAGCGCGTTCGATGATTCGGACTTTGGTCCCCAGTGCATTCTCAAGTTCCCGGATGGCGGCCTTCACGTTCGGGTCGATCTCCGGCTCATTCGCCTTCTTGGCTTCGCGCGTCTGCGTCATGCGCTGAACCATCTGCTCCACTTGGCGCACGCTCAACCCCTGGGACGCCGCCTTCTCCGCGACCTCCCTCTGCAGCTCTTCGTCCGGCAGGGCAAGAATGGCTCGCGCATGGCCCATCGATAGCCGCTTCTCTGCCAGCATGATTTGAATATCGCCGGGCAGCCGGAGCAATCGCAGCATGTTGGTAATTGTCGAGCGGTCCTTACCTGTGCGCTGACCGATCTCCTCGTGACTCAGGCCCAACTCGACCGCCAGCTTCTCGAACGCGATCGCGACCTCTATCGGGTTCAAATCCTCGCGCTGGATATTCTCAATCAGCGCAACTTCCAGCACCCTGCTATCGGAAAGCTCCTGCACGACGACCGGCACTTCCGTCAGCCCCGCGAGCTTAGCGGCCCGCCACCGGCGCTCCCCGGCAATCAGATGAAACTGCTCCCCGATCTTGCGGACAATCAGCGGCTGAATGATCCCATTCGCCCGAATCGATTGGGACAGCTCGCTCAATCGAGCTGCGTCAAACACACTGCGGGGCTGCAAGGGATTCGGCTCAATCGCTTGTATCGGCAGCTTATTGATCGGCGCAGGGGCCGCCTCCGCGGCAGGAACCACCGGAACCGGAGCCGGAATCGCAGCAGCAGCCGCAGGACGTCCCGGCAGAAGGGACGAAAGACCCTTACCCAGCGCTTTGCGCGGATTCTCTGGCCCGTTGCTCATTGGCAATGATCTCCTTGGCAAGTTGCAGGTAGCACTCGGCTCCCTTGGACTTCACATCGTACAGCAGGACGGGCTTCCCATGGCTCGGCGCCTCCGCCAAACGTACGTTTCTCGGGATTACGGTCTTGAACACCTCATCCTGGAAGAACTCCTTCAGATCCTGGGCAACCTGCCGCGTCAGATTCGTCCGATCGTCAAACATCGTCAGCAGGATACCCTCGGTCTGAATTCGATGTTGGAACGACTCCTGGATGCGCTCAATCGTATCCATCAATTGCGAGATGCCCTCCAACGCGAAGAACTCGCACTGAATCGGGATCAGTACAGAGTCAGCCGCCACCAAGGCATTCAGGGTCAATAGATCCAGCGCCGGCGGACAATCAATCAGGATGTACCCATACTCATTCCTGACTGCGTCCAGCCCTCTCCGCAGGCTGCTCTGTCTCTCCTCATACTGGATCAGTTCCACGTTGATCCCCACCAAGGACCGGTCAGCCGGCAGCAAATCCAAACCCTCACACTCCGTCTGAACGATGGCCGCACTCGCCGCCTTCGCCCCGGTCAGAACGTCATACAGGGTGGTATTCTCCGGGTCCTTCCCAACTCCAAGCCCAGTCGTCGAATTCCCCTGCGGGTCCGCATCCACCAACAGCACTCGAAACTCGCAAGCCGCTAGCGATGCCGCTAGATTGATGGCAGTCGTCGTCTTCCCAACGCCGCCCTTTTGATTTGCAATGGCGATTATCTTTGCCAAGCGATTATTCCTTTCCAAAATCCTATCACGGGACTCTCGGCATCAGGCGATGTTCCACGTGGAACAAGCGCGGCAAAGTGTTCCACGTGGAACGTTTATGGGTTGGCAGCAGAATTGCCGCGAGACAGGTAAATGTCCAGTACCGCGACGGCCGCAGGGGTGATTCCAGGAATCCGGGCCGCCTGGCCCAGTGTCGAGGGGCGAACTCGCTCAAAGCGCTCGGCCACCTCACGAGAAAGCCCCGGTATCGAGCCATAGTCTATATCCGCTGGGACAACTCGACCGCCAGATTCCCTAAGGCGCGCGATCTGCCGATCCTGCTGCTCAAGATAGCCGCCATACTTAATGGATGTTTCGATCGTCTCGAGCAACCCCCGCTCAAGCGGTTCACCCAAGGACGCCTCGATCCAACCACGGATCCTATCAATCCGCGCCTCCGGCCTCCGAAGCCATACAGCAAAAAGCGGTCGGTCATCGGCAGACATCCCAACACCAGGAAACGCGTCCGGCGTCACTCGGACCTGAGAGAACAACTCTAGCAGTCGCTCCTTCTGCCGCTGCTTACGTTCAAATCGCCCCCAACGCTCCTCATCCACCAACCCAAGCCGCCGGCCAAGTGGCGTCAAACGCTCATCGGCATTGTCGATCCGCAAATGCAGCCGGTACTCCGCACGCGACGTGAACATTCGATACGGCTCATCGGCACCCTTCGTAATCAGATCATCCACCAAAATCCCGCTATACCCCTCAGAACGCGAGATCACAAACCCCTCCCGGCCGCCCACCCTACACGCAGCGTTCAACCCGGCGATCAACCCCTGGCAACCCGCCTCCTCATACCCGGATGTCCCGTTAATCTGCCCGGCCAGAAACAAACCCTCCACTGTCTTCACTTCCAACCCATGATTCAACTCCCGCGGGTCTATCGCGTCATACTCAATCGCATATCCAGGACGCATCATCTCCGCGTCCTCCAACCCCGGAACCGACGCAATCATCGCAGTCTGAACATCCACCGGCATACTCGTCGACATGCCGTTGACGTAAACCTCGTAAGTGTCCAGCCCCTCGGGCTCCAGAAAGATCTGGTGCCGCGGCTTGTCGGGGAACTTCACAATCTTGTCCTCAATCGAAGGACAGTACCGCGGTCCAATCCCTTCAATCTCACCACTGTAGAGCGGCGACCGAGCGATATTCTCCCGCAATACCCGGTGTGTCTCCTCAGAGGTAAACGCTATATAGCACTTGATCTGCTCCCGCTCAATCCGCTCCGTCATAAACGAAAACGGCGTCGGAACCTCATCCCCCGGCTGCGGCTCGAATCGCGACCAGTCGAGTGACCGCCCATCCAGCCGCGGCGGCGTCCCCGTCTTCAAACGCGTCCACTGCAGGTCAAGCTGCCGCAATTGGTCACCCAGGAGGTTCGCCGGCGCTTCCCCGTTCCGCCCACAGTTGTACTTGCTCTCCCCAACATGCGCCAGACCGTTCAGAAATGTCCCGGTCGTAACCACCACCGCGCCGGCATTTACCCGCCGTCCATCCCGAAAAACAACTCCTCGAATCCTCCGCCGCTTCGGACCCGGTTCAATCACCAGCTCCGCCACCTCCGCCTGCAGAATCCGCAAATTGCGCTCCTGCTCCAACACCTCGCGCATCTTGATCCGGTACTGCTTCTTGTCACACTGCGCACGAGGGGACCATACCGCCGGCCCGCGGCTCGTATTCAGCAACCGGAACTGAATGCCAACGGCATCCGCCACCCGCCCCATCACACCGCCCAGCGCATCGATCTCCCTCACCAGATGACCCTTGGCAATCCCCCCAATCGCCGGATTGCACGACATCTGCGCAATCAGATCGATATTCATCGTCACCATCGCCGTCTTCAACCCGAGCCGCGCACACGCACGCGCCGCTTCACAACCGGCATGCCCCGCGCCGATCACCAATACGTCGTATTCCTGCGCTCGAATCAATCGAAATACCGCCTGTTCTATTCTAACGAAAGGAGATTTTTGCTTGAACGTACTCGTCATCGGCTCCGGCGGCCGCGAACATGCCCTCGCCTGGCGCCTGGCCCAAAGCCCCTCGGTCCGCCGCGTCTTCGCCGCCCCCGGAAATCCAGGCATTGCACAGTCCGCCACGCTCCTCGAAAGCGCCAACTACCTCCAGCTTGCCGCCAATCACGACGTTGACCTCACCGTCGTCGGCCCCGAGGCGCCCCTCATCGATGGCATCGTCGACCACTTCCGCGCCGCCGGCCGCCCCATCTTCGGTCCTGTCCAGGCAGCCGCACAGCTCGAGGGCAGCAAGATCTTCTCCAAGAACTTCTTCGCCCGGCACAACATTCCCACCGCCCGCTTCCACACCGCCACCAACGAAGCGGAAGCACTGAACGCGCTCGAAGATTTCACCGCCCCCGTCGTTCTCAAAGCCGACGGCCTCGC
>CAZWDD010000007.1:0-4853 GCA_964632345.1 uncultured Solibacteraceae bacterium | reverse complement strand
GGGCGTCGTCATCGCCCAGTCCCTCAACGAAGCCCGCACCACCGTCCGGCAATTCATGGCCGGCGACCTCGTCGGCGAGGCCGGACAGAAACTCGTCATTGAAGAGTTCCTGGTCGGCGAAGAGGTAAGCTTCATCGCTCTCTCCGACGGAGAAACCATCCTCCCGCTCCTCCCCTCGCAAGACCACAAGAACATCTTCGATGGCGACCGCGGCCCCAACACCGGCGGCATGGGTGCCTATGTCGACAGCCGCATCCTCACTCCCGAACAAACCAACACCATCATGGATACCGTCATGCGTCCCGCCATCGACGGTATGAGGAAGGAGGGCCATCCCTTCACCGGGTTCCTCTACGCAGGTCTAATGATGACCGCCGCCGGTCCCAAAACCCTCGAGTTCAACGTCCGCATGGGTGACCCGGAAACCCAGCCCATCATGTACAGCCTCCGGTCGGACCTCGCGCAACTCCTCTACGCCGGCGCCACCGGCACCCTCCACACACAGTCCCTCGAATGGTCCCCGGACCCCGCCGTCGCCATCGTCTTTGCCGCCGAAGGATACCCGGCCAAGCCGCGCACCGGCCAACCCATCACCGGTATTGACCAGGCGGAAGCGCTCGGAGCCAAGGTCTTTCACGCCGGCACCCGGAGCACCGAATCCGGCATTCTCGAAACCGCGGGCGGCCGCGTCCTCGCCGTCACAGCCTCCGCCCCCACACTCCCCGCAGCTATCGATGCCGCCTACCGCGCCGCCGAACCCATTCGTTTCGCCGGCATGCAGTACCGGAAAGATATCGGCAAAAAGGGGTTGCGCCGCTGGTAGAATGAGTTAGATTTTGGGGACGTAGCTCAGTTAGGATAGAGCGGTCGCCTCCTAAGCGACAGGTCGGCAGTTCGACTCTGCCCGTCCCTACCATTTCTTTCACAACCAGAGAATCTCGTGACCCCACAACCCAGCGGCGAAGTCACCCAGCTCCTTTCCGATGCCCGCCAAGGCACGCCTGGAGCCCACGATCAACTCTTCTCCATCGTCTACACAGAACTTCGCCGCATCGCTGCCAACTATATGCGCCGCGAGCGCGGTGACCACACCCTCCAGGCCACCGCACTCGTCCATGAGGCCTATATGCAGCTCGTGGATCAGACTCGCGTCAACTGGCAGAGCCGCGCTCACTTCTTCGGCGTCGCCGCGCAGCTCATGCGTCGCATCCTTGTCGACCACGCCCGCAATCAGAGCGCCCAGAAACGCGGTGGCAACGCCCACGTCATCTCCCTCGAAGACTCCATCGGCGTCGCCTCGGTCCCGGAGGTCGCCTTCGACGAACTCGACCAGGCCCTCAACCGCCTCCAGGAGCTCGACCCCGATCAGGCCAAGCTCGTTGAGCTCCGCTTCTTCGGCGGACTCACCGTCGAGGAGGCCGCCGAAGTCATGGGCGTTTCCACCGCCACCATCGAACGCGAATGGCGAATGGCCCGCGCATGGCTCCACCATCAGCTCACAGCCGAACGTCCCGAAAAATCCTGATGGACTTCTCCCGCGTTCCGCGCGCTATTCAGTGAACGCGGAACTGCACGAAAGTTCCCGGACATTGTCGGAGGTTGCGAGGCCGGTTAACCCCCTGCCTCGCATTTGTTTTCCCCTCTGAACACCATCCTCCAGGACCGCTGTGACGCCCGAACGCTATCAGCAGGTAAAACTCGTTTTCCGTCTCCTCCTCGATCTCCCGCCCGAGGAACGCATCCCCTACCTCCGCGCCCACCACGCCTCCGATCCAGAGCTACTCTCCCATCTCGAAACCCTCCTCGCCTCTGATTCCGTTTCCGCTTCGCCCATCGACACGCCGGCCGTCTCCACCCAGTTCCGCCTCCGCGCCTTATCCTTGTCCTATACCGGTACTCGCCAGTAACGCGCGAATCCGGCATACTAACTTCGCGGAGTTTGCTTGACCCCCGAACGATACAGCCAGGTAAAGAGCCTCTTTCAACTCGTCCTCGAACAGCCCCCGGCCCACCGCCCCGCTTTTCTCGAGCGCGCCTGTGGCGCCGACCGCGAACTCTATCAGCAGGTCCGCGTCCTCCTCCAGTCCGATTCCACTTCGGAAAGCTTTCTCGAAACGCCTGCGGTCACACCCATCTCCAAGGTCCTCGCAGAGGCCGCCGCTGAAGCCAACGAACCAACCCCTGCGCGCATCGGCCCCTACGCCATTCACCAGCTCATAGGCTCCGGCGGCATGGGCGCTGTCTATCTCGCCTCCCGCGCTGATCAGTCGTTCACCAAACAGGTCGCCATCAAGATCATCCACAAGGGCATGGAGAACGACCGCATTCTCCAACGCTTCCGCCGCGAACGCCAGATCATCGCCTCGCTCGATCACCCCAATATCGCCCGCCTCCTCGATGGCGGCGCTACCGACGACGGACGCCCCTATATCGTCATGGAGTACGTCGACGGCATCCCCATCGACGCCTGGTGCGATCAACAACGCCTCCCCACCGCACGCCGCCTCGCCCTCTTTCTGCAGATCTGCGACGCCATTCACTACGCCCACCAGAACCTCGTCATCCATCGCGACATCAAACCCGGTAATATCCTCGTCCGGCCCGATGGCACCGTCAAACTCCTCGACTTCGGCATCGCCAAACTCATCTCCTCAGACCGCTCCTCCACGCCCACCGAAAAGACCGCCACCTCCATGCGTCTCATGACGCCACAATACGCCAGCCCCGAACAGGTCAAGGGCGATCCCGTCACCACCGCCAGCGATGTCTACCTCCTCGGCATCGTTCTCTATGAACTCCTCACCGGCCACCGGCCATATGACGTCAAAGAGAACAACACCCTCCAGGCCGCCCAGGCCTTTCTCCAAGGCGAACCCCCGCCCCCCAGCGAAGCCATCCTCAGAACAAGCCACCGCAACGGTCCCGATGGACAGCAGCACGTCCACCGCACCCCCTCTCTCGTCGCCGCCGTCCGCGACGGTACCCCCTCCCTCCTCCGCCGCAAACTCGCCGGTGATCTCGACGCGATCCTCCTCCGCGCACTCCGCCGCAATCCCACCGAAAGATACCAGTCCACCGCCCAACTCGCTGCCGATCTCCGTAGCTACCTCCAGCACCAGCCGGTCTCGGCCGTCCCCGACTCGCCCGCCTATCGCCTCCGCCTCTTCCTACAACGCAATCGCGCCCTGTCGGCCGCCGCCGCCGCCGCCGTCTTCCTCCTCCTTGCCGTCGCCTTCCTCGCGGGCTGGATCGCCTGGACCTCTCGCCAGGACCACCTCCTCGCACAGAATCGCCTGAACGAGGTACACAAACTCACCAACTCCCTCCTCACCGACGTCGATCGCGCCCTCTCCCCCGTTCCCGGCACCGCACCCGCCCGGCGCATCATCGCCGCCCGCACTCTGGAGTATCTCGACAACCTCTCCAACCAGGCGAACCTCGAACCTGTCCTCCGCCGCGCCCTCGCCATCGGCTACCGACGCGCCGGCAATCTCCTCGGCGGACCCAACGTCCTCAGCCTCGGCGATCTCGCCACCGCCCAAAACGCTTACCGGAAATCCCTCTCGCTCCTCCAATCCAATATCGACGATCCCGCCAGCCGCGCCGAGCTTGCCTCCTCCCTGGAAGCCATTGCCGCCGCCCATTCCGCTGCCGGAGATCCCACAGTCGCCATCGCACCCCTCCGCCGCGCTGTCGAAGTTCGCCAGACCCTCACCACCCCCCCGGATGCCCTCGTCTCAACCACCCAACAACTCGCCCTGGCCCTCGCCGCGGGCCCCGACCCCATAGAAGCGCAATCCCTCGCCCGCAAGGGACTCCAACTCGCCGCCGCACTCACCGGGCCAGACGCCGCACGCCATCAGGCCGCCGCCAATGCGCGTCTCGCCGAAGTCCTCGCTGCCACCGGTGAGCGCACCCAGGCCATCACCGCTGCCCGCACCGCACTCCAGCTCCGCCAGCAACTCGCCTCCTCTTCCCCAACCGATCCCCGTCCCGCCGCAGACCTCGCCGCCGCCCTCGAAACCCTCGCCTCGCTTGACTCCACGGCTGCCCCAACCCTCGGCGCCCAGGCCCTCAAAATCCGCCGCGATCAACTCGCCGCAAATCCCCGTAACGTCCAGGCGCACCGCGCCCTCGCCCTCTCCCTCCTTCGCCTCGGCCTTGCCGATGAGGCCATCGACAACTTCCGGCAGCTCGCCACGCTTAACCCCGCCCATCTCCTAGCACTTCGCGACCTCGCCGGCGCCCTCGAACAGACCGGCTCCGCGCACCTCGCCGCCAACCGCCCGGCCGATGCCCTCACCGCCTTCCGGGCCTTTCAACAATCCGCCGCTGAATGGCTCCGCGCATACCCTTCGGATCCCTACGCCGGTCGCACACTCGCCCGCGCGCACCTTCGCATCGCCCAGGCCCTCGCACTCACATCTGACAAGAACGGCGCCGCCGCCAGTGCCCGCGCCGCTCTTCGCGTCCTCGAACCGGTCGTACAAACGGAACCGGACCTCATCCGCCTCGACCGCGCCCGGGCCCAAGCCACACTCGGCCGCATCCTCGCCGCCTCAGGCTCCTGCCGGGAAGCGCAACCCCAACTAGAAAGCGCCGCCGCCGCTTATCGCGATATCGCCTCCCGCAATCTACTCCCTGCCTCGGACGTCACAGCCCCCAACGACATCGCCGCCCAGTTGAAGTCCTGCAACGCCTCCGCCACATCCAGATAATCCGTCAATCCCTGCCGGCTCCTCACCCCACCCCCGCCCGCGCCACCGCCGCACCGCCCCCACGGCCCAACGGCCGCCGCAGCGTCAGCCCCAACGCCAAACGGACCTCGGTCCGCACCTGCGCCGCCAGGCTTG
>CAZWDD010000006.1:8193-47649 GCA_964632345.1 uncultured Solibacteraceae bacterium | reverse complement strand
TAATTCGAAAAACCCCGGTCCTCAACAAGGTCCGGGGTTTTTGCTTTTCGCCCCCCCCCGCTGTCTCTCCTCGGCGGGGTACAGTGAAGAGAGTGCGTTGGTTTTCGCGGGATGTGTCGATCGCCGCCGTTGCTTTGGGCGGCATTCTCATACACGTGGTGATGCGCTGGGCGATAGAGGCAAGCGCACCTCTCCGTGACCTGCCGCTGCAGTTCGTGCTCCTGGCCGGCGGTGGGCCATTGGTGGTTGCGGTGATGCGACGGGTGTTGAGGGGCCGGTTCGACGCGGACATTCTCGCGCTGGTATCGATCGTGGCGTCGGCGATCCTGCAGGAATATGTCGCCGGCGCGGTGATTGTCCTGATGCTTTCCGGCGGAAGTGCGTTGGAGCAGTACGCGACGCGGCGAGCGTCGTCGGTTCTGGAGGCGCTCGCCGCCCGCATGCCACATACGGCACACCGGGTGCGGGGAGATGTGACCCAGGACGTCCCGGCATCGGAAGTGGGGCCGGGAGATGAATTGATCCTGTTTCCGCACGAGGCGTGCCCGGTGGATGGGGTCGTCCTTTCCGGACATGGCTCGATGAACGAGGCGTATCTGACGGGGGAACCGTACCTAATGGCGAAACTGCCGGGGGCCGCCGTGCTTTCGGGTGCGTTGAATGGCGAAACAGCTCTGACGATTCGTGCATCGAAGCCTGCGGCCGATTCCCGTTACGCCCAGATCCTAAAGGTTGTGCGGGAGACCGAGCAGAATCAGCCGGCGATCCGGCGGCTGGCGGAGCGACTGGGAGCGTGGTACACGCCAGTGGCGATCGGGGTGGCGGCGGCGGCAGGAGTGGCGGCGGGCGATGCGGGGAGATTTCTTGCGGTCATCGTTGTCGCGACACCGTGCCCGCTGTTGATCGCGATCCCGGTAGCGGTAATTGGCGCCATTTCACGCGCCGCGAAGAAGGGCATCCTAATTCGGAAGGCAGCGGCGCTCGAGAACATCGACCGATGCCGAGTCTTTGTATTCGACAAGACCGGGACCTTAACCTACGGGCGCCCATCGGTTTCCGAGGTCGTAACCGCAGGCAAGTTTAACCGAGAGGAAGTCCTGGGTATTGTCGGGAGCATGGAGCGCTATTCGCGGCATCCGCTTGCGGCGGCGCTGGTAGCGGCGTCGGCACACCTGGTCCCGGTTGATGTGGAAGAGATACACGAGCTGCCGGGGAAGGGCCTGACGGCGCGAGCGGCCGGCCACGAGGTGGAAATCACCGGGCGGAGGCGGGCGGAGGAACTTGGCGCGCGACTGCCGGAGGAGAGGGAAGGGTTGGAGTGTTGTGTTTTCGTGGACGGCCAATTCGCGGCACTGATTCGATTCCGCGACACGCCGCGCGCCGACGCCCCGGAGTTCGTCCGCCACTTGAGCGAACGACACGGCGGGGCGAGGGTGGTGCTGCTTTCGGGCGACCGGGAGTCCGAGGTACGCTACCTGGCGAGTCTGGCCGGAATCCAGGAGATCTATTTCGGGCAGAGTCCGGAGGAGAAGGTGCGATTCGTCGAGAAGATCGCGCAGACCGAGCCGGTGCTCTACGTGGGAGACGGGATCAACGACGCGCCGGCGCTACTGGCGGCGACGGTTGGAGTGGCACTGGGAGACCGCGGGGAGATTGCGGTGCAGGCGGCGGATGCCGCAATACTGGAGCCTTCGCTGCGACGCGTCGATGAGCTGATCCACATCGGCCGCCATATGCGGAAGATCGCGCTGCAGAGCGCGGTGGGCGGGATGGGGTTGAGTCTGCTCTGCATGGGAGTTGCGGCCGCCGGCCATCTGACGCCGACGGCGGGGGCCCTGGCGCAGGAAGCGATCGATATCCTTGCGGTTCTGAATGCGCTGCGGGTGGGCATTCAGGACGAGGACATGACCGACTATTGACTTCGCGCGAGGGGACGGCACATTTTTGTGACGACTGCCTCCGCGAGGGGCCCAACAATGGGCGATTCGAGTTCCGCGCTCATTGCGGGGCGCATTGCCGGAAGACGGCTTCCAGGAACTCGCCCCGGGTGGCGGCGCCCGTGGCGGCTCCGCAGGGAACACGCCGCGTCCAGAGCGCGCGCAACCGGCTGTCGAGCGGCTTCTCCGGCTCCACGAAGTGCAGCGGGAATGCGAAGGAGTACTGAAGGCCGTGGCGCTTTCGCAGCGGCTCCAGCACGGCGGACTGGTAGGGGACGATATCGTCGAGGAAGCCCCGCAGTCCGGCCCACTGGACCGCCCGGAAGTAGCGGGAGCCTGGCGCGACGTCGGAGGTGTAGATGGTTGCCTGCTTCTGCTGGTGCAGCAAGTGCTGCAGCTTTTGTACGTCGATGCCGGCGGTGGTCCCGGCGCCGCTGAGGGCCAGGTGAGCGGCGACGCCGGCCGCGTGGCCGAGCGCGGACCAGGTGGGCTCCAGGCGCAACGCCGAGAAACCGACGTGAGACGCCGATACGGCCACCGGGACCAGCAGATTGGCGACCCGCCGTGGGACCATCACGGCGAACGGGATCTGGAAGGGAGTGGTGGAGAAGGCGAAGTCGCCTTCAACGAGCGAGGGATAGAGCGGGCCAGCCGCACGGTGGCCGTGCGAGTTCAATGAGTAGTCGCCGATGGCGACCGAATCCGCACGCAGCCGGGTACGGACCGACCCGGGCGCGGGTTGGGTGTCGTGCTCCGTAAAGACGAAATCTCCACGCAGCCGGCGGGCCTCCCGGATGTAGAGGGCTGGCGGAAGGTGCGAAGTGGCGGCGAACTCATCTTTGGCCAGGGCCCACTCGCGAGCCTTTGCTCGAATAGTCTCCGGCAGAGCGGAATCGTTCTGGAGGAAATAGAGCAGCCCAAGGGCGTAGTCAAGGTGGCGATTGAAGATGCCGCGGCGGGTGGCGGCGTCGCCCTCGGGCCAGGCGTCGTTTTCGCCGGGCAAGGCGATCCGGATGGGCGCCTGCTTGATGTCGTTCATGTCCGATTTGTCGTTCGGCAGGCGTTGCAGGCGGAAGATGCCGGCGTGCGATTCGGTGTAGACCTCTGTGATGCGGCCGCTGGTGAAGTGCGGGATGAGGTGCGCGAACTCCTCGCGGCGATAGGTGGCGGGCCGCGACACCGGCACCCGGTTGTCCGGCCGATTCGTCATGATGACGCGGAAGTTGTAGCATTGCGTGCGGTTGTCGGACTCGCCCGTGGAGCCGGATAGAATGCGGCCCTGATCGAAGTAAATGACACCGGCCAACCTCTCCCCATACTCTTTTGTGGATTCGCGGTCTGTACGATAGGGGGCGCCGGCGGCGGCGGCCAAATCCCCCTCATAAGTAGCGTCGATCCAGAAACCGGCGGTGATGCGCCGTGGGCCGGATGTGGTCTGGAAGACGGCGGAGCGAATTCGATCGCCGCGATCGGCCGACACCAGCCGCCATCCTTCGCGCACCTGCAAGGTTGGTTCTGCCGCTGTCATCTGCCGCAGAATTCGGGTCGAGACGTGGGGCTCGGCATGCGCACCGAAAAAGCAGTCGCGCACCTGCGGCGAGTCCTTGCCGTAGCGCTGCTCGTAGTAGTCGAGCACCCGGTCCATGTATTCGCGGAAGAAGCCGGTGACGGATTCCTGGGTGCGGAAATCGGTGTAGGACAGTCCGCCGGTCAGCAATCCGCCGAAGTGAGTGGATGGCTCGACGAGCAGGACGCTCCGCCCCTGGCGCGCCGCCATGACACCGGAGGCGATGCCTGCTGGTGTCGACCCGTAAACTACGACATCAAACTGCTCGGCAGGCTGCGCGAGAGTGATCGCACATCCCACGACGCAAAGGAGAGCCACTTGCATACGGAGGAAGTATATCGAGCTACTTCCTTACACGGCTATGGCTTGGCAGTCTTGTCGCTCAATAAACGCCGCGGGTCAAACAGATGGAGCGGCTTGTAGGCCCTGGTGGTCCACTTTACACCAGGCTCGAACTGGACGCCCAGAAAGAACCCGAACTCGCGGAAGACACAGTAGCGAACTTCCCCGATGTATTCCTTCTTGGCGACAGACATACGAATGGTGGTTCGCAGCGGGATTTCTTTTTCTACCTGGAGACAGGCTCCCAGTGCGGATATGTCTTCGAGGTTGGCCACAACATGTTGCACTCGGCCGCGGGCATCGTTCCACTCGATCTCGACGAGGTCGGCGCACATGAGACGGGGTTGATTGCGTCTTTCTGCCATACACCCATCTATCGGCGGCGAACTGGGATCAGACTAGAGCGGGGGCTGTGGAAAAATCACCCTAGTACTATGCAGTCCAGGTGCATCGGTTAAATCCGGTTGAAGACCTCAACGGCCTTCGTGAGCGCCTTGAACTTGAGAATGTAGGGCACCATCTTCGTCTCGCGTTCATCGATCTCCTGGGCCCGCTTCAGCACCTCCTGGGCTTTCGCGGCCGGGATGCGGACGGCGCCGTCTTCGTCGGCGACGACCCAATCGCCGGGATGGATGGTGACGCCGGCGCACTGGACGGGCACATCCTTGGCCACACCGGCAAACCGGCTGACGGTGCTCGACGGCACCACACTACGGGCGTAGATGGGCAGGCCGAGACCCCGGACCTCCCTGACATCGCGAACCCCGCCATCGACGAGAACGCCGGCCATGCCACGCGCCTTGGCCGCAGTGGCCATCAGGCCGCCAATGCCGGCTACATCGAGCCCGTCCTCGATGACGATAATGCCGACGTCGCCCGGCTTGGCGTTATCGATCATCGCCGTCGACATGCCGGTGGACAATGCCGGGGTTGCCTTGTCTGGAGAGGCCGGCTTGAGCAGGACCGTGGTTGCGCGGCCGACGACGCGGATATTGCCGGTGCGCGGACGCATGTCGTGGGCGAGGAAACCGCGTTCGCCGGTGATCTGATCGACGGCGTCGGCAAGCGAAGCCACGGTTGTCTTCTCAAACCCAGCGCGGACGGGGTCCTTCGCCGCGCCAGACTTCGTCGCCGCCTGGAACCCGAAGCCGAGAATCGCGCATGCCGCCACTGCGAGAGGAAGAAAGATCCGTTTGCGTGTCATTTCATGCATTATGCTAACTCAGGTGGCCCCGCGCACCCTAGTCAACAATGTCGCCGTCGCTGTTCTGTTCGGCGTAGTGGTCCCGTGGGTGAAGGGAATCGAGTACCTCGATCTCTTCCTGCTGTTGCCGTATGCGCTGCTCAGCCTCTTCTTCGTCATGCCGCTGGTGGTGAACGCGGTCTTCGCGCGAGGGGGCACGGGAGTTCCGTTGCGTGCGTTCTTCCGGGCGATGCTCACCGGATGGTTCACGGGGACGTGTGTCTTGTGGATGGGAATTGCGACTGTCAGTTTCCGCGTGGGGCGATTCGTGGCGCCGCCGATTGCGGTTGGCCTCGCGCTAGCCGTACTGAGCCTGTTTGCTTGCCTTCTGGCGGGCGCGCTGGCGGCATGGACGGCGAATCGTGTTGATGATGAAGCGGCGGCGAAGGGGCGTCTGCGCATCGGGCTCTTGCTGCTGCTGGCGGCATTCTTCGCCGTTCCGCGAGTGCTCCATGAGGACACGGTGGTTTGGCTGCTGGACTTCCTGACCCCGGAGGGCTTGGTGAGGGCGACGATCGCGTTCGTTCCGGTTGCGGCGCTTGCCTCGGTGCTGTTGTTGACGCGCGTGTCACGCACCTCAAGCCGAGCTCCGTTTCATTCGGGCGGAGCGAACTGAAGACTGCGATGGGCGGTACCGGACGCAGTGTTCTCAGAAAATGTACTTCAGCCCGAACTGAATAACGCGGGCATCGTTGCTGGCTCCGGCGCCTTGCGACGTGCTGGTTACGCGGCCGAAGTTCACTGCGTCCAGAATGTTCAAGCCAGGAGCGCCGAGGTTGACATGATTCAGCGTGTTAAAAGTCTCGATTCGGAGCTGGAGTTGGTGCGCCTCGAACAGGAGGAAATTCTTGGTTGCCGAGGCGTCGAGTTGGAAGAGTCCAGGGAGATGGATGGGATGGCGCTGGGCATTGCCGAAGCTTCCATTCACGGGCTGCGTAAAGGCACTGGTATTGAACCACCGGGCGCGCGTCCGCTGGTCACGAGGGAGCATCGGATCTTCCCCGGCAACGACGTTGAGACGCGAGATGACACCGGTGCCGGTGGTGTCGCGGCCGCCGGATAGAGACGCGGCAAAGCCGGTTTGCGCTGTGATGATGCTTCCGAGTTGCCATCCGCCAAGCAGGGACCGGGCCCAGCGCGTCTTGGCGTCGCGGAAAAACGGAACATCGTATATCGCGGCGGTCGAAAGACGGTGCCGGATATCGAAGACCGAGTCCGCGCGCTCGGAACGCAGATCGAAATAGTTCTGGATGGCGGCCAGGAAGGCGCCGCCACCGACGCTGGAGATGTCTCCGTTGGAAAGGCTATGAGACCAGGTATAGGCGCCGAGAATCGATAGTCCGCGCGAGACGCGGCGCTCCCCCTTGACCTGGAGTCCGTGGTAAACCGAATTCCCGATGGACTTCACCACCGAAATGCGGTCAAACCCCTGGAATGGCCGGCGTGAACTGACCGATGAGGTGACAACCGAGGGGTTGACGACATCGATGGGGCGATTGCCGTCAAAGCCAACGGTCAGATTCGTGCCTTTTGATCCCACGTAACCGACGTCGAAGTAGACACTGCCCGGGAGCCGTTTCTGTACCGTGAGGTTCCACTGCTGCGTGTAGCTTGTCCGGAGGTTTGGGTCCAGCGCACCGGAACCGAAAAGGCCGATCCGTGAGGTTCCCTGCGTCTGGAAGGCGGTGGCGACGGGAATTGGGTTGGCCGCATTCCCGGTGAAGGAGAAGGTCTGGACGATTGGCGGGTTCAGGGTGAGCGTGGTCCAGGAGTTTGTGATTTCGGGTGTGTAGTAGATGCCATAGCCGCCGCGGAGAACAAGGTCACGCGCGCGGGGAACCGACCATGCGAAGCCGAAGCGAGGGCCGAAGTCGTTGCGATCCGGGTAGACCAGGGAGGCCGGGCGATCCGATGTGTCGGAGATGTCCGGGAAGCCGTGGAAGGTCTGCCGGACGGGGACGAACCCGTTCAGGTCGAAATTTGTGGCTTTTCCGCGCTGCACTGGCGGGGAGAAGTACTCGTAGCGCATGCCGAAGTTGAGGGTGAGATTGGGAAGAATCTTCCAGTCGTCCTGAATGTAGTAAGACTGCCAGGAGTTGTTCATCCGAGTGGCGAAGGGGTCAACACTGACTTCGGCGGTCGTCGCCAGGCCGAGTAGAAACTCAGCGAACTGGTGGTCGCGGGTGACGGGCGCGGTACCGGAGGTGACGACACCTTGAAAGCCAAAAGAGCCGCGCGGATTGACGGCTTCATCAAACGTCCAATTGCGGCGGGCGATCTGCAATCCGGCCTTGATGGAGTGGGCACCGCGCCGCCAGGTGAGGTTGTCGGAAACCTGCCACAGCTGGTTGAGGCGGTCCCGCGGGCCGATGCCCCGGACCGTGGGGAGCGAATAGCCGGCGGAGAAAGTCGGGGGGCCGAAGTCGCGCGGGCGTGTGGCGACGCCGGCGATGCCGATGAGATTGCCGATATCGAGATCGGGACGGTTGGTGGTGCCGAAGAACTCTGTCTCGAAAAAGCGATGCCACCCGACGCGAACCTCGTTCACGATGCTCTCATTGAAAACGTGGACTTCCGTCAGGCTTGCATTCTGGCCGCGGGCAGCGTTCCCGCGCGTGTCGAAGTTGAAAGTGGGAACCGTGTCGTCGGACTGGCGATTAAAAATGTAGCTGCCGTAGAGATTGTCCTTGGAAGAAAAAGTGTGGTCGAGCCGGGTTACGTACTGGTCCTGCCGGATCGGCGCCGCCGCGCGAGGGCCCCGAAAATTGATACCCGGTTCGTTGGTGTTGGGTGCGGGGACGAAGCTGTCGAGAAACTTACGGGCATAGGGCTGGATGCGGGCAGACGGGATGAGGTTGCCGGGGAAGGGCTGGCGGGAGATGGGATCGATGATGATGCCGGAGACGCCGGAGAAGTCGCCTTGCCGGAGGGGGGCAGGGGGCACAAGGGCCTGGCCGCCGAAGGAGCCGGCAATCTGGCGCCCGGACTCCCAGTTGAAGAAGAAGAATGTCTTGTCCTTGCCGTTGTAGAGTTTCGGAATCGCAACGGGGCCACCGATGTTGGCGCCGAATTGATTACGATTGAGCCGGGGCGGCTTGGCGCCGGGGAAACGGGGTTGGAAGGCGTTGAGCGCTGTGAAGCGGTCGTTCCGGTTGAACTCCCATGCTGTACCGTGAAAGGTGTTGCCGCCGCTCTTGGTGGTCAGGTTGACCTGGCCGCCGGGAGCGCCGCCAACTTCCGCCGAGTAGGTGCTGCTCTGCACCTTGAATTCATTGATGGCATCGATGGAGGGGGAGAAGCTGAAGCTGTAGCTGTCGAGATCCATCGCCTCAATGCCGTCGTAGTAGAAGCGGTTCTGTGTGTCGCGGGCGCCGTTGGCGGACATTCCGACATCCTGGCCGACCGATCCCCGCAGCCGCCGTACCGTGATCGATCCCGGTGTTCCCGGGTTTACGCCAGGCGTTAGCAGGGCAAGCTGGACGAACGATCGGCCGTTGAGCGGGAGTTCGACTACTTTCTGGCTGTCGATGACGGTTCCGACGGTTGCATCTTCCGTCTGCAGGAGAATGGCTCCGGCGGAAACCTGGACGCTCTCCGTGCTTTGTCCTACGCTGAGCTTGATGTCAAAGCGGGCGACCTGATCGACGCTGAGCGTGACGGGCTGCGTCGTTGCTTTCTGGAAGCCTTTTGCTTCCACGGACACGCTCCAGGGGCCGGGAGTGAGGAAGGCAAACGTATAATTCCCCGCGCCATCGGTCGTGGCGTTTCGCGAGACGCCGGTCTGGGCGTTGGTAATGGTTATGGAGGCGCCGGGGACCGCTGCGCCGGAAGGGTCGGTGACGGTGCCTACCGCCGTGGACGTAATCGACTGCCCGAAAGTCGAGAGCGTGAACAAGAACCAAGCTACTGCCGCGAACAACAGACAAAGGCGTGTACGCATTCGGAACCTTCTTCATTAGTTTGAAATTCGGCTCATGCGAGCCAGCGTGTGCCCCGGAGCAGAAGGCCCAAGGTGCACACACAACAAAGCAACCAACGTTCGACCATCATGGAGCCCGCCCCGTTCCAGTGCCAGCTGCAAGGGGGATGCCGCTGCCGGGAGGGCCGTCCGCCGGACAGTGCCGGAGCCATGTCATCGCCACATCGCCAACCTCCGAAAAAGAAGTGGAAGGACAGGAGACTGCAATTCAACTGCGACGCCCGCGTACGCGGCGGTAGCTTCAGCGCGAGCTTCTATCTTTTCGCTCGTGCGTCCGCCTCGATAACGAAACGAGCGACGCGTGAGCGGAGCGTCCGAGCAATCCGGGCGGAGTTGCTTCCAGGTTCGTCACCGATTGACCCGCATAGCATAGCACACACATCCTTGGGGCAGAAGGGGCCGGGGCGACGCTGCTCCTTCATTCTTTGCCGCCGCCCGGTGGGGCTGCTCCTCACCGTGCGGCGGGGGCCTCGGTTTTGGCTAACGGGCGAGATACACTGGAAAGTTCATGCGCATCACCTCCCAATCCCCGTGCCGCGTCGACCTGGCCGGCGGCACCTTGGATATCTGGCCGCTCTATCTCTATCACGCCAATGCCGTCACGGTGAACTTCGCCGTTGATCGCTACACGTCCTGCACGGTCGTTCCCCGTAACGATGGCCGGATCGTGCTGCGGTCGCGCGACCTTGGGGCGGAGGAGTCGTTCGCTTCGTTTGAGGAGCTGAAGAACGCCAAGAAGTACCGCCTGCCGCTGCTGGCATACGCGGTGAAGTTCTTTGCGCCGGAGACCGGGCTGGAACTCGATTCGCATTCCGAGGCTCCGGCCGGCGCCGGGATCTCCGGTTCCTCTTCATTGCTCATCACCATCTGCGCCGCCTTCAACAAGTGGATGAACGCCGGCTACAACGTCGAACGTCTGCGCGAACTGGCGCAGAATATTGAGGCGCAGATCATCCGGGTTCCCACCGGTTGCCAGGACTACTACCCGGCCATGTATGGGGGCATCAGCGCCATCGAACTGCGCGCCGATGGCATCCGCCGCGTGGCGATCCCTCTCGATCCGGCCGATCTGGAACAGCGGACGGTGCTCGCCTACACCGGCGAGCCGCGCAACTCGGGGATCAATAACTGGGAAGTGACGAAGCTCCACATCGACTCCGATAAGAAGGTTCATAAAAACTTCGATCAGATTGCTTCGATTGCCCACGACATGCGGCTGGCGTTGGAGAAGGCCGATTGGGCCGAGACGGCGCGGTTGCTGCGCGAGGAGTGGATGTTCCGCAAGAAGAATGCGCCCGGCATCACGACGGAGCTGATCGATAAGCTGGTGGCGTCCACCAAGCGTGCCGGTTCGGTGGGCGCGAAGGTGTGCGGCGCCGGTGGCGGCGGCTGTGTGTTCTTCCTGGTGGAACCGGGGACGAAGGAAAAGGTGTCGGCCGTGATTGAGGCTGAGGGCGCGCAAGTGTTGCCCGTGAAGGTGGCCCCGTCCGGCGTCAAGGTGAAAGTTCACAAGTAGTGCCGCAGGACGCCCCAGCGCCGGTGATCTCCCATGGGGGAGCCGTGGCGCGGGTGGTGGTCTTTCTGGTGCTGGCCTACGCGCTGCAGTTCGTCACGTTTCTGGTGCTGCTGCCGTTCGGGCTTCTGATCGGGGCCGTGTTGGGCGTGTTTGTGGGGGGAGCGGCGGCAACGGCCATCGCCATCCGCATCTACCGGTTTGGGGCCCTGAGCGACATCGGGCTGCGCTGGCACGCGTCCGCCTGGCGGCATTCCTGGATGGGATTCGCACTGGGGGCGCTGGCAGCCGTGGCGGTCACCGGCCTGCCTGTATTGGCCGGCGCGGCCTACTTCGTTCCGTCGCCGGAGTATCCGTTCTCCTGGTCCGGACTGTTGCTGGTCGGAATCCTGCTGCTGTTCGGGGCCCTGGGCGAGGAGTTGATCTTTCGCGGGTATCCCTTTCAAATGCTGGCCGGGCGTTATGGCATCTATCAGATTCTGTTGCCCGCGGCAGTGCTGTTTGCCGCAGCACATTCGGGCAATCTGGACAGTTCGTCCGTATCGCTGTTCAACACGTTTTTGTGGGGGGTGATTCTGGGCTACGCCCTGCTGCGGTCCGGAGACCTGTGGCTTCCCACTGGCATCCATTACGGCTGGAATTTTACCTTGCCCCTCTTCGGTGTGAATCTCAGCGGATTTAGAATGGGGTTGACAGGCTACAAGCTCGAATGGCGCCTGAGTGATCTCTGGAGTGGCGGCGGCTACGGTCCCGAGGCCGGGTTGTTGACGCTCCTTGCTGCCGTTTTGGTTTTTGTTGCGGTGCACCGGTTGCCCCTGGATCGTCAGCGGCTTCCGCTGTTGCCGGAACTGGTGGAATCGACGGAGGAACCTGCCGAATGAAACGCCGAGCCATCATCGCCATGCTCACCGCGGCCGCGGCGGGAGCGAAGGAGAAGAAGTTGTCCGCCGATGATCGGATGGCGCTGCTGCGGGGGCTGACTGCGGAGTTCGCCAAGGCGAAGGTGATGATTCCGCGTTCGAAGAAGCCGCTGCCGGTAGCTGCGTCGGGCCGTTGGGACAAAGACGTCTGGGAGGATGCGGCCCAGGAGTTCGGCCCGGCGGCGCGGCCCGGCGAGATGGTCCAGATTACCAAAGTGAAGATTGAGGACGACCGTCTGGAACTGGAGCTGAACCACGGATTGAAAACCGGCCCGAAGTGGTACGAGCGCGTGGAGGTGGGGATGGGCCGCGGTACGGCGCCGATTTCCGGAAGGGACGCAGTTGCCAAGGCGGGCACGAATCTGGCGATTCTCTTCGGGAAGCGGATTGAAGAGCTCGATGTGGCCGAGGTGAAGAAGATTCTAACGCCACTACTGGATTTTGAGATGCACTCGGTCACCGAGACGTATATGGAGAAGCTGCCGGAGCCGATCCGCACGGCCATCGAGCAGAAGCGTGTCATCGAGGGGATGGACCGGGAGCAGGTCCGTCTGGCCGTCGGACAACCCGTGCGCAAGGAGCGCCGTATTGTCGATGGCGACGAACTGGAAGACTGGATGTACGGCCGTCCGCCCGGGAAGATGACGTTCATCACCTTCACCGGCAGCAAGGTGACTCAGGTGAAGGATATGTACGCCGGCCTCGGCGGCAGCACGGCCGCCGAACTACCCGTGCAGTAGTTACTTCTTTTCCAGGTAAGCGGCCCCGGCATAGAACGCCAGGCCGGCGGCAAGCGACGCCGAAGGCAGACTGTACCAATGCGTCATGGAGATGCCGAGCGTCACGGCGAGCGATGCCGCCATGACGGTGGCGTTCCGGCGAGTTACAGGCAGCGTAAAGCCGAAGGCGGCAAGCGTCAGCAGAAAAACCGTGAACGACAGGCTCAGACCATCGTACAGATCTCCCTGACTACGCATGCTGCCCATGATGTTCGACTTGTAGCCGTACATCAATTCCTGTAACTGGTGCTCGATACTGTTCAGCGGCTTGGCGCCCTTCGACCCGAAAAAGCCCAGCAGGTGCAGCAGTCCGCTTCCTGCAAGAATCAGCGCACCGATGCGAAAAAGCTTGTAACTCCACATAATCTCTATCTCCTCGCGGGGCGTCCGCCCACCTTTGTCTGCCCTTTTACGGGGGCGGCGAACGGATAAGTGTCCGGGGTTACAACCACTCCGGTGGTGAATTTAAACTGCGATTTGCCGCCATTGGGGAAGGTCAACTCGACGAAATAGGCGGTGTATCCTCTGGCCGGAGTCTGCGGCCGCGCCACGTAGCGGCCCGGTTTCACCGGTTGCAGATCCGTCGCCTTGTACTGCGGCCCGATCTGTTCCAGGCGGAAATCGCGCGCGTCCGGATTCGTGGCCTGCCACAGTTTCACCGCCGAAGGCCGATCCTTGGTGGTGACTTCAATCGTGCCATCCTTCTTCACCTTCCACGCATATCGCGGGCGCGGCCGGTTCTGCGCCACCGCGTCGTAGAACGCCGTCAGCGACTCATAGGCATCCGTATTGCGCAGCGAATGGTCCGAATTCGGGATGTAGCGCAGATGGTTCTCCCCCTTCAGATCCTTGAAATAAAACTTCCACGAATCGGGCAGGAAGAATTGATCCCCGGCCGAGTTCATGATGAACTTCGGCATTGTCAGCCGTTCCCGGTACTCATAAGGCTCCACCAGCCGCATCAGTTCCTTGTACTTTGGGTTGTCCATCTCGTCCATCACGCCTTCGGCGTAGTAGTCCCCTACTGACGGGGCCCAAAAGCCGTAAGCACGGTAGTGGTGGACGAAGCTGGGGACGATGTTCAGCATGTCGATGACGATCGGCGACATCCCCACCACGCGTTTATCGACGACACCGGTTGTCCATGTGGTCCAACCGCGCTTCGACGCCCCGGCGACGAAAAACTTGTCCACCGTCAGTGCCCCACCCTCGGCCGATTTCAGGAACGCCGTCACGGTATCCATGGCCCGTACAGCGGCCTTAGTCATCGGCAGACGTAGCGGCCAGGACGTGTCACCGGTCTCCAGGTACTTCCGCCAGGTGTAGGCGATGATGGCGTCCTCGTTCCGCTTCCGGCCCGGTTTGGGGTCGTCACCGAACACCAGCGGCTGGTTGGGAACCATGCGCAGTTCCGCCACGACCGAACCTGTATTTTCCGCCACGGCCCGGATTGCGCCATCCACCGATGTCCGCGGTCGTCCGTCATTGGCTCCGCCGGTGATGAAGAGCATGGCCGTCGACGCCTTCACTTCCTTTGGGCGCACGATCGTCACCCAGTGGACCCACTTCGTACGGTCCACCTGTTTCCCCTCGCCCCAGGTCTGGGAGGTCATCTCCAGAAGGAAGGCGCTACTTTTTTGGCCCTCCGCGGTGTGCGCCAGCTTCCAGGAGTGGGCCGGGTCCGGGGTGGAGACATAGGCATCGAGCGCGGACTTCCTGGGCGCGCCAGCCAGCGTGGCTGCGGCCGCCACGAGGAGCAGAGATCTACGGATCACCCACTTAGGATAGCGGACCATGTCTTATTCTGAGAACAGATGCGCCCTTTTCTGCTGTGCCTCTATCTGGCGGCGACCGCTGCCGCCCAGTCCGCCTTTGAGTTCTGGCCTGGCGCCACCTACGACCCGGCGATCCCGACCTTCCAGAAGGTGCTCGGATTCGAGCCGGGTAGCCGATTTGCCACCGATACGGAGTTGATTCAATACCTGAACGCGCTGGCGGCCGCCGCGCCCGGGCGGATCAGAGTGGTCGAGTATGGCCGGAGTTGGGAGGGGCGGAAGCTGGTCTACGCCGTCATCGGCAGTGAAGTCAATATGCGGCGCCTTCCGGAGATCCAGGCGTCGATGAAGAAGCTCCGCGACGCGCGCACGACCTCCGAGGCAGAGGCGCAGCGGCTGATTGCGAACACGCCGGCGATTGTCTGGCTGGGTCATGCGGTCCATGGCAACGAAGTGAGCGGCCCGGATTCGGCTCTGCTGGCCGCCTATCACCTGCTGGCGGCCCGCAACCAACCCCCGGTGTCGGCGGCGATGGCCAATACCGTCATCCTCCTCGATCCCCTCCAGAATCCCGATGGCCGGATGCGCTTCCTGCACAGCTTTGAGCAGGCGACGGGGCTGGAACCGGACCCTGTCCCGGTTGCCGCCGAGCGGAACGAGCCGTGGCCCGGCGGACGTTACAACCACTACCTGTTCGACATGAACCGGGACTGGTTCGCGGTCACTCAACCTGAGACGCAGGCGCGGATACGGATGTTCCAGGAGTGGTATCCCGTTGTTGTCGCCGATCTCCACGAGATGGGTTCGGAGACCAGCTACTACTTTGCGCCCGAGGCGATCCCTTTCAACCCGCATCTGACGAAGGAGCAGAAGACCAGCCTGGACTGGTTCGGCCGCAATAACGCGAAGTATTTCGACCAGCTCGGCTACCCGTATTTCACCCGCGAACTCTACGACGCTTTCTTTCCCGGCTACGGCGCCAGCTGGCCAGCCTACTACGGCTCCATCGCCATGACCTACGAAAACTCCAGCGTCCGCGGGCTTGTCTACCGGCGCGCTGACGGCACGCTGTATACCTTTCAGGATTCCATCCGCAAACATTTCACCACGCAGATCGCGACGGCGGAGGCGGCCGGCAATCAACGCCAGGAGCTGCTCAAGAACTTCTGGGAGTACAGCCGGACGGCGATCGCGGAAGGGAAGAGTGAGTCTACCAAGGCGTATATCCTGCCGCGTCGCGGCGACGTATCGGCGGTGGACCGTCTGGCCGCACTGCTGGTGGAACAGGGCGTGGAGGTGCAGCGTGCGCCGGCATCGGTGAACGGATTTCCGGATGGTTCGTACGTCATCTCTCTGGCGCAGCCGGCCAAGCGGCTGATCCGGGTGCTGCTGGACCGGCAGATTAATATGGAGGCGGATTTCCTGAAGGAACAGGAGCGGCGGCGCGCCAAGCGGCTTGGGGATGAGATTTACGACGTCACCGCCTGGAGCCTCCCGTTGCTGTTCAACGTGGAGTGCGTGCCCGTTCCGAGCGCCATCACGGCGCCGCTTACGCCCTACGCGCCGCCCGCGGCCACGGCCACCTTCGCCAGGGCGTCAGTGGCATATGTCGTGCCGTGGAAGGGACGCGACTCGGCGCGCTTTCTGGCTGCCGCGCTGCGCGCCGGGCTGAAGGTACGCACCGCGGAGAAGGAGTTCGTCCAGTCCGGCCGCACCTTCCCGCGCGGCACGCTGGTGGTGCTGGTGAAGGAGAATGCCGCCACCACGCACGAGACGGTGTCGCGGATTGCAGGCGGCGCCGAAGTCGTCCCGGTGGATTCGGGCTGGGTGGAGAGCGGCATCAACTTCGGGTCTCGCAACGTAGCGCTGTTCCGGAAGCCGCGCATTGCGCTCGCCTGGGACCGGCCGGTATCGGCGCAGAGCGCGGGCGCGGCGCGGTTTGTCATCGAACGGCAGTTCGGTTACCCCGTCAGCGTCGTCCGCACCGCAACGCTTGCCGCAACGGAATTGGCTGCGTTTGACGTGATCATCCTGCCGGCGCCCCAGTCCGCCTATGGCAGCACGTTTGACGCCGCGGCGCTGACGCGGCTAAAGAATTGGGTGAGCCGTGGCGGAACGTTGATCGCCATTGAGGATGCCGTCGGCTTCCTGGCCTCTCCCGCAGCCGGGTTGCTTTCCACGGCGGCCGAGTCGCTGGCGGGGCCGAAGAGGCCGGACGCCGCGAAGCCCGAAAATGGCCGCGTGGATGGCCGCCTGCTCAAGGACGAATCCGCTTACCTGGAAGCCATCAAGCCGGACCGTGCCTCGGCCGACGCCGTGCAGGGCATCATCGGTATCGCCAAAACGGATCCGGATCATTGGATCACCGCCGGCGTTCCGCCCACGGTCAACGCGCTGGTGCAGGGCCGCACCATTTACTCGCCGGTGAAGCTGGATCGCGGCGTCAACGCTGCCTACTTCCTGGGGGAAAACAACCTGCTTGCCAGTGGCTACATGTGGGCTGAGAACCGGCAGCAACTCGCCTTCAAGCCGCTGGTGATTGTGGAGCCGCAGGGCCGCGGGCATGTGATCGGATTCACCTTCGATCCGAACTTCCGCGCCTATCTCGACAGCATGAACCTGCTCTTCCTGAACGCCGTGTTCCGTGGCCCGGCCCACGCCCGCTTGTTACCGTAGCTCGCGGATCCGAATCGCCCGGAATGCCGTGAAGTGGCCGTGATCCTGCAGCGTGATGTGCCCGCGCGCCGGTACGCCGAACTTCGGCCAGCGGGCAAACTTGCCGGCGGCCACCCGCTTCTTCCAGTCCTCGCTGCCGATGTCGAAAGCGCAGGCCAGCTTTCCGTTCAGGTAATGCTCGACGTGCCGGCCACGTGCCACAATGCGCGACTTGTTCCACTGCCCCACGGCCACGGGCGTCGCATCGGCGGCCGGAGGGTAGAGCGCATACGCCGCGCCGCTCCAACGGTCCGGCCCGTTTCGGCCGTCCGGATGCGCACCGCCGTCGAGCAGTTGATACTCCACCGCCGTCCACTGCGGGCGTTCCTCGTCCTCCGTCGCCCGGTAGAACAGGCCGCTGTTGCCGCCCGCCGCGTTCTTCCACTCCCACTCCAACTCGAAGTCTCCGAAGGTGCGATCCGTCTTCAGGCTGGAGTTCCCATTGCCGGGCGTTCCCGGTACGCCCTGCCGGTTCACCACGATCGATCCGTCTTTCACGGTCCACACGGGATTGGCCGGTCCGCGGAATCCGCTCCAGCCGTTGAGTGTCTTTCCGTCGAACAGAGAAATCCATTCGCCGCCGGCCGCCTCCGGGCTCAGCGCGAGCAAAAACAGGCACAGGGTACGCATCAGCAATACTCTATCCCGTTTCGGATATAGTGCTTACCATGAGCCGCTTCGCGCTCACGGCCGCGTATTGCCTGTGGACGATTGCCCTTCCCACCGCAGCGCAGCCGTTGGAGCGTCAATTCGTCAACAAATACTGCCTCGGCTGCCACAGCCGCGCCGCCCGTCAGGGGAATCTCAACCTCGAGGCCACCACGCCAGCCGAGCATCCCGAGCGGTGGGAGAAGGTGCTGCGCCGTTTGCGTGGCCGTTCGATGCCGCCGGCTGGGATTCCCCGTCCGTCGGAGGCCTCGTATCTGTCGGCCGTACAGTCGATCGAGTCGGCGCTGGATGCAATGCCGCTGAACCCCGGCCGCACCGATACCTTTCGCCGGCTGAATCGTACGGAGTACCAGAACGCCATCCGAGACCTGCTGGCCCTTGATGTGGATGTCTCCAACCTGCTGCCCGCCGACGAGTCCAGCCATGGCTTTGACAACATCACCGTTGGTGATCTCTCCCCAACTCTGCTCGAACGCTATCTGTCAGCGGCGCGGCGCATCAGCCGTCTCGCCGTCGGCATCCCCGCCCGCGCGCCCGGCGGGGACACGTTCAACCTGCCGCCGGATCTGACGCAGGAGGACCATTTTGAGGGCATGCCGCTCGGCACGCGCGGCGGCAAGGCGCTCCGCTACACCTTTCCAGTCGACGCCGAATACGACATTCAGATCCGCCTCGCGCGCGACCGCAACGAACATGTGGAGGGCATCGCCGGCGTGCACGACGTGGAGTTGCTCATCGATGGCGAACCCATCAAGCGCTTTACCGTCAAGGCCCCACCGCAGGGCAAGGATCATAGCGGTGTCGACGCCCATCTGAATGTCCGCATCCCCGTCAAGGCAGGGCCGCACATCGTCAGCGCCACTTTCCCGCGACTCACCGGCATCCTGCTTGAAACCGAACGCCAGCCCTACCAGGCGCACTTCAACATGGACCGCCACCCGCGCATCCAGCCCGCTGTCTACTCGCTCACGATCAACGGTCCCTTCGGCGAGCAGCGCCCCGGTGACACCCCCAGCCGCCGCCTCATCTTTGTTTGCCGGCCCGATGCCCCGGCCCGCGCCGAGGCATGTGCCCAACAGATCCTCTCCCGGCTCGCCCGGCGGGCCTACCGGCGCCCGGTTGCCGCAGTCGACCTGGCCGCGCCGCTCCGCTTCTTCCGGGAAGCCGCCAGTTTCGATGAAGGCATCGAACTCGGACTGCGCGCCATTCTGGTGAGCCCCGAATTCCTGTTCCGCGTCGAAGCCGACCCGGCTGGCGTTGCGCCGAAGACCGCCTACCGCGTCTCCGATCTCGAACTCGCCTCGCGACTCTCGTTCTTCCTGTGGAGCAGCATCCCCGACGAGGAACTGCTCGAAACCGCCATCGCCGGCAAACTGCGTCAGCCTGGAGTGCTCGAAAAGCAGGTGCGCCGCATGCTGGCCGATCCGCGCGCCAGCGTCCTGATCACCAACTTTGCCTCCCAGTGGCTGTATCTGCGGAACCTCAACGCCATCATGCCCGACATGCGTGTCTTTGCCGGGTTTGACGATAATCTGCGGCAGTCCTTCCGCCGCGAGACCGAGTTGTTCGTCGAGAGCATCGTTCGGGAGGATCGGAGCATCCTCGATCTCCTGCGCGCGAACTATACGTACGTGAATGGCCGCCTTGCCAAGCACTACGGTATTCCGAATATCTACGGCAGCCGATTCCAGCGCGTTGAACTTCCGCCGGACAGCGTGCGCGGCGGACTGCTGCGCCATGGCAGCGTGCTGATGGTCACGTCCTATGCCACGCGCACCTCGCCGGTCATCCGCGGGAAGTGGATCCTCGAAAACATCATCGGCGTCCCGCCACCGCCGCCGCCGCCTGCCGTCCCCGCGCTGGCGGAAAAGACGGGCATCTCCCAGCCGCAGACGATGCGGCAGCGCCTCGCCGAGCATCGCGCCAACCCTGCCTGTTCCGGCTGCCATCAGTTGATGGACCCGGTCGGGTTCGCTCTGGAGAATTACGACGGCGTCGGCCGTTATCGCACGGCGGAAAATGGAATTCCCGTCGACGTCTCCGGAGCCCTGCCCGATGGCAGCCAGTTCACCGGTGTGACGGGATTGGAGGCGGCGCTGCTGAAACGGCCCGAGGTGTTCGCCGGCACCTTCACGGAAAAACTCATGACCTACGCCCTCGGCCGCGGCGTCGAGTTCACCGACGCTCCCGCTGTGCGTAAAATTGTGAAAGAAGCGCAAGGCAGGGATTTCCGCTTTTCGTCTTTCGTCCTTGGCATTGTCAATAGCACCCCGTTCCAGATGAGGAGAACGCCATGATCATCACGAAGAAGGCCCTGTCCCGCCGCACGCTCCTGCGTGGAGGCGGCGCCGCGCTTGCGTTGCCGCTGCTCGATGCCATGGTGCCATCCATGACGGCGCTGGCCGCCACTCCCGCCCGCGCACCGCGCCGGTTGGGCTATTGCTACATTCCCATGGGCGCCCATATCACGGATTGGACTCCCGCGAGCCCCACCGGACCGCTGGGCGAACTCTCCCCGATCCTCCGTTCCCTGGAGGGTGTCCGCGATCACGTCACTGTGTTGACCAATCTCGAGCTCCGAAACGCTTATCCGGGTACACACGCCACCTCCAACGCCGCCTTCCTCAGTGCTGCTACGGCCAAGTGGACCGAAAGCACGGACTATTTTCTGGCCACCACCGCCGACCAGATCGCCGCGCAGCGCGTGGGCCAGGCCACGCGGCTGCCCTCGCTGGAACTGGCCATGGATCTGCTCTCCACCGTCGGCCAATGCGACAACGGATACGCCTGCGTCTATCAGAACAATCTCTCGTGGTCCTCGCCTACCAGCCCTTTGCCCGCCGAAGCCCACCCGCGCGTGGCGTTTGAACGGCTCTTCGGCGAAGGCGGCTCGTCGCAGGACCGCCGGGCGGAACTGAAGAAGGATGCCAGCCTGCTCGACTGGGTGCGGGAGGATATCGCCCGCCTGCAGAACAAGCTCGGCAGTTCGGACCGCACGAAGGTCTCGCAATATCTGGACTCGGTTCGCGAGGTGGAGCGCCGCGTACAGAAGGCGGAGGCCGAAGCCGCCGGATCGAAGTTGCAGGATCTGGACCGGCCGCTCGGTGTCCCGGCCGCGTATGCCGACCATGCGCGGTTGATGTTCGATCTCCAGGTGCTTGCGCTACAAGGCGACGTCACTCGCGTTCTGACATTCCAACTGGCGCGGGAGACCAGCACGCGGACCTACCCCGAAATCGGTGTTCCCGATCCGCACCACCCGCTCACCCACAACGGCGGCGACCCCGAAAAGCTCGCGCGTGTCGCCAAGATCAACGCCTTTCACGTGTCGCTGTTTGCCTACTTCCTGGAGAAGCTGAAGGCGACGCCGGACGGCGACGGCTCCCTGCTCGACCACACCACGTATCTCTACGGCAGCGGCATGGGCAACGCCGATAAGCACGACCACACCAACCTGCCCGTCCTCGTGGCAGGCGGGAAACCCGTCCCCGGCGGACGGCATATTCGTTACAAAGACGCGCAGCCGCTGGCCAATCTCCACCTGACGTTGCTGGACCGCGTTGGCGTCCGGCTCGATTCCTTTGCCGACAGCAAGGGCAAAATCGCCGAACTCGCCGAGCCCCTCTCGCTGTGAAGTCCTGGGCCATTCTCCTCGCCGCCGCGCTCGCTGCCGCGCCGCCACCGCCCATCGCGGAAGCGGCCAAGCGCCTGGACCGCGCGGCTGTGGAATTGCTGCTGCGCCAGAGGACCGATCCCAATGCGGCCGAGCCCGATGGCACCACCGCGCTGCACTGGGCCGCGCACCAGAGTGACGCCGCCATCGCCAGCCTGTTGCTGGCCGCTGGAGCGAACCCCAAGGCGGCCAATCGCTATGGAGAGACGCCGCTTTCGCTGGCCTGTGTGGCCGGCAGCGGCCCGATCGTCGAACTGCTGCTGAAGGCCGGCGCCGATCCCAACGCCACGCTGCCCGGCGGCGAAACGATGCTGATGGTGGCCGCTCGCACGGGCCGGCCGGAGGCTGTCCAGGCCCTGCTCAAGGCCGGTGCGGATGTGAATGCCCGCGAGTCCCGCCGCGGCCAGACGGCGCTGATGTGGGCCGCCGCCGAGGGCAACGGCGAGGCCGTTGGCGCGTTGTTGAACGCCGGCGCGGATCTCAACATCCGCCTCGATTCCGGTTACAACGCCTTTCTGTTCGCTGTCCGTGAAGGGCATATCGGAGTTGTCCGCACGCTGCTCAATGCAGGCGCCAACGTCAACGAAACCGTGCAGCCCGGCCTGGTATCCGGGCGGAAGTTCGCGCAGGTCCCCCGCGGGGCCCGCTCCGGCACCACCGCGCTGATGCTGGCCACCATCAACGCGCATTTTGAACTCGGCGCCGTTCTGCTCGACGCCGGCGCCGACCCGAATGCGGCGGGCCCGGGCCTCACCGCCCTCCACTTCGTCACCAATGTTCGTAAGCCTGGCCTTGGCGACAATGACCCTTCCCCCGATGGCTCGGGCTCGATGACCAGCCTCGATTTCGTCCGCAAACTGGCCGCCAAGGGCGCAGATCTCAACGCCCGCATGACGCGCAAAGTCGCCTTGGGGATGACCGGCATCAACACCGTCGGCGCGACGCCATTCTTCATGGCCGCGCGCACGGCCGACGCGGAGTTGATGCGGTTGCTCGCGGCACTCGGCGCGGACCCGAAAATCAACAATGCCGACAACGCTACCCCGCTCATGGCCGCCGCCGGCCTTGGCACGCGTTCGCCCGGCGAGGATGCCGGTAGCGAGCCGGAAGTGTTGGAGGCGATTCAGGTGGCGCTCGATCTCGGCAACGACATCAACGCCGTCGACAATAACGGGGAAACTGCCATGCACGCCGCCGCATACAAGAACGCTCCGAAAGCAGTGGAGCTACTTGCTGCAAAGGGCGCGAAGCGCGAAATCTGGGATAAGCCCAACAAGCAGGGCTGGACGCCGCTGCGGATCGCGGAAGGCTACCGGTTCGGCAACTTCAAGCCGTCGCTTGTCACCGTGGAGGCTCTCCACAAGGTGATGGGGATTCAGAAGTAGGGATTAGAAGACGTCCAGTAGGTGGCCCAGCCGCTCGCGCTTCGTTCGGAGGTAATCCTCGGCGTGTTCCTGCGGTTCGACGATCGCCGGAATCCGTTCCGCCACCCGTACCCCAGCCCGCTCCAACGCCCCGATCTTGTCCGGGTTGTTCGACAGAAACCGCACGCTGTCCAGCCCGAAGTATTTCATGATGGCCACCGGCAGATCGTAGTTCCGCAGGTCGACATCCAGGCCGAGTTGTAGATTCGCGTCCACCGTGTCGGCACCCTGGTCCTGCAGTTCGTAGGCGCGCAGCTTGTTCATGATGCCGATGCCGCGCCCCTCCTGCTGCTCATAGATGATCAGCCCGCGGCCTTCGGCGCCGACCTTTTCCAGCGCCAGCTCCAGTTGCGCCCGGCAGTCGCAGCGCAGCGAATGGAAGACGTCGCCCGTCAGGCACTGCGAGTGAATCCGCACGATCGGCGGATCCCCTTCTAGCGAGCCCATCTTGAGCACCACCGCCTCCTCGGGCTCGCCGGCGCCGTGGCCCACGAAGCCATAGATCCGGAACGGCCCGAATCGGGTGGGAAAGTCGGCTTCCGCCACTTTTTCCAGTCGAAATGCCTGATTTTCCGCCATGTTAGATGAAAGCGAAGATAATCTCATTATACGGCGATGATCGAGCAATACCTGGTAGTGCTTTTAATGAAGCTGGCCGTCTCCGCGGCGCTTGCCAGTATTCTCGGCCGTTCCGCCGCTTTTCTGCTCATGTTGACGCGGGAGGAGCGCACCACGCCGCAGCGTCTGCAGATGGCGCTCGGGTTCGGCGTCATCTTCGGCGGCGGCATTGCGCTGCGCGTGCTGACGCGCAACAACTACCAGGCGCTCGACCTCGGCCTGGAAGGCGCGCTGCTGGCCGGTGTGCTGGGCGGGTACGTCACCGGGTTGGCCGGCGGCATCCTCATCTCGCTGCCGGCCGTCATCATGAACGGAGAGTTGCTCGCCATGCTGCTCTATGCCGGCATCGGCGTCACCGGCGGATTGCTGCGCGATCTCGCGCCCGCCAAGGACGACATCTGGCGATTCTCTCCCTATCTCGATCTCACCCTCTACCGCATCCTGCGCTCGAAATACGACGCCCGCGTCACGCTTTTTCATGGGACCATGCTTGGCACCGTGATCTTCGCGGAGTTTGCCCGCTGGGCGCTCAGCCAGTTGCTGCCCGATGACCGGCTGCTCTACACCCTCTACGCGCACTGGAAGGACCCCGAGTGGCTCGGCTTCGTCCTGATCTATTCCACCACCATCTTCGCCTTCGCCATTCCGCTGAAGATCTGGAACTCCATCCGGCAGGAGCAGTTGCTCGGCGCCCAGCAGCGGCTGCTGACCGAGGCGCGGCTGCGCGCCCTCACCAGCCAGATCAATCCGCACTTCCTGTTCAATACGCTCAATACCGTCAACTCGCTGATCCGCACCAATCCCGAACAGGCCCGCAACGTCGTCCGCAAACTCTCCAATATCCTGCGCCGCCTGCTGCGCAAGGACGAAAACCTGAGTCCCCTGCGTGACGAGATCAGCTTCATCAATGACTACCTGAGCATTGAAATGACCCGCTTCGGTGACAAACTCCGTTTCGTCAACGAGACGGAGCCCGACACGCTCGACCGGCTGATTCCTTCCATGCTTCTGCAGCCGATCATTGAAAACTCCATCAAGCACGGCCTAAGTTCCAAGATCGAGGGAGGCGTGATCACGCTTCGCACGCGGTTGCGACAGGACCGGCTGCACATCGAAATCGAGGATGACGGCGTCGGCGTTGAGGAATCGAAACTCGCTACCATGTTTGATTCCGGGATTGGCGTCTCCAACGTCAATGAGCGGCTGCAGGTGCTTTTCGGCGATGATTACAGAATGGATGTTGACAGCCGACCGGGGGAAGGAACGCGGACCCATATCGAGTTCCCTGACGTGAACGGACGCAGATAAGATACAATGCCGCAACGACTGATTATGCAGACCGCTGTCGCCATCCAGACGGAAAGACTCCACCAGACCATCGCCACTCGCACCAAGCGCGTCTACAATCACCTGGCCCGCGTCTACCCGGCTTCAACGTTCTTCTTCCATTCGAAGGCCCACAAGATTGCGCTTGAGATGAGTGGACTGCGGGACGGAATGAAGGTGCTCGAAGTGGCCACCGGGTCCGGTGAGATGTTCCGGCGGCTGGTCCGCAGCAACCAGGGGGGCTACTCCTGCGGCGTCGATCTGTCCCCGAATATGGCCGCCCGAACGCAGGCGCACGCCCGCAAGCAATTTCCCCGCGCGCGGTTGGACTGCCAGGCGGTGGACGCCCGCGCGCTTCCTTACCGCGATGGCGAGTTCGACTCGATCTTCTGCTGCTACCTATTTGAGCTGCTTTCCACCGAAGACGTCTACCGGACTATGGAGGAACTGCACCGCGTACTGAAGCCGCGCGGCCGGTTCACGACGATTCTCATCGGCCAGCAGGTGGAGTTTTTCAACCAGGCGTATCGCGTGGCGAGTTCGCTCGTCCCGGCGTTCTGGGGCCGTCAGGTAGACTCTACTGCCGACGAAATTCTCGTCGATACCGGGTTCCGTGTAACGGGCGAACGCCTGGTCCGGCAGGGCTTCTACCCCTCCCGCGTCCTGACCGCGATACGCGATTAAACTTCTGATAGAGTACGGGCGGAGAGGAGAATCCGCCTATGAACTCGAATCGCCGCCATTTTATGGGAGCGATCGGCGCCGCGCCGCTTTTCATTCCTCAAACCGCGTTCGGCGCGAATGACCGGATCACGTACGCCGCGATTGCCACCGGGGGGCGCGGCCGCTATCTGATGGGCAAGTTCAAGCAGCTCGGCGCTGTGTGCCTGGCTGTCTGTGACGTCTATGAGCCCAACCTGCAGAAGGCAGCCGAACTGGAGCCGGAGGCCAAGAAGTTTCTCGATTACCGCGAACTGCTGCAGCAGATCAAGGCCGATTGCGTGATGATCGCCTCGCCCGATCACCAGCACGCACCCATGCTGATGGCGGCGCTCGACGCCAAGAAGGACGTCTACCTGGAAAAGCCGCTCTCGCACAGCCTGGAGCAGAGTGAGCGGATGATCAAGGCCGTGCGCTCGGCCCGGCAGGTGGTGCAGATCGGAATGCAGCGCCGTTCGGCGCCCGCGTTGATTGAGGCCAAGCGGCTGGTGGATGAAGGCATGCTGGGCCGCATCGCACTCGTCAAGGCGCAGTGGAATTGGAACATCGCGAAGGAACTGGATAACTCCGGGCTGGAGGGCAAGCTCGACTGGGACCGGTTCCTCGGCACCGCCCCTCATCGCGAATTGGAGCCGATGCGTTTCCGCCGCTGGCGCTACTTTATCGATTATGCGGGTGGCAACATGACCGATCAGGGCACCCACCTGATGGACGTTGTGCAGTGGTTTACCAAGAACGGCGCGCCATCGGCCGCGCAGGCAAGCGGATATGTGGCCAAGATGAAGGGCGCCGAGCACCCGGATGTCTTCAGCGCGGTCTTTGAGTATCCCAACATGCTCGCCACCTGGACGCTGGACTACTGCAACAGCTACCAGAACGGCTGGTCCATCTTCCTGCAGGGCGACAAGGCGACGATGATTCTCGACGATGCCGGCTACACAGTTCTCTCCGAACCGTGGAAGAAGAACATGGAGCCATCGATGTCGAAGCTCGCGCCGGTCCCGGTGGAGGCGCACGTGCAGAACTTCTTCGACTGCATGCGGACCCGGCAGGAACCGAACTGTCCGGTGGAGATTGCGGCCGCCGCCGTTGCCGGTCCGCATATGGCGAACAAGGCGATGTACGACGGCCGGAAGTTTGTCCGGGCCTAGCCCTGATGCGGAGAGCGCGCGGTTGTGATCGAATGTGAGAGATGCAATTGCGCGCTCTCTTTCTTGCTTGTTCGTTGACGTGCCTGGCCCAGGTTCAGGTGAAGCAGATGCCGGACCGCGTCGCGGTGACGATCGACGGTAAGCCATTCACCGAGTTTTTCGTCGGCGCCGACGCCGTCAAGCCTTACCTGCACCCGTTGCGGACGGCTACCGGCAAGATCGTCACGCGGTCCTACCCGATGGAGGCCGTGCCAGGCGAGGCGAAGGACCACCCGCACCACCGCGGGCTTTGGTTTACGCACGGACTGGTGAATGAGGTCGATTTCTGGGCGAACGAAAAGAACCAGAAGGGCGCTGGAAAGGCGGGCCGGGGGAGCATCATCACGCGCCGTGTCACCGCCGTTGAGAGCGGGAAGAAGAAGGGGAAGGTCGGCGCGACTTTCGAATGGCAGGATCCGTCCGGGAAAGGACTGCTCAGCGAGCAGCGCACCATGACGTTCTATAGCCACCCGACGCAGCGCTGGATCGACTTTGATATCACGTTGACGGCGCTTGAGGACGTAACTTTCGGCGACACCAAGGAAGGCACCTTTGCCATCCGGCTGACGACCGAACTCGAAGAGAAGCATAGCGGAAGGATGCGCTCCGCCGACGGCAAGGAAGGCGAAAAGGCCGTCTGGGGAACGCGTTCCCCGTGGCTGGACTACGCCGGCACCGTGGACGGCGAAAAGGTGGGCCTTGCGATTCTCGACCACCCCACCAACCCGCGCCACCCCACTTACTGGCACTCGCGCGGGTACGGCCTCTATGCCGCCAATCCCTTCGGCGTGCGCGATTTCGAACGGGACAAGACCAAGAACGGCGAGATGCCCCTGAGCAAGGGCGCCTCCATCCGCTTCCGTTACCGGCTCATCATTCACCCCGGAGACGCGGCCGAAGCCCGCATCGCCGAAGAGTTCAAGAAGTACGCCAAGGTGAAGTAACCGGCGCCGTTCCACGCTTCGGCCGGAACCAGCCGTACATCGCCGGCAGCAGGAAGAGGGTCAGTGCGGTGGAGGAGACCAGGCCGCCGATGACCACCGACGCCAGCGGCCTTTGCACCTCGGCGCCCGCGCTGGTCGAAAGTGCCATCGGCAGGAATCCGAGGCTGGCCACCAGGGCGGTCATCAGTACCGGGCGCAACCGCATGGCCGCGCCGGCCGCCACCGCCTCCTCCTCCGCCATGCCGTCCTCCCGCAGGCGGTTGATCTGGCTGACCATCACGATTCCATTCAGCACCGCGACGCCGAACAGCGCGATGAAGCCGATCGACGCGCTGAGGTTCAGGTTCATCCCGCGCAGCCACAATGCGGCCACGCCCCCGACCAGCGCGAACGGGACGTTGCTCAAGATCAACATTGCCTGCCGCATCGAGTGAAAGGTGAAATAGAGCAGCGTCAGAATTACCAGAATCGATAGCGGCAGCACCAGTGCCAGCCGCTTCATCGCCCGCTCCTGGTTTTCGAACTGTCCACCCCAGTCGATGAAGTACCCAGGCGGCAACGGCACCTGCTCGGCGATCCGTCGCCGCGCATCGTTGGCAAATCCACCCAGGTCCCGGCCCTGCACGTTGCACTGCACGACGATCCTCCGCATTCCGTTTTCCCGGCTCACCACCTCCGGCCCTCGTGCCGTGAAGACGCGCGCCACCTGGCCCAGCAAAATTCGTTCCCCGCCCGGCGCCTGCAGCCGTACCTGCTCCAGCGCATCGGGCCGGATGCGGTAGCTTTCCGGCAGGCGTACCACGATGCCGAAGCGCCGCTGGCCCTCAATCATCTCGCTGACGGGCCGGCCCCCCACTGCCGCCTCCACCATCATGCGGACGTCGTCGATATGAATGCCGTAGCGCGCCAGCGCCGCCCGGTCCGGCTCCACATGCAGTTCGGCCACGCCACTGGTTACCTCCATCTGCGCGTCGGCCGCGCCCGGTACCCGCTCCAGAATGCGGAACGCCCGCAGCGCCAGTGCATCCAGCACCGCCGGGTCCTCGCCGAAGATCTTCACGGCCACGTCCGCCTTGATGCCGCTGATCGTCTCGTCCAGCCGCATCGCCATGGGCTGTGTGAAGTTGTAGGCCACGCCCGGCACGGCTTCCAGCGCCACGCGCATCTTCGCGATCAGCTCCTCTTTGGATCGGGCCTGCCACTGTTCCTGCGGCTGCAGCAGCACGTAGACGTCGCCTTCGAAAATTCCCATCTGGTCCGTTGCCAGGTCCGGGCGGCCCAGCTTGGAAACAATGCCCCGCACCTCGGGCAGAGTCAGCAGCGCCTTCTCCACTTCGGTTGACAGCCGCGAGGAATCGGTCAGCGATACTCCCGGCAGTTTCTTGGTCTGCACCAGTATCGATCCCTCTTCCAGGCGCGGCATGAACTCCGTGCCCAGAAAGTGAATCGAACCCAGTGCCACAGCCGCAATCAGTGCACCCGCCGACACGGTCAGCCTGCGATGATGCAGCGTGCTGTCGAGCAGCCGCCGGTAGAGGTTCCGCAGCCGTTCAAACCAACCCTCCTCGCGATGCGCCCGTACGCCGCGCCGCAGCAGGTACGACGCCAGCACCGGCATGGCGAACAGCGCCAGCAGCAGCGACCCCACCAGCGCCGATACCACCGTCACGGCCATCGGCCGGAACATGCGGCCTTCCAGTCCCTCCAGGAAAAAGATCGGCACGTAGACCGCTGTAATAATGCCCACCGCGAACACGATGGGCCGTGCCACTTCGTGCGCCGCCGCGCGGATCACCCCATCGATCTCCTCCCCTTCCCTCCGCCCGCCCAGCCGCGCCACCGCGTTTTCAATCATCACCACTGCGCCGTCGACGATCATGCCGAAATCCACCGCACCCAGCGACATCAGGTTGGCCGTCACCCCGAACCACTTCATGCCGATGAAGCCAGCCAGCAGCGACAGTGGAATTACCGCCGCCACAAGCAGCGCCGCCCGCACGTTGCCCAGAAATACTAGCAGTACCGCGATCACCAGCAGCCCGGCTTCGGCCAGATTCCGCCGCACGGTGGCGATGGTCCGGTTGATTACCTCGCTCTGGTCGTAAAAAGGAACGATCCGCGCTCCCGCTGGTAGTTGCAGCGTCCCAAGTCGCGACTTCACCCGCTCGATCACCTCGCGGGAGTTCTCCCCCTTCAGCATGATCGCCATGGCCGATACCGACTCGCCCTTGCCGTCCCGCAGCGTTGCCCCCTGCCGTTGCAGCGCGCCCGTCTTCACCGTTGCCACATCGCGCAGCAGCACCGGGGTCCCGGCCCGGGCCGTGATGACGATATTTTCCAACTCGGCCGCCCGCGCCAGACGGCCCTTGCCGACCACCGTATGCTGCTCGCCGCCGAACTCGATAAACCCGCCCCCGAAGTTTGCATTGCTGGCGGCCACCGCCTCCTCCACATCGGCCAGCCGCAGGCCGTAGCGCTCCAGTGACTCCGGCCGCACTCCAATCTCGTACTGCCGCGTCAGCCCGCCCCACGTCTCCACTTCCACGATTCCCGGCACCGTCCGCAGTAGCGGCCGGATGACCCAATCGAGAAACGCCTTCCGCTCATCGAGCGGCAACTGTTCGCTGTCCACAGTGAACTGATACACCTCGCCAAACGGCGTCGCGTTCGGGCCCAGCCCCGGCTCCAGCCCCTCCGGAATCCGCCCCCGCACCTCCTGCACCCGTTCGTTCACCAACTGCCGGGCGAAGTAAGGGTTGACGCCATCCTCGAACACCACGGTGATCTTCGACAGCGCGAACTTCGACACCGACCGTGCCTCCACCACGCGGGGAAGGCCCATCAGAGTGGTTTCCAACGGCCACGATACGAGCCGCTCTACCTCCGTCGGCGGCATGCCGGGGCACGCCGTCACCACCGTCACCTGGTTGTTTGTCAGGTCCGGGAATGCATCGATCGGCAGTTCCATCAGGCTGTAGGCGCCGCCGCCGATCAGCAGCAAAATCGCCGCCAGTATCAGAATCTTATTCCGCAGCGCCGCGTCGATGAGGAGATTCAGCAAGTCGCGTTACTCCTCGGCTAGCGTCGATTTCAGCATCTCGGACTTCAGAACGAATGCCCCGCGTGTCACCACCCGGTCCTCCGGCTTTAGGCCGGAGATGATGGTGACCATTCCTCCCACCCGCGCTCCCGTCTCCACCGCCCGCAACTGAAAGCGGCCCTCGCCTCCGGCAAGGAAAACGACGTTCTGTCCGCTCAATTCCTGCAGAGCCTCCTGTGGCACGAATATCGCCTCGCTGCTGCCGCCCGTGGCGATCTCGGCCGATGCATACATTTCCGGCTTCAACTCACCGCGCGGATTGGCCAGCGTCACGCGCAGTTGTACGGTGCGCGTGACGGGGTCGAGTTGATCCCCTATTAACGTAATGCGCCCAGGAAACGGCCGGTCCTCGAACGCCCGCACGAACACCTGCGCCGGCATGCCTGTGCGAACCCGGTTCAGTTGATCCTCCGGCAGCGCCGCCAGCATCCATACGGTGCCCAGGTCGCTGATAAGAAATAGGTCCGTGCCAGGCTGCGCCACCGATCCGGTGCTGATCGAGCGGGCAATGACTACGCCGGCCGCCGGGGACTTCACCGGAACCCAGTCGGCCTGGTGCGGGGCGCCGCTGGTTTTTGGTCCCGCGGGCTGGCTCGCCGGTTCTTCGGCCGGGACGTCCAGGAACTCCTCCAGGTGCTGTTTCGTTCGCCGCAATTCGAGCCTCGCCGCCTCGATCCCCGCCAGTGTGTTGCGCACCTCGTTTTCCGCGTATTCCAACTGCTCGCGGGATGCCGCCTTCAGGTCAAACAGACGCCGCAAGCGGTCCCGGTTCCGCTCCGCGAATAACTGCTGGGCTTCCAGCCGCGCCAGTTCCACCTTGGCTTTCAGATAGGCGCTGCGTGACTCGTGAACGTCGTGGCTATGCAGTCGCGCCAGCACCTGGCCGCGCTGCACCCGGTCGCCCACGTTGGCCAGCAGTTCCATTACGCGCCCGTCGGTCACCGTCCCTGCCTTGTGCGTCCGCTCTTCGTTGGCGACGACGCGCCCGTTTAGCCGCAGCGTCACCGGGGCTGCCTGTGTTTCCACCTGCCTCGTCTCAATTCCGGCCGTCTTCTGCAGTGCCTCGCTCAGCCGCACCTCGCCCGGTTCGCTCTTCGCCTCCGCGGGTTTCGGCTCTGGTGCGGCGGATGGCTCCGGCTTGCCGCCGCAGGCCGCCAGCACGGCCAACACTCCCAACAGTGTCCTTCTCACGGCATCACCCCCATGGCCGTTTCCACAGCCGACTCGCTCAAACGGAACTCGGTCAGCGCCTGTACGCGCAGCAGATCCGTTTCCAGCCGCACCCGCTCGGCGTCGAGCAGCCGCAGTAGGTCGGCCCCGCCTTCCCGGTAGGCCGCCTGCGCGATCCGTGCCGTCTCCGATGCATTCTGCGCCAATACCTGCAACATGCCCATCACCTGTTCCCGCCGGACACGGTGCGCCGTATAGGCTGCCCGCACCTCCGCGCGTACGGTTGCCTCCGCCGCCGCCACCGTGGATCGGGCCACTCCCGTCTCCGCGCCGGCCGCTGCGATGTTGCCCTGATTGCGGTTGCGCCACGGCAAATCCACGCTCAGGTACGCCAGCACGCCATCGTACCCGCTGGCCCGCTTGTAGCCGCCCGAAAGGTCGACATCCGGCCGGGCCAGCGCCAACTGCAGTTTCTCGTTCGCCATCGATGCGTTCACGTTCTGGCGCGCCAGCCGTACCTCGGCCCGCCGGTTCAGTGCCTCTTCCTCGCTCTCGGCCGGCAGCGGGGACTCTCCTTCCAGCGTGCCCGCCAGCGGCAGCGCCCGGGCAATCGTCGTCCGGCCCATCTCCCGCTGCAGTGCGATCACCGCACGCTCAGCGGTTAGCCCGGCGCCGGACGCCGCCAGCCGCAGTCGCTCCAACTCCAACCGCACCCGGATCAGGTCCGCCTCCGCCATGTTACCTTCCCGAACCCGTATCTCGTGGTACTCCACCGTCTGCGCGAAGTTCTGCAAAGTCTGTTGGTATACGGACTCCATCCGCGCCGCGCCCACCGCCACCCAATAGGCATCCCGCACCTGTGCGGCCACCGCCTGCGCGAGCACGTCCCGCGCAATCGCCGCCAGCGCCTTGTTCGCTCCCGCCAACTCCGTCCGCCGCTCCCGTTTTCGCGCCGTCTCCAGCGTCTGCGAAAGATAGATGAATTGATCGTTCTCAATGAACGGACGATACGGCCGCTGCCACGCCCGCAGGCCTTCCAATTGGAACGTCAACGTCGGGTTTGGCCGCAGGGCGGCCTGTTCCAGCAATCCCTGCGCCGTTCCCACCCGCCCATCGGCCGCCGCTAGCAGCGGATGGTTCGCCAGTGCCTCGCGCAATGCGTCGGCAAGCGTCAGCGGCTGTTGGCTGAATAAGCATACGCCGGCCGCCAGGAAGGCGCACACGGTTTGCCGGGAATTTCGCACGCCCCTAGTCTATCAGAAGTCGACCCTTTGTTTTCAATAGTTTAGCAACGCAACCGAGTTGCGGGTGATAAGTGCTTTCCCCCTTCTGAAATTAAATTTGCCTGAGAGGCGAAACTTGCTCTTGCGGTAGGGGTTGAATCCCGTAGAATCAAGGTGATAAACGCCTTGGTCGCATTTCTGGATTGGGGTGTTCCCGGCTTAGGGGATCACCCGGAACCGGTAGGGATAGATCCAAGATGAAACGATACGCTTATCTGGCGATTGCCATCGCCGCCGGGATGACCGGCGTTCCTTCGCTCCATGCGCAGTCCGAGGAGCCAACCGTCAACGCCGATCATGCCGAGTGCGTCTTCTTCGGACCGCGGCGCGCGCAGTTTCAGGAGAACATGCTTGGCGCCGCCCGCCGTCCGCGCGGCGCCTACTCCCGGCAGACGCAGCAGGTGGTGAACCGGCTTGGCAACGGGGGACGCGCCGCCGCCGCACAGGATTCCCGCGGGATCGAATCCGGCAACCTGATTGACCGCCACATCTTCGGCGTATTGCAGGAACGCGGCATTCAGCCGGCGGCCCGTACCAGTGACTATGAGTTCATCCGCCGCGTGTCGCTCGATCTGACCGGGCGCGTCCCGGCGCCGGAGCGTGTCAGCGCCTTCGTCAGCGACTCGGACCCCGGCAAGCGGGAGCGGTACGTCGAGGAGTTGTTGCAGTCCTCCGAGTGGGTGGACAAGTGGGCGATGTTCTTCGGGGATCTCTATCGCAATACGGACTTGGTCCGCGCCACCAATACCGTCCGCCGCGCCGAGGGCAGGGAAGCGTTCTACCGTTGGATTTACGACTCGCTCAAGGAAGGCAAGCCCTACAACCGGATGGCCTTTGAGCTGATCGCCGCTGAGGGGACGAACTCCTGGGAGAACGGTGTCCTGAACTGGCAGGTCGGCAACCGCACTACTGGTGGCCCGGCGCAGGATCACTACGACCAGATGGCCGCCGCCACCATGGAGACGTTCCTCGGCAACAGCACTTTCAATTGCATCATGTGCCATAACGGCCGTGGCCATGTGGATACGTTGAGCCTGTGGGGCAAACGCTCCAGCCGTATCCAGGCGTATGGCTTCGCGGCTTTCTTCGCGCAATCGAACTTTCAGCAGCAGCCGCGCGATCAGCGGCCCGATCCGAACATCTTCTGGTGGCGCGTCGGCACGAATCCCCGGGGCGTCTACCTGCTCAACACCACCACCGGAAACCGTCCGCCGCGGATCGAGATTGCGGGCCTGCGCGCCGTCCCCCCGGCCTATCCGTTCGGAGACGGGGAAGGTCCCGGCGCCGGTGAACCGCTCCGCATGGCTGCCGCCCGTATGGTGATCGCTGACTTCAATTTTGCTCGCGCAACGGTCAACTATATCTGGAAGGAACTGATGGTCCGCGGCCTGGTGGAACCCGTCAACCAGATGGACCCGGACCGCCTCGATCCCGATAACCCGCCCGAGGAACCCTGGACGCTCCAGCCCTCCAACGCCGCCTTGCTGCGCGATCTCGCGCAGGACTTCATCAACAACGAGTACAGCCTGCGTGAACTCATGCGCCGCATTGTCACCTCGGAGGCTTATCAGTTGAGCGCCCGTTATGAAGGCGACTGGAACCCCGAATGGGAGTCGCTCCACGCTCGCCGCCTGGTGAAGCGGCTCTGGGCGGAGGAGATCCACGACGCCGTCGCGCAGACATCCAACCTTCTGCCGAATATCAACATCGCCACCACCAGCCGCATTCCGAATGGCGCCCCGGCCGTCATTCGCGTGGTCAACTACGCCATGCAGACCACCAGCCCGGCCTCTCGCGGGTCGGCGGCCGGCTTCATGGCGCCCTTCTATCCCGGCGACCGCGAGGAGACCGAGCGCCGCCGCGACGGCTCCGATCAGCAGGCCCTGACGTTGATGAACAATAACTTCGTCATCTCCCGCACCCGCTCCACCGTCACAGGCGGCCGCGAAAGCCTGCTCCGGCAGCAGATCAACAAAACCGACGACGAGTTGATCGACAATCTTTTCCTCACCGTCCTGTCCCGTCCGCCCGACGGCGCCGAGCGCGAGGCGGCAGCAGCCGCGCTCCAGTCCGGCAACCGCCAGCAGGCCGCCGAGAACCTCCTCTGGTCCCTCTATAACAAAGTGGACTTCTTCTTTAACTACTAGGCACGGAGCGCACACATGTTCAACGAATCCAAATTCCGCCGCTTTGTAGCGAAGAATCCCCACGCACACACCCCGTTCTACTCCCGCCGCTCCGCCAGCCGCCGGGACTTTTTCCGTCTTCTCGGCGCCGGCGTTTCCGGCAGTTACCTCGCCTCTTCGCCGCTGTCCGCCCAGATCATCAAGGGTCAGGATGTAGAGACGAAGAACACGGCCCGCAACGTCATCTTCATTCTGCTTTCCGGCGCCCCGAGCCACGTCGATACCTTCGATCTGAAAATGACCGACGGCATCACTCCCTCCGCCTTCGAACCGGCCGACGTCAAGGGCATCCCCTGGAACACCGGCGTGTTTCCGAAGCTCGCCGAACAGGTTGACGACATCGCCATCATCCGCTCCGCCCGCGCCTGGGCAGCGCAGCATTCGCTCAGCCAGACCTGGGTGCAGATCGGGCGCAGTCCCGCTGCCGTACTCGGCGATGTTGCGCCCAATATGGGTGCCATCGTTTCCGCCGAGAAGCGTCACGAACGCACGGAGGGCCAGATCTTCCCCACCTTCCTGGCGCTTAACTCCGACGGGGCTGTCGGCTCCGGTTACCTGCCCGCCACCTATGAGCCGTTCAAGATGGCGCCCAATCCGAATGGTCTCGCCAACACGACTCACGCCGACGGCGGCGTCCGATTCAACACCAAGTACGACCTACTGGAAAAACTCGACCACCCGCTGCGCTTTGAGTCCCCACTCGGCGATGCGATGTCGGATTTCGGCGATTTCTACAAAGCGGCCCGGGGCCTCATGTACAACCCCGCCGTCGAGAAAGCCTTCCGCTACACCACCGACGACAGCGCCCGTTATGGCAGCACCGCCTTCGGCAACGCGCTGCTCACGGCCAAACAGGTCCTCGAAGCCAACATGGGCACCCGCTATATCCAGGTAACCCTCGGCGGTTGGGATATGCATAACAATATCTATTCCACCGCCGCCGGCCAGACCTCCATCTTTTCCCTTGGCCGCGTGCTCGACAACGCGCTCAGCACCATGCTCGCCGACCTCAAGGCGGCCGGCCTGCTGAATGAAACCCTCGTCGTCATGATGGGCGAGTTCGGCCGCACCGTGGGCCCGCTCTCGGCCACCGCCGGACGGGACCACTATCTGCAGCAGTTCGTCTTCTTCGCTGGCGGCGGGGTCAAGGGAGGCCGGGCGCTGGGCGTGACCGATGAAATCGGCGCCCGCTCGCGCGAGTACGGCTGGTCGGCCGAGCGCGATGTCCGCGTCGAGGACGTCGAGGCCACCATCTATTCCGCCCTCGGCATCAACTGGACCAATATCCGTTACGACGACCCCTTTGGCCGCGGTTTCGAGTACGTGCCCTACGCCAACGAGGGGCTCTATCAACCCGTGCATGAGCTTTGGGGATAGCCCTGCTATTCTGTTATTCGAAAGCTCTATGACCAAGGTTCAACTGCGCTACGAACTGCTCCGTCCCCTCGACGATACGCTGATGAAGCGGATCTCCGATGCGCACGGGATCTACGGATTCCAGCGGATTCAGGTGGAGCCGTCGCTCGATAAAATCATCGTCGATTACGACGCCTCCCGGCTTTCCCGTGCGGCCGTCGAGACCAGTCTCCACGGCGCCGGCATCCCCGTCAAGCCGCTCTAATTCTTCGTCACCAGAGCGTCCTGCCGGATGCACCAGCCCTCCGCGCAAGCCCGCCACATGCCGTCCCCTCCCGTCGTCAGGGTCACCCCGGCCGGCGCAGCAATCTCGTCCGGCGTCGCCCAACGGTTCGCTTTCCGCCGGAACTCCTGCTGCAGGGTGTAGTAGCTCTGCAGCTTCATCCGGATGGGCCACGACGGCTCTCCCGTGAACGGTTCCACGCTCCTCGTCTTCCCCGAAAACTGCACATAGCCCCAGTACTCCGGCAGGTGCATGTTGATCTTCCCCTGCGGCGACCACACCCAGTTGTCTTCCTTCGTCTTCGGCACCCGGCGGTACTTGCCCTCGTGCAGTTCGTGCTGCCACTCGACGCGTGAGAAATTCACGCGCCAGATGTCTCCCGCCCGCGGCGGCAGAGGCATCCGTGCCGCCTCGCCAAATGCCTTCCACGGCATGGCGATCTCCAGCGTCCAGCCCTTGTCCCGGTCGGCCGGGTTGTTGAGCGTTCCCTGTATCGCCACCGCCGTCTTCAGGCCCGGAATCTCCCAGCCATTGTCCGCCTTCCCGCCGTCCTTGTACGGCTTCGGCAGGAACAGGTCCCAGCCCGTATTCAAGGCATTCATCTCGAACTCGAAATACTCGTGGCTGTCGCTGTTCGGGTCCACGAAGACTTCAAAGTCGTTGTCGTGGAAGATCACGGCGTCGTGCTCGGTCAGCGTCCCCCATACGTGTGGTTCCTCCAACTCGGCGGCAATGTAGAAGTAGGTGTCGTCCCACAGCATCTTGGCGCGTGTGCGGAATCGCGGCCGGGGCTTCGCGTCGCCTTCGATGTCAACGAACAGCGTCGTCCAGGGTGCCTGCTTCCACTGTCCGTCGATGCGGCCGTCAATGCGCACCGGGCTCTTGGCCCGCGGGGCCACGTAGTGGTTAGGCGCCGGCTGGCCGAGTGCCGCAAGTGCGGTGAAAAGCAATAGGATCGGGATCACTCCCCCTTTATGACACAGCCGCCCGGTTGCGGGAAAATCGGAGAGCCATGCTGCGACGCGCCTTCCTCTCCGTTCCGCTCGCCCTGCCCGCGTACTCTCAGTCCCGCTCCGCGCGCCTGCGCCGGATGGAACTGGCCATGGGGCCCCTTCCCGCGCTCGATCGCCGCCGCCCATTGGCGATCCGCACGCTTGAAACGGCATCTGCCAGCGGCGTCACCCGCACCCGCCTGACGTACAAGCCGGAGCCTGGCCGCACCGTCTCTGCCTGGCTGCTGGAACCGGCCGCTCCCGGCCGCCGTCCGGCGGCCATCGCGCTCCATCAGACCACCGCCATCGGGAAGGATGAACCCGCCGGCCTCGGCGGCAAGCCCAATCTGCACTATGCAAAGGAACTCGCCGAGCGCGGCTGGGTGGTCCTGGCACCGGACTATCCGTCCTTCGGGGAAGACAAAACCGATTTTGACCGCGACGTCTATGGCCGCGGCTACCAGAGCGCCACCATGTACGGCATCGTCAATCACATCCGTGGGGTCGATCTCCTCGCCGCCCACCCCCGCGTCGACAAGCGCCGCATCGCCGCCATCGGCCACTCCCTCGGCGGCCACAACGCCCTGTTCCTGGCCGCCTTCGACTCTCGCATCCGCGCTACCGTTACCAGCTGCGGCTTCACCGCCTTCGCCAAATACTACGGCGGCAATCTGAAAGGCTGGACCTCCCAACGCTATATGCCGCGCATCGCCGCCGTCTATGGCAACAGCCCCGCCCAGGTCCCGTTCGACTTCTCCGACGTCTTCGCCGCCATCGCTCCCCGTGCCGTCTTTGTCAACGCACCCACCGGCGATTCCAACTTCGAGGTCACCGGCGTCGACGATGTCGTCAACGCCGTTCGCTCGCGTTTTCCCGCCCGCCGCCTCATCGTCGAACACCCCGTTGCCGGTCACGATTTTCCGGAACCCGTGCGCCACCGCGCCTACGAATTTCTGGCCTCCTAAGCGCTTTTACAGATTTTTTACAACTTCCGAACCACCTCCGCGCCGATCTCCCCTACTCTACCGTCATGGACCGTATGACGATGTACTCTGATGAGCACTTAAAGATCGAAGCCGGCGGCCCCGTTGAACTCGACACCCGCCGCCTTACCCTGACCCGCAAGGAGTACGAACTGCTGGCCATGCTCGCCCGCAATGCTGGTGAGATCGTCCCTCGTGACGTTCTGCTCAGCTCGGTTTGGGGCTACTGCCAGGGCACGCGTACCCGCACGCTCGACGTTCACATCCGCCGCCTCCGCCGCAAACTCGGCGAATTCGGCGATACCTATATCCAGACCGTCTTCGGCGTCGGCTATCGCTTTGAACGCTTCCGCGCCACGCCCCCGTTGTTCCACTACCCGCTCTCCCACTTCGCCACCGCGTAGAAAATCCGCTCCCGCCGGGCAGCTTCGGCCGAAATGGCCATTACAATGGAGAAGTTGCCCATGCAGGTTCGCATTGCCCCTTCTCCAGCGCTCGGCGGCGCTATCCGCCTCCCCGGTGATAAGTCCATCTCCCATCGCTACGCGATCCTCGCCGCGATCGCCAATGGAACTTCCACTCTCAAGAATTTCTCTTCCGGCGCAGACCCCCATTCCACCCTCGGCTGCATGCAGTCGCTCGGCATCGCCATCGAGAAGGTTGACGGCGAGATAAAGGTCCACGGCCGTGGCCTCCGCGGTCTGCAGGCGCCCACCGCCGATCTCGATGCCGGCAACTCCGGCTCCACCATCCGCATGCTCAGCGGCGT